>NZ_CP127385.1:637500-956250 GCF_030378205.1 Bradyrhizobium sp. NP1
CACCGAGGGACGCAGGACAGTCGGCAACGAAGAAGGTCCAGCGCATGAAAACTCAATTGGAACATCGAAAGAGTATTCGTCAACGTTTGACCCGAAGTCGGTGCAGCCGGCAGGCATTAAGACACGCAGCACGAATTCAGAACGGAGGTGCGAATGGCGCTTCCTGCTGAATCAAAACGACGCGAAGAGCCGAGCTATCGCGGCGCCACCGCTGCTCGCTTTGCCCCGGCCATTTCGTCGTGGGCCAACGTATCAAATCTTCGTGTCACCGATAGCGCGCCCGGCGAACTGCACGAACAAGAGCGGCCGGCGCAGCGGCTGCAGGTTCCCTGCGCGGCAGTGGGAGCGCTGTTTGCGTTGGCTGATGGCGCTTCGATTGCGTTGGCGGGCCTGCTGGGATCGGGCGGCTATCAGCACTTCATCTCGCACGCGCCGTGGAACCTCAATCTTCATATTGGGGCCGGCATCACCGGCGCGGTGCTTTATATGCTCATCAGCCGTTCCTCGGGCTTCTACGAGATTTCAACCGTCTTCTCCGCCCGGCCAAACAAGTCGAGCATCGTCTGGCAATGGTTCCTGACCAGTCTGCTGCTCGCATTGCTGGCATTTCTGCTTCGGGTCGGACCGGACTTCTCGCGAGGTTCGATCATTTGTTTCGCCGTGCTCGCGCTGCCCCTGCTGTGGGCCTCGCGCAGCCTCATGAAGCAAGCGTTGGCCGTGGCGGTGAGACAAGGGCGGGTGCAGGGCCGACGCGTCGTCCTTGTTGGACTGCGCGATGAGCTTGCGGCCATCAGCCAGGCCGACATGCTTCGCCGCTTCGGCCTGACCGAAGTGGCGCGCATCTCGTTTCCCCATAGTGGCAACTGGTCGCTGGCGGCCAGCAAGGGCATCCTGACGTCACTGGACCGGGCCATGTCGGTTGCGCGAGATCGCGGAGCCGACGAGATCGTTCTCGCGCTGTGCTGGAACGACATCAGATGCATCGACCTCATCCGCGAGCGGCTTCGTAACTCCCCACTGCCGGTTCAGCTTCTGCCCGATCGAAAGATCAGCAACCTGGTCGGGAATCCCAGCTTCTCGGTCAGTGCGTCCTTCGCGATCGGGGTCCAGCGGGCGCCGCTGGCTCTCTCCGAGCAGCTCGCCAAGCGGCTCTTCGACATTATGGTTGCGAGCGTCGCGTTGACCGTGCTGGCGCCGGTGATCCTGGTGACGGCGTTGGCGATCAGGCTGGATACAAGGGGACCGGTGCTGTTCCGGCAGCAGCGCAGCGGCTTCAACGCGAAGCGGTTCCAGATCCTCAAGTTCCGGACCATGACGGTGATGGAAGATGGCGACAGGGTCATCCAGGCAACCCGCCACGATCCGCGCATCAGCAGGTTCGGCGCCTTGTTGCGCGCAAGCAGCATCGATGAGTTGCCGCAGCTCTTCAACGTTCTTCGCGGCGACATGTCGCTGATCGGCCCGCGTCCCCATGCGCTTGCTCATGACAGCTACTACAGCAGGCTGTTGTCGGAATATGCATTCCGACATCACGTCAAGCCCGGAATAACGGGCTGGGCGCAAGTCCACGGCTATCGTGGCGGCACCGCGGAGGTCGAGCTCATGCGCAGACGTCTCGACTTCGACCTTTGGTACATCAACAACTGGAGCTTGGCGCTCGATCTGTTGATTCTGTTCCGAACGTTCGCGGAAGTGATGCGTCCCCGGAACGCGTATTGAGCCAAGCGGGCTGGGCCGTTCGTTCGTGCCTCCGGTTAAGCGGCGGCCGGGCGGCGCCAGCGTCATTCAGAGACATGGCAGGTCGAAATGCGTATCGTGCATGTGGTGCGCCAGTTCTATCCGGCGGTCGGCGGGTTCGAGAGCTTCGTCTATGAGCTGGCGACGCGGCAGGTCAGCGATGGCCACCTCGTGCGCGTCGTCACGCTCGATCGACTGTTCAAAGGCGTCCATCCCGGAACGCTGCCCGCCCGCGAGCGGGTGGCGGGAGTGGAGATCGTGCGGATTCCCTTCTTCGGATCTTCGCGCTATCCGATCGCGCCGTCAGTCTTGAAACATCTCGGCGATGCCGACATCGTTCACGTGCACGCAATCGATTTCTTCTTTGACTTCCTCGCCTGGACCAGGCCATTGCACCGCAAGCGGCTCGTGGTCTCGACCCATGGCGGTTTCTTTCACACCTCCTTCGCGGCGCGACTGAAGCGCATCTATTTCTCGACCGTCACGCGCGCATCGATGATGTGGTATCACGGCGTCGCTGCGGTGAGCGTTGCTGACCAGAGCCAGTTTTGCCGCATCAGGCCGCGTGGTCTGGTCTGCATCGAAAACGGGGCGAATATCTCGAAGTTCGAGAATGCGGCGTCGCGTGATCCCGTCAAATCGATGATCTGGATCGGGAGGTTCTCCCAGAACAAGCGGCTTGACCGCCTGATCCATTTCTTTGCTGCGCTGCTGCGCCGTGACCCGGACTGGCGATTGACCGTCGCGGGCCGGCCGTGGGATTTCGGGGTCGAGCAGCTCCAGGATTGGGCCAGCGCCGCGAATATCGAGCACGCGTTGACCATCGTCGAGGCGCCCGATGATGCCGAGATCAAACGGCTGGTCCAAGGCTGTTCGGTCGTCGCAAGTTCGTCCGACTATGAAGGATTCGGCATCGCGCCAATCGAAGGCATGTCGGCGGGCCTGTTCCCGCTCCTGAGCGACATTGCTCCGTTTCAGCGGCTTGTCGCCAACAGCGGCGTCGGCACGAACCTGAACTTCGACGAGCCAGGCGCGGCCGCTGCCGATTTTCTGGAGCGCTGGAAGGAAGTGAGCGACAACTATTCGTCGATGCGGAAGACGGCGATCGATGCCGCCTCCCGCTACGGCTGGGAGCACGTGTCCGGCCGTTATCAATCCCTCTACGCCGACGCGCTGGGCGCCAGGCGCCGCACCATCCTTGATGTCCCGTTCTTTGTCGGCACGCAGGCCGAGGCAGTCGAGAGGATCGACGCGGAATACAGCCAGGGCAAGTCGACCATCGTTGCCTTTGCCAACGCCAACGCGCTCAACGTCGCTTCGAGGAATGAGAAGTTTTGCGCGCTTTTGAAGCGCTCTCTGGTGATGAATGACGGCATTGGCGTGGACGCGGCAAGTCGCATTCTGTTCGGATCGAGCTTTCCGCAGAACCTGAACGGCACCGACTTCACTCCGTATTTCTTCAAGAACACCCGCAACAATTACCGGATATTCTTTCTGGGCAGTTCTTCGGGGGTTGCCGAGCGCGCGGCGCGCAGGCTGATCGAGATGTGCGGCCGGCATCAGATAGCCGGCTGCCAGAACGGCTATTCGCGCGCCGGCGACGCCGTGGCGATCCGCGCGAAGATCATCGCATCGGGCGCCGACGTCGTGCTGGTGGCCATGGGCAACCCGCTACAGGAAATGTGGCTGGCGGAAAATCTCGATGCCACCGGTTGCCGGCTCGGCTTCGGTGTCGGCGCGTTGTTCGACTTCCTGGCGGGCGAGGTGTCGCGCGCACCGCCGTGGGTTCGCGCGGCGCGGGTCGAATGGGTCTATCGCCTGCTCCTTGAGCCAGGGCGGCTGTGGCGCCGTTATATCCTCGGCAACCCGATCTTCCTGATGCGGGTCGTGGGTCAATGGTGGTCCGGGGCAAGGGTATGAACGCATGTCGGATGGCGTGATGCAATCGTCGAGAATCCCGAAGATCCTGCACTATTGCTTTGGCTTCTCGCCCGATTTCGGCGGCAAGCCGCTGAGCCTGACGCACTACGTCTGCATCAGGAGCGCCGTCGAACGGCTGCGGCCGGATGCGGCCTTTCTGTACTACGAGTTCGAACCGCGTGGCCCCTGGTGGAACAAGGTTCGCGAGCTGGTCAAGCCGGTGCGCATCAAGGCGCCGCGCGAGATTTTCGGGCGGCCGGTCGACCATCCGGCCCATCGCGCCGACATCACGCGATTGGAGAAGCTCATTGAGCAGGGCGGCATCTACCTGGACACCGATGTCTTCGTTCACAGGAGCTTCGACCACCTCCTGTCGAACTCGACGGTGCTGGGCCGAGAGGGCGATGAGGCACACAACAAGCTTTGTAATGCCGTGATCCTGGCCGAGCCCGACGCGCCCTTCCTGGTGCGATGGCGCGAGCAATATCGCGATTTTCGCGGCAGCGGACGCGGCCGATTCTGGAACGAGCATTCGGTGCAGCGGCCGGCGGCGCTGGCAGAGCGCTACCCGGGCGAGATCACGGTCCTGTCCAATCGGGCGTTCTTCTGGCCGTTGTTCTTTGCAGAGGATCTCAAGTCCATTTTCCGTTCGACGGACGAGATCGTGAGCGACGACACGCTGGCCACGCACCTCTGGGAGAACAAGGCGTGGAGACGGTATCTCGAGCTGTTGACCCCGGGCAAGATCAGGAAGCGCGACAGCAACTTCAACCGATGGGCGCGTCCCATGGTCGCCGACCTCGAGGATGATTTCGGTTCCTTGACGACCCGGCAGCATGTCCAAAATCTGATTGGCCGGCTGGAGGACACGCGCGTCGAACTGTCAATGAGATTGCCGAACCTTCCGGGAAGGATAAGGCGCATGTTGCGGGCTAGTCCGTAGCCGTTGGCGCACCCGGACGTCGCCTGCGTCCCTCCCGCAGGACGTCGAGGTCGTGCTTCAACCGGCTAGAGCGTTTTCGAGCGAAGTGCGTACCGGCTCGTGCGAAGAGAACGCGTCACAACGGGAATCTGGAGCATCGGTTCTGATTCCATCAGAACCGAACATGCTCTAGTGTGGCGGTTCAGAAGTCCGCACCATTGTCGCCGCGCGTTCGTCATGCGGACTTCTGAACCAAGCCACGCTAGTTAAAAAAGTTGCTAGTGTCCCTTCGATTCCGAAGTTCGCAAACGAGGGGCCGCAGAATGATGCGAACTTCGGAATCGGGACACTAGACGTTTGCCGGCGGCTCGCCGATGAGCTTTGCGTGTGCTGATCTTGAGAGCAGGATCTCGCCAACCGTCTCTGTGATCTTTCTAAGCGTCGAGCGGTCGAAGATGGCGAGCGCGCCGACATAGATGACCGCGCCGAAAGGACACAGGATCGCAAGGCGGGCGATTGGGCCAGGTCCGCTCAAGATGCCGCCGAGCAGCCGAACGGCGATCAGCATGATGATGGCTGAGGCTAAAGCTGGCAGCACCCGCAGCAGCCAATCACTGAAGCTGACGGTGGTAACGCGCGAGCACAACCAGGCGGAAAACGGCAAGGTCACGACATAGGGCAGCACGAAGGGGGCGGCGAGATAGGCGTTGCCAAGGCGATAGAGGCCAACGAATCCCAGAACCGCCAGGATCGTGTAGGCGGCCGAAACGTAGAAGGTCCAGATCGGCCGTCCCCGAACCGCAAATACGGCGTCGTTGCAGGCGAGCAGGGCGGCCGCCACGCCGCCGGCGGCCAGCCATTGCAAGATCGGCGCGGCAGCAGCCCACCGCGAGCCGAACAGAAGGGTGATGACATCGTCCGCAACGGCGGCGACCCCGAGGAACAGCGGCGCGCAGACGGCACAAACGATGCCGTTCGCTTGAGAGAGCACCCGACGAAGACGCTCCGGCTCGCGCTGCGCATCGGCCAGAGTGGGCAACGCAATGCCATTGATCGGGGCCGAAGCAACGAGCTGCATGGCGAGCCGCAGCCGTTTGGCGACGCTGTAGAGGCCGGTATTGGCGGGCCCGAAGAAATAAGCGACCAGCAGGGTGTCGCAGTTCTGGCTCAATATGCCAAGGAATCCTCCCGGAGTGGTTTGTCCCACGAACCGAAAGATTTCGCCGGCCGCGGATTTCGAGATCGAAAAAACGGGCTTCCACGGACAGGCACCCCAGAGGGCAACGAGCGCGGTGAGGTACGTCACCACTTGCTGGGCAACGAGCGCTTCGATCCCGTAGCCGCGCGCCGCCAGCGCTATTCCGACGCCGCCGCCGGCGATCGCCGCAGCGATTGACCTGATCGCGAGCAAGCGGAATTGAAAGTGCCGGAACATCCAGCACTCATGGGTGCGCGCCAGCCCCATGATCAGGATGACGATTGCCATCTCCCGCATGGTGGTGGCGAATCCGGAAATTTCGAACATCCGCTGCAGGAGATCTGCTGTGGCCTCGAGCACCAGAAACGACAGCAAGGAAAACGCGATCGTCATCCAGAACGCCGTGGTGTACTCGAGATGATCTGCCTCCGGCTTGCGGATCACGGCGTAGCCGAAATTGTCGATCAGCAGCGATTTGGTCGTGTGCAGAATGACAATGCAGATGCTGATGATGCCGAATTCCGACGGGCTGACGAATCGCGCGATGACGCCGAAAACCAGCAGGGATGCTCCCTGCACCGCGAACATCTCGGCGGCGATCCAGGCAGCGCCGCCCGCAGCGCGGCGAGCGAGCGATTGGTGTGGGGTGGACTGCGGATCGACCATTATGGCAGTGCGTTCTCGTCCGGTGTTTGTGCCCGTGTCGTCAGGATAGACCTGGCGAAAACTGGAAGGCCGAATTTGACGGATCTAACCCGGATGTCGCTCGATCGCTCGGCGCTGCCGATCAACTCGCGCTAACGGCCGAGGCCGAAGCCTGGTTCCGGATCAGGAACGTTCTTATCCAGCCGCGGCTGTGAGCATCGCTCGCATGGTCTGAGGATTGAGCTTCCAGGATCAGTTCCACGTTCAAGTTAAACGGCGGCCGATCGAGGTAGACAGCGGACCCGGAAAACAGCCGAGTGAACGGGCCGTGGACCTTGTCGGCGTTTGCGGTCACGAAGTCCGCCGCCGCAAGCTGGTGTTCGGTGATGATCACGAAGGGAAACTGGTTCAGCTTGGCCAGAATGGCGAAAATTTGAGCATTTGATAAATGCTGAAGCACCTGCCGGATGAGGCACAACTGAGCGGCGGGCAACGGTTCCGATCCCGCGGCGTCCAGGCACATGAACTCGCGCGACGCGCTGGCA
The DNA here is from genome assembly GCF_030378205.1 of Bradyrhizobium sp. NP1. Classification (NCBI taxonomy): domain Bacteria; kingdom Pseudomonadati; phylum Pseudomonadota; class Alphaproteobacteria; order Hyphomicrobiales; family Nitrobacteraceae; genus Bradyrhizobium; species Bradyrhizobium sp. NP1. The sequence continues at coordinate 644,468 of NZ_CP127385.1, forward strand.
TAACACGTGTTGTTGCGCTCGATCACCGAAGGGGCCACGTCGATGCCGAGATACTTCTCGCAAGCGATCTTTCTGCCGACGCGATAGTCGCCGCATCCGATGTCGAGAACCGAGCCGATCCGGTTCGATTGAATGAACTCATTGACAGTGGATACGTATCGCTCCACCGCTGTTCCGATCGAGCCGCTGCCGGAAAATGCTTCGCCGGAATCTCCTCCCCACTTGTTCCTGCGATAAATGTCGTCGAACACGTCGCGGGCATCGCGGGCACGATCTTGCGATTCGGTGCTGCGAATCATGGCGGAAACCCGCCATTCGCTCCAACGGGAGGTGATTGCTGCCGGAAGCACCGACCTTGCAAGCTGCTTTGCCGAATGGAACTTTTGTGCGAACATCTTGGCTTCCATCAAAAGATATTTGGCCGGAGTTGCGTCGACGTCGTTCGGGCTGCTCTATGGCGGGAAACTAGCAACGCGCGATTTTCGTAGCAACCCACCGTCGCAATACCAGCATTTGAACGAGACGAGACAATGGCGCTTTCCTTCTCCCGCGGAGTCAGTTCGAGCTGAAAGCGGCTGCTGCGGCCAGGTTGCCGGGCAGTGTATGCCCCTCTAGCGAAATTGTGATTGTCTGGCCTGGCTGATCCTCATCGCCGAAGATGCGATCGGGTGCGCCGCGAAGTTGCCGTCATGCTGCAACATGGTCCATACTAAAAAGCAATCGCCAATCCCCGATGGGATCGAGCCCAATCACTGCGACGGAGCTATCTGATGCTGCTTCCCGGCGAGCTCGGCTTTTTGGCTCCCACCGTCGTCGACGATCTTGTGCGACTCGGCACGGCCAATGACGGAGGCTATGTCATCTCGCGAACTATCATTCGCGAGTGCGACTGCCTCGTTTCCATGGGAATAAACGAGAACTGGAGTTTCGACGCGGCTCTGAAATCCGAGCGACCCGATCTCCGAATTCAAGCCTACGACCACACGATTTCGAACGCCGTCTTTGTCAAGAAGCTGGCGCGATCGACCGTCAAACTATGCCTTGGCCGATCTGATCTCGACGAAGTGAGAGCGCAAGCTCGATTGATAGCGGCCTACAACGCTTTCTTTAAGGGAAACGCCATCCATTTTCGGGAACGAGTTAACGACAAGAAGGTCGAGGGTTACGATGCCGACATTGAGACGATCCTCAAGCGCGCGAAATCAGGACGGATCTTTGTCAAGATGGATATCGAAGGCGCCGAGTATCTCGTAATTGACGACCTTTTGCGGCGCTCGAATCAAATCGTCGGCATGGCGATAGAATTCCATGAGACTGAAGGGCGCCGATCGGCTTTCAACTCCGCCGTCGCAGACATTCAGGAGCAGTTTGAATTGATCCATATCCATGCCAACAATTGGGGCGGAGTGGCCGAAGACGGGCTACCCGACTTTCTCGAGCTGTCATTTCTCAGAAAGGATTTCTGCTTTGGACGGGAGAAGCGACGGCTTTTTCCAGTGCCGGAACTGGACCAACCCAACAATCCACGGCGAGTTGATCACTCGTTTGAATTCGCGTGACGGAAAGATTGTGCACGGCGAGGTCAGCGTCAGCGGGTCTCGAGGGAAGCGGCCACAGCCTTGGGCGGGCGCTTGCCGCCGATGAGCGCGCGCAACGGCGTCTCAAACCCCCAATATGAAATGTAGGCTGCCGCATAGGTGAGGGCGGCGGAGCAGGCCACGGCGGTGAGAACCGCGACCTCCGATCTGCCGAAGAGTCTGGGGAAGATGAACGAGATCACGACGGTCGCGATCACCGTGTGAAGCATATAGATCGAGTAAGTGAGATAGCCGCGGCTGCTGATCGGCGTCCACGAAGCAAAGCTACGGCGCCCGGTCAGATCGCAGACGAAGGCGCAAACCACCACCACATATACGCACGCCAACATCAAATAGTGGTTGGGAAGAAAGGCGATCAATCCAAGAAAGCACAGCATTGCGATCAGGGTCACAGGGCTGGCGCTGGCGCGCAGAAGGCCAGGCCTCGCCAATCTGTCGCGATGGGCCCATAACCAGACACCGAACGCAAAACTCGGTACCGCGCGCAATGCACCGAACCGCCAGTTCAACTCCGTCAATGGCACGCCGACGATCTGATGACTGAGCGCAATTGCCAGCAGCAACAGCGCGACGCAGGCAAGAAGGCCGACGCCGAATCCGCGCACGACGAGAAACAGGATGAGCGGAAAACAGAGATAAACGAAGAATTCGGCACTGATCGACCAGCTCACATAGTTATATGAAATCACGCCCGAAGGCGACCAGGCGTGAATCATCAGCAGGTTTGGAATGATTTCGCCGGCATTGTATTTTTCGACATTCTCCGGCGCGACATGGCCGGCCGCAATAAGCGCGCCGATCGTCACGTAGAATGCCAGCGTCAGAAAATGCAGCGGATAGAGCCGGGCTATGCGTTTTCGCACGAAGCCGGAATAGGTCGCGAGATCGTGGACCCGGCCTTGATAGATCATCGCAATGACGATGCCGGAGATGACGAAGAAAAGATCGACAGCAAGCTGAAGGCCGCCCGTCGGTAGATGGAGGTAACGAAGATAATGGTCGGCAACGATCAGCACGCTGGCGATCAGTCGGAGTCCTTCCAGGTTCGGGAGCGATCGGCCCTCGGGCAAAGTCACCACGTTGCGTGCTCCTTCCAGTTCCAATCGCAGAAAAGCCAGACTGGAGTGCTTCCGTCGCCTATCGGTTATGAGACGAAATGAGCGAGGGTGTGACGAAGTGCGTCCGACCAGTTCAACAAGCCGACAAAGAATTGCGCAGCTCGTCTTGAGCTCGCGACGGTGGGAACCGGAGCGACGATCGTTTTCGGAACTGTGAGGCGAGAAATTCGGTGATTGCTGGAACCATTATTGCGGACGATTCAGCCTTGCGCGAGCGGTCGCAGGGCTGGTGCGCATTTCTGGTGATCGGTGCCGTCCTGCTGTTCAATTTCGCTCTCTGCTTTGTGAACACGAATGTCACGGCGGTTTCCAATCTACACGTGATTGGTTCGGAGCTTGTAATTCTCACCCTGACGTTCGCAATCAGTTATGCCGGCGCGTCCGTCGGCGAGACCTGCTTCCTGGCGCTGCTGATTCTTTATCTGACCTTCCTGGCCTTGATGCGCGGCATTGGTTCGAATGACGGAACCGATGTGAAGGTCGTGAGGGACTTCCTGATTCCTGTCGCGTTCTTCGGTCTGGGAAGAAAGATCTCGCTGGAGGACGCCGATCGCATCGTGCGCTGGTCTGTGGTCGTGGTCCTCGTCGTCGGGTTCTTCGAGTATTTCTTTCTCGATGTCTTCCTGAAATACTTCAACGTGATCGGCTTCTATATCGCGCGCGGCACCGTCCCCGATATCGAATCGGCCCGAATTGCATCGGGCGGCCTGATGGTCAGCGGAGTGCGGCCCGAGGGCCAGGGGCGCGAGTTGCTGCCGTGGTTGCTCGGTTCGCATCGCGTGTCTTCGATATTCCTGGAACCATCCAGCCTCGGGAACTTCGGAATTATCGTCGCGTTATGGGCGGTGCTGCGGTCCAGGATCGACGGCAGGTTCTGGTGGGGATTGCTGCTGCTGGGACTGGCCTGCATCGTTCTTGCGGATACGCGTTTTGCCGCGACCTTCCTTGCCCTCGGCATTCTGATCGCTCTTCTGCCGCCGAGCGTCGGAACTCCTCTCACGGCCGCAATGCCATTTGTAGCCGTTCTGCTTCTGCTTACGGTCGTATCGCCGGCCGACTTGTCTTCCAACGATACGGAGGGCCGTCTCGCCTATGCGGCCTTCGTGCTGCGCGGTTTCACTGTCCTGAACTGGACGGGACTTGCCGAGTCATCGCTGCAAACATTCGATGCCGGCTACGGCTACCTGTTTTCGCAGGTCGGCATTTTCGGCGTGCTGGCGCTGTGGTTCTGCTTCATGTCCTTGTCAGGACGGAGCAGGTATTTCTACGCGCTAAGAAATGCGATCGGCGCCTATCTGGCGACCCTGTTTCTGATTTCCCAATCGCAGATGACGATCAAGACAGCGGCGCTGCTGTGGCTTTTGCTCGGCGCGGCGGCCGCATTTGAGACCGCCAGCGGAGGACGACAGCAACAGGATGATTGGCGAAGGGGGAGCAGAGGTCCGCTCGAGTTGGCGCCGCGCCGGACAAAGTCGCCCGCTTTCGCGCGGAGATCATAGCTCAAGGCTCGGATATCTGCTCGGCACGGTTCCAACCGCTGGACCGGTGAACTTTTGGCGGTTCACGAGTTTAATGAAGAACGCGATGTGAAAGATCGCGCCCTTCACGCCGCTGCGCTCGCGGCGAATCGTCAAGAATACGCAATGGATCGATCGGATGTTTGCCGCTCACATTCACGATCAGCGATTGAGATCGCCGGCTGCCAAGCGCGCCTCCCAATATGCGCTGCCGAACGAATTTCTCAGGACCGCGGCCAACGAGCGGCAGGCAGGTTGGGCGATGGCTTTTGGTAAACGAATCTGCGCGGTGTATGCGCTCGCCACGGTGCTGGCGCTCTCGTACGGGAGCGTGGCTGCCCAGCAGGTCGCCACGCCACTGCCGCTTGTTGGCATCAATTTTGCCGGTTCGTCATTCGGGCCGGAGAAAATCCCGGGCCGGGTCGGCTGGGACTATTTCTATCCGAACGCCGATAGCATCGGCTACTTCGCGGGCAAGGGCGCGAATGTCGTTCGCCTCTGTGTGCTGTGGGAGCGCGTTCAGCCACAGTTGCGATCCGACCTGAACGAGCCGGAAATGAAGCTGATCGACGACGTCATCGCGAAGGCTCGGGCGAGGGGTGTGCGGGTCCTGATCGACATCCACAATTATGCGGCCTTCGCGGGAAGCCGAATCGGAAGCGAGAAGGTCTCGGTTCAGGATTTCGCGGATCTCTGGCGACGGCTGGCGTCAAGATATCGTGACGACCACAGTGTCATCTTCGGCTTGATGAACGAGCCGGTCAAACTGGCGACAGAAACGTGGCTGGATGCGACCAATGCGGCAATCGGCGAGATCCGGACGGCCGGCGCCGACAACATGATCATGGTTCCCGGCAATGGCTGGTCCTCGGCGCGCGACTGGTTCCGCGCTTCCTATGGGTCGCCGAATGCGTCGGTCATGCCGCGAACGAATGACCCGCGGAACAACTTTGTCTACGAGGTTCACCAATATTTCGACTCCGACGCTTCGGGAACCCATCCCGCCTGCATTGATGCGGCGTCGGCAACCGCGGCCCTTGCTCCGTTCACCGACTGGGCGCGGAAGAATGGCCGCAAGGCGTTTCTCGGTGAGTTTGGCGTCGGTCCGGATCCCAATTGCCTGGAGGCGCTGCGGCGGGTGCTGCAGTTCATGCAGGACAATCGCGATGTGTGGACGGGATGGACCTATTGGGCGGCGGGTCCTTGGGCGAAAGACTACTTCACCAATATCGAGCCGGATGGCGCGGCGGACCGTCCTCAAATGGCGGTGCTTGAAAGATTCATGACGCGCGCCGCGAGGAACCAGTCGAAGTGAGCGCCTGCCTGAATTTTGTGCCACGGCCTGTTCGGCGCGCTCAAGCCCGATCTTCGCCGGTGACCAAAATGTGGGCGCTGCAAATTTCGTCTTGCTGCGTCTGCGATGCTGCCCGATCGCATACGATCTCGTCGGGCGATTGTACGAACGTTCCTGGCAGTTCATTTTCCCGTTATCGGATGCGCTGCCTGTCTTGATGGCCCTGCCGCCGCCAAATTGAGTTGGCACGACATCGGCGACCATTACCTTAACCTCCGGCAGGTTCGTGACCGCGATGCTGATGCGGCGGCCGGCGATGAGAGAAGTGGAGCCCGATGTATCTGCGTGATCAGGAGGCGCCAACCGTTCTGGTATCGCTGGTGGTGTGCACGCTCGGCGAACGGCGTGCGCAGCTGGAGCGATTGCTGGACTCGCTCGGGCGTCAGGAGTTCAAGTCGTTCGAAGTCATTCTGGTCGACCAAAATCGGTCCGGGCTCCTCGATGACATCGTGCAATCGAGAGGGCGGGAGCTCTCTCTCAAGCACGTCAGATCGAATCGGGGTCTTTCGTTGGCTCGCAACGTCGGTCTGCGTCATGCGAGCGGCGAGGTTGTCGGCTTTCCGGATGACGATTGCTGGTATCTCACGGACACGTTGTCGCTGGTCGCGGATTTTTTCGATCGAAACCCCGGGATCGATATTCTGCTCGGCAGAACGATCGACCAGTTTGGCTCGCCCTCGCTGAGCCCGACGAGGAAGGACAGCGGCGCCGTCAACAAGCGCAACATCTGGACGTCGGGCAACTCGAACACGCTCTTTGTCCGAGCAGGCGCGATACCGGACAATGGCGGGTTTGACGAAGAGATCGGCGTCGGTGCATCGACCCGCTTTCAATCCGGAGAAGAAACCGATTTCGTGCTGAGCTTGATGGAAAATGAAGCGCGTGCCGTCTACAGCTTCGACCTGAAGATCTGCCATGAGCAAGTGGAAGATGCCGGCGTCGCGCGCACGTTGAGGCGTGCCTGGAACTACTCGCAGGGCTTCGGCTACGTTCTAAAAAAGCACAATTTTGGCCGCACATATCTGGCCTACCGGCTGGCTCGATCGATTGTTCGCGCCGGCCTCGCCATCATCGAGCTGCAACCGATCTATGGCCTGTCGCGCTTGGTTTGGGGCGCCGGCACGTTGGTCGGATATGTCGCCGCAAACCCCAGGGGATAGGCGGATGCGTTGGCAGGGCGCAGCGGTTCTGGTGCCGATCGTGTTCCTCTCGCGCGTCGTGTTCGCACAAGGGATTTTGGGCAGCGATCCGGCCAGCGGAAAGCATCTCGATCTTGCGGGCAAACCCTGCCTCGAGAGCAGCGGCAGTGCGACCCCTCTCGCGTCAAATCCGAGAATTCAGAACCATCTGGTCAGCCTCAACAATCACTGTCCCAATCCGATCAAGGCGAAGGTTTGCTACTACAAGACCGATGAGTGCATGGATGTCGATGTGCCCGGGCATTCGCGCCGGGAACAGGTCCTCGGCGTGTTCCCGGCGATCCAGCTGTTCCGCTACGAGGTCAAGGAACAATTCTAACTGCGACCGCGCGGAACATCCGGAAGACCTTGGCATTGTTCTCTCCCTTGCCCTCCATGGCAGGGACTACAATTACGGCAGTCAGAAATTGAAGATTACGACGCCTTCTCAAGGGCGCGGTAGACGGAAACAACCTGAGGAGCGGAATGGCGCGAAGGATTGCCGTGGATGAGGGAAGCCTCATTTGCCGGCAATACGTCGCGTTGCTTTGGCCGGGACGTATGAGCTTTTTGCGCCTTCAGCGGCGGCGGATGACGCGGTCGCAGAATGCCGGAGCTCAGCGCCCTACTTAGTGATGTTCAACTCGACCGCACCGACAGAGCGCATGCTGCAAATACCGAATGTCAAGCCGATAACCGAGTTCAGTATCCAGCGGCCGACGGCAACGTCGCCGGCGGAGCTCGTTGGCGCGCTCGTCGGTCTGGTGCGGCGGCGGCTCGGTATCATCGCGACTCTGTTCGGCCTGAGCCTGCTTTGCGGTCTCGTCTATCTTGCTCTCGCTCCGCCCAGGTTCCTGGCGGAAGCCGAATTGCTCATCGACACAAAAAAATCCGAACCTTTCCCTCGGCAGCAGGCGACGGCCGCGGAGCTCACGATGGATTCGGCGGCGGTCGACAGCCAGATTCAGGTGCTGAAATCGGAAGGTGTCGCGGCCACGGTCGTCAAGGATCTTCACCTCACGGCCGATCCGGAGTTCGTTGGAGCAAAGCCTGGGCTTTTTGGGACCATCCTGGGATACCTGGGGGCGCAGCGCCCGCCGTCCGAATCCGAGCTGGAGCGGCGCGCGCGAGCCGTTTTCGAGAACGGCCTCGCCGCGCGGCGCCTCGGGACCACTTACGTCATTCAGGTCGGATTCCTCTCGCTGAACCCGGAGCGCGCCGCCCAGATCGCGAATGCGACGGCGGACGCCTATATCGTCGATCAGCTCCAGGCCAAATATGAAGCGACACGCCGGGCGAGCACCTGGCTGCAGGAAAGAATACAGGAGCTGCGGCAGCAGGCGTCGACGGCAGAAAACGCCGTGCTCGACTTCAAGAAGGCAAACAACATCGTCGACACCGGCGGTCGCCTGATCAACGAGCAGCAGCTTGCCGAACTGAACAGCCAGCTCGTGACGGCCCAGTCGGCCGCCGCCGAAGCCAAGGCTCGTCTTGATCGGATCAGCGAGATCACCAAGAAGGATGTTTCCGATATCGACAATATCCTGCGTTCCCCCGATCCCGCAGTCGCGGATGCGCTCCATAACGACGTCATCAACAAGCTGCGCAGTGAATTTCTCGAGATCGCCAACAAGGAAGGGCTCTACTCGGCGCAGCTTGGCCGCAATCATTTGCTCGTCGTCAATCTGCGCAATCAGATGTTCGAGATTCGCCGCTCGATCATGGATGAGCTGAAGCGCATAGCCGAGACCTTCAAGAGCGACTACCAGATTGCGATCACACGCGAGCAAAGCATTGAAAAGAATCTGGCGAACGCCGTATCGCAAAATCAGACGACCAATCAGGCACAGGTCAAGCTGAAGGATCTTGACAGCAACGCGCAGACCTATCGCACGCTGCATGACATGTTTGTGCAGCGGTATATGGAATCGCTGCAGCAGCAATCATTTCCATTCACGGAAGCGCGCGTCATCACGCATGCGGTCAAGCCGCTGACGAAGAACCGTCCGAATTCCATGCTGGTGATGGCGGCGGCCTCGGTGGGGGGACTATTGCTGGCCTTCGGCGCCGCGCTCCTGATCGATATTTCGGAAGGCGGCTTCCGGACCAGCGAACAGGTCGAGCAGGAGTTGCAGACGAGCTGCCTGACGATCGTTCCCGCGATCAAGGCCAAGATCGACGCGCCGTTGCCGGGTTCCGAGAGAAAGAAAGGCCGTTCCTGGCGGCGGCCAGAGCCAAAGGGTGTTCTTTCCGGCGTCATCAGCAACCCGTTCTCCCGGTTCGCCGAGGCGTTTCGCGGCGTCAAGGTCGCTATCGATCTGTTCTCGCTCGCCAGGCCAAACAACAAGGCGATCGGCATCACCTCGACCTATCCGGGCGAAGGAAAGTCGTCCGTCGCGGCGAATCTGGCGCGCCTCATCGCACATGCCGGCGGCAAGGCGATCCTGCTGGATTGCGATCTTCGCAACCCCTCGTTGACGCATTCGCTCGCGCCTGGAGCCGAGGTCGGATTGCTCGACGTGATTTCAGGAAAGGCTTCATTGCGAGACGCTGTCTGGCACGATCCCGCGACGTCGTTGGCGTTCTTGCCGATGATCGCCAAGGCGCGGCTGCCTCACTCAAATGAAATCCTGGCATCTCCCGGCATGAAGAAGCTGATCGAGTCGCTTCGCGAGGTCTACGACTATGTGCTTGTTGACCTGCCGCCGCTAAACCCCGTCGTCGACGTGCGCTCCACCAGCCAGATCATCGATTCCTATCTTTTCGTCATCGAATGGGGGCAAACCGGCGTCGATGCCGTGCGGCGTGCTCTCGGATCTGCGCCACTGGTCTATGAAAGCCTGATCGGGGTCATTCTCAACAAGGCCGACCTGGACGCGATACGTCGTTACTCGCGCGGAGCAGGCGATAACTACAAGAATGAGTATTTCGAGCGCTATGGATTCAAGGATTGATCCGACGGCGAGTTAGCTCGGGAGGTGGATAGCTCGTCGAATTTCAATTGGCGCGATTGCGAACAGATAACCCCTCAACAACGGCGCGAGATGTTCATGACGGCCAATATAAACTCAAACCGTTCGGATGCGGCGCTCGGCGGGCCAGCAGGCCACGCGGAGAGGCGGCTGCGCGACCGACTATTCGCGATTGCATGGGCCATTTCCGTCGCCGGCGCGACCTTCGGCTGGCTCTATTTCCTGGAGCGCGCGATCTCATACTCGCTGAATTGGCTGTATTAGCCGCCACACCCGGCTCGCGCCGCTCCCGGATCTATGCCGCTGCGCGGCCGTCGTCTTCCTGGAGACCGCGCGAGCATCCACGCGCATGGGCGCCGCGGGCTTCCGCGCATCATGCCCGATCGTCCGCACCGCGTTAATATTACGCCTTAACCAATAGTTAAGTATGCATTTGCAGGCGCCAAAGCGCGGGCCTAGCGTCCCCGGGCGGCTGCTCATTAACCAACCAGTGGTGCGTGCCATGACGTACAGAATGCACGGGGTGCTTGTCGCCTCTCTCGGCGCTGTCGCGCTGTTGTTTTCCGCGAACGAGACCTTCGCCGCGCAGCAAGGCGTGCGGGGCGCGTTCGCTTCGACGCGCCCGATGCCTCATGCTCGCGGCGTCCACGCGTTCCGGCATAACCGCAGAAATCAGGGCGCGATTTTCTGGCCCGGCTACGATGACTTCTCTGACGGGTCCTTCGGGCCGTCGGGCGGCGAACCCGCGCTGGGCGCTCCGCAGCCCTCGGGCGACGTCCGCTACACCTCTACATATGATGTTCCCTGGGATTGGGCCCATCGATTCCCGCCCAATGTCACTCCGTCGGATAAGCCCTACGTGTCGAGCTGCCCGGTGGAGACGGTAACGCTGACCGGGCGCGATGGCGCGGACAAGACCATCAACGTCATCCGCTGCTACTGAGCCCGCGTTCGGCCTGAACGGGCGCCGGGGCGGATTGCGCAAGCCCCTGTTGCGCGCGTCCGCGCATGCCCGTCCAATCGCAGGCGTGACGGCTCTTGACGCGCGAGGCGATCCTGCTCTTGTCTCGAATGGCCGATCAAACAGCCTCGATGACCAAGCCGCGATGGCAAGACCTGAAGCGCCGACCACCGACCGCACCGGCCAGATCTATCGGGCGCTTCGCCACGCCATCATGGAGCAGGCACTAGCACCCGGCGCCAAGCTGCCGGAGGACGCGATCGGCGAGCGGTTCGGCGCGAGCCGCACCATCGTCCGCCATGCGCTCGGCCAGCTTGCGGCCGAAGGCCTGGTGGAGCTGCGCCGCAACCGCGGCGCGGTCGTCGCGACGCCGGCCTGGGAAGAGGCGCGGGATATTTTCGATATCCGCCTTGGCCTCGAGCGGCTGGTGATGTCGCGTCTCGCCGGGCGCCTTGATGCGAAGCAGATCGCGCAGTTGAGGGCCCATGTCGCCGACGAAGAGCGGGCGCGCGGCGAAAACGAGCCGCTGTCGATCCGGCTCGCAACCGAATTCCATATCGTGCTTGCGAACATGACCGGAAGTGCTTCGATCGCCCGCTATGTCAGCGAGGTGTCGTCCCGCTTCGGATTGATCCTTGCGCTCTACAGCCGGCCGCATTCCTCCGAATGCGCGGTCAGCGAGCATCGCGCCGTGATCGATGCGCTGGTGGAGGGCGATGCCGAAGCCGCGATCAAGGTGATGGAGGGCCATCTCGAAGCGGTGGCGAACCGTGCGTTGATCATGCCCTCGAGCCGCAGGAATCGCGAACTCGGCGATATCCTCGACAGCTATGCCGACGACGCGGGCACGGCGCCCGCCCAGCCAAAGCGCTAGGCGACGACTTCAGGCCTCGATGCCCCTGTGCGTCAAGATGCGCTCGGCGCTGTCGTTCCAGACATCCATGCGCGTGATCTTGCCGCCGCGGACCACGAAACGGTCGATATAGCGGTTGTCCTTGAAGGCGGTGCCGTCGGGCCATTCGCCATAGAGCGTGCCGATCGAGTAGACGATGGTCTCCTCGCTTCCCGGCACGACGTCGAAGCGGTCCATGGCCTTTTTCACCCAGCGGTAGCGCTTGGCGTTGAAGCCGATCGAGCCGCTTGGGTGATCGAAGGTGCGGCCGCCGGTGAAGGTGAGCTTGAAGTCGCTTGCGATGAAGCTCGCCGCGCGTTCGGCGTCGGGCTTCATCGAGGCTTCGAGAAACGCGCGCACGATCGCGACGTCGTCGTCGGTGTTGGCCGAAAATGCTGGTGCGGCGGCCGGCATGGTGGTCTCCTTCAGGTTCGTACCCCCAAGGATGCGCAGGGGGACGCCTTCGTCAAAGCAAAAATCGTATGCACAAGTGCATACAATTTGGACAGTTTTGCGCGCACGGGTATAGTGATCCAGGGGCTAACCAATAAGCTATTGAAATAGCGACAATAATTGTTGAGCGTCCTTGGCATGACGCTTGCCAAGGGCTTTTCGTCAACGGAGGAGAACCCAATGGCTGCAAGCATTCGATCCCTGTCGCGGCGCGCGCTTCTGCTCGGCGCTGCCCTTCTCGTTTCCCTGCCGGCTTCGGCCGAGGACACCATCAAGTTCGGACTGGTCGCGGCCATGTCCGGCCAGTCGGCCAAATCGGGCGAGGCCATCGTGCGCGGGCTGTCGCTCGCGATGGACGAGATCAACGCGCAGGGCGGCGTGCTCGGCAAGAAGCTCGAGCTTGTCGTGCGCGACGACGAAAGCAATCCGGCCAAGGGCGTGGTCGCTGCGCGCGAGCTGGTTCAGCGCGAAAAGGTGGCGGCGATGTTCGGCGGCCTCGATACGCCGGTGTCGATGGCGATCGTGCCGTTCGCCAACCAGAACAAGGTGCCGTTCATCGGCGTCTGGGCGGCCGGCACCGCGATCACCCGCAACGGCGCGGCCGACAATTACGTGTTCCGCGTTTCCGCCGTCGACGCGTTGGTCGACAAGGCGCTGGTCGACTACGCGGTGAAGAAATACGCGATCAAGAAGCCCGGCATGATCCTGATCAACAATCCCTGGGGCGAATCGAACGAGGGCGGGCTGAAGGCGGCGCTCGCAGACAAGGGCCTGCCTTTCGCCGGCGTCGAGAAATTCCAGGACGCCGACGTCGATGTCGTCCCGCAGCTCGCCCGCCTGAAGGAGGCGGGCGCCGACGCGCTGTTCCTGGTGGCGAATGTCGCGCCGGCCTCGCAGGTGGTGAAGTCGCTCGACCGCATGGGCTGGAACGTGCCTGTGATTTCGCATTGGGGGCCGGCCGGCGGTCGCTTCACCGAGCTCGCCGGCCCGAGCGCGGCCAAGGTTCATTTCATCCAGACCTTCAGCTTCGCCGGCACGATGTCGCCGAAGGCCGAAGCCGTGTTCGCGGCGCTCAAGAAAAAATATCCTGAAGTGAAGACGCTCGCCGACGTCACGCCCGCGGTCGGCATCGCCAACGCCTACGACGCGATGCACCTGACGGCGCTCGCGGTCGCCAAGGCCGGCTCGACCGACGGCACCAAGGTCCGCGACGGCTTTTTGGCTATCGACCACTATGATGGCCTGATCAAGAGCTATGACAAGCCGTTCTCCGGCGAGAACCATGATGCGCTGTCGGCAGGCGACTATATCTTCACGCATTTCGTCGATGGCGAGATCGTGCCGCTGACCAACTAACCTTGCTTCCGCGGGACGCCATGATCGGTATCCCGCGGACAAGAAGGCAGCCTCGATGTTGTTGTTCTCGGCAATCGTCAGCGGCGTCGCCGTGGGGAGCATGTACGGCCTGATCGCGCTCGGCTATCACGTCACCTACGTCGTCTCCAACACGGTCAATTTCGCACAGGGCTCCTCGGTGATGCTGGGCGCCGTGCTCGCCTATGTGCTGTCGGTCCGGCTCGGCCTGCCGATACCGCTGGCGATCGCGCTGGCGCTTCTGCTCTGCGCTCTGTTCGGCCTCGTCGTCGAGCGGACCCTGGTGCGGCCGTTTGCCGAGCGCGGATCGAACGCCTGGCTGATGGCGACGGTCGCGGGCGGCATCGTCGTCGATAATCTCGCGCTGTTCACCTTCGGCAAGGAGCCGCGCGGCTTTCCCTCGTTCCTCGCGCAGAAGCCGATCGAGATTTGGGGCACCGGGGTCTTCCCGCTGCAGCTTGTGATCCCGGTGGTCGGGCTCGGCATCGCGCTCGCCCTGCAATTCGCGTTTCAGCGCACCGCCCGCGGCAAGGCGCTTCTCGCAGTGGTGCAGAACAAGCGCGCGGCGCAGCTCATGGGCATCAATGTGCGCAGCGCCATCGCCTTTTCCTTCGCCTTCTCGACGGCGTTGGCCGGACTCGCCGGCATTTTGATCGCGCCGCTGTTCAGCGTGCAGTCGGACATGGGCACGCTGTTCGGCATCAAGGCGTTCGCTGCCGCTATCCTCGGCGGCATCGGCTCGGCCTGGGGCGTCATGCTCGCCGGAATCCTGTACGGCCTGATCGAGGCGCTGGTCACTTCCTTTGCCGGCTCGAGCTACACCCAGATCGCAGCCTTTGCGGTCGTCATCGCGGCGCTTGCGATCCGCCCCAACGGCCTGCTCGGCCGCGCCGGAACGAGGAAGGTGTAGCGCGATGCGTGGTCGCCCGCTGCCTTCAATCGAAACCGTCGCGATCGCGGGCCTCGCAGCCGCGGCGATCGCGGTGGCGCTGGTCTCGGAAAGCTATACGCATTTCATCCTCGCGCTGGTCGCGCTGACGGCCGTCGTCGGCGTCGGACTGAACGTGCTGCTCGGCCTGAGCGGCCAGGTTTCACTTGGCCATGTCGGCTTCTACGCCATCGGCGCCTATGTCTCGGCCATCCTGATGACGAAGGGCGTCAGCTTCTGGCTCGCTTTGCCGCTCGCCGGCATCCTGGCCGGCCTGATCGGCGCGCTCTTGGCGATGCCGGCGCTGCGGGTGGCCGGGCCTTATCTGGCGATGATCACCATCGCCTTTGCCTTTATCGTGCAGCACGGCACCATCGAATGGAAATCGCTGACCGGCGGGCAGAACGGCCTGATGAGTTTCGCGCCGCCGACCCTGTTCGGCCGGCCCTTCGCGGAGCGGGAGAATGCAATCCTGGCCGTCCTGCTCGCGGCCGCCTCGCTCTACATGTACCGGTGGCTCGCGGCGAGCGCCTGGGGCCGGGCGATGATCGCGGTGCGCGACAGCGAGACAGCGGCGCGATCGATCGGGCTCAATCCGGTGACGATCAAGACCGCTTCCTTTGCGATCTCGGCACTGCTGGCCGGGCTCGCGGGTGCCGTCTATTCGCCATTGATGATGTTCGTCGCGCCGGATTCCTTTCCATTCTCGCAATCGATCCTGTTCCTGCTCGCTGTCATCGTCGGTGGCGCCGGATCGCTGTTCGGGCCGGTCGTGGGCGCTGCGATCACGGTGCTGCTGCCGGAATTGTTGTCGCAGCTTGCCGAATACCGGCTGCTGTTCGTCGGTGCGCTGCTCCTGACGGTGCTCTGGCTCGCGCCTGAGGGCGTGATCGGCCTGTTCGCCCGCTTGCTGCCGAAATGGCCGGCGAAGGCCGAGGCGGAGCCTCCGCCGGCCGATCTCGAAAAATTCCTCGCTGGCGCCGTTTCATCTGATGACCTGACGGTGACGGGAATCGGCATCGCTTTCGGCGGCGTCAAGGCCGCGACCGATGTCAGCTTCGCGGCCCCTCCACGCCGTATCACCAGCCTGATCGGGCCAAACGGCGCCGGCAAATCGACCGTGCTCAACCTGGTCGGCGGTTTCTACCGGCCCGACACCGGCAGCGTGCGGCGCGGCAGCGTCGAGCTCGCCGGTGCGCCCGCCTGGCGCGTTGCCCGCAACGGCATCGCGCGCACCTACCAGACCACGCAGTTGTTTGGCGCCATGACGGTGCTCGACAATATCCTGATCGCCCTGCGTCGCGGCCGCCTCGGCAATCCCGTCGTCGCGCTCGCAGGGCGCGACGACGAGCGGCTCGCAAGGGCATTGCTGGCCTTCGTCGGCTACCACGGCCGCACCGATGTCGAGGCGCGCCACCTCGCCCATGTCGATCTGAGGCTGGTCGAGATCGCCCGCGCACTGGCGACGCGGCCCGCCGTGCTGCTGCTGGACGAGCCGGCCGCCGGCCTGATGCGATCGGACAAGGACGATCTCGGCCGCCTCCTGAAGAAGATCGCGTCCAGCGGCGTCGCGGTCATCCTGGTCGAGCACGACATGCAACTCGTGATGGACATCTCCGACCACATTGTGGTGCTCGATGCCGGGGTGGTGATCGCATCCGGCGATCCTGCCAGTGTTCGCAACGATCCGCTGGTGCTGAAAGCCTATCTCGGTGCCCGCGACATGCAGCCGCGGCAACGCCAGGCGGAGCGGCACGCGCCGTCCGGCGAGATCGTGCTGTCCTGCCTGAAGCTCACAGCCGGATATGGCGGGGTCCCGGTCCTGCAGGAGTTGTCGCTGGAGGTGCGCGCAGGCGAGATGGTGGCGCTGCTTGGCGCCAACGGCGCCGGCAAGTCGACGACCATGCTGGCGATGAGCGGACTGCTGCGCCCCGTGAATGGCTCGATCATCCTCGACGATGCGCGCATCGACGCTCTACCGGCCTATCTGATCGCGGCACGCGGGCTGGCGCTGGTGCCCGAGGGGCGCCAGCTCTTCAGCGAGCTTTCCGTCATCGACAACATCCTGCTCGGCGCGCATACGCGCTCCGATCCCGGTCTTCGCAGCGAGGCGGAAGCGATCCTGAAGCGGTTTCCGCGGCTGCGCGACCGGATCAACAGCCGGGCCGGTCTGCTCTCCGGCGGTGAGCAGCAGATGGTCGCGATCGCGCGCGGCCTGATGGCGAAGCCGCGCATCCTGCTGCTCGACGAGCCGTCGCTGGGGCTCGCGCCGGCGATGATCGACGAATTGTTCGCGGTCCTTGCCGACCTGCGCGACGAGGGCGTCACCATCCTGCTCGTGGATCAGATGGCGGCGCTGGCGCTCAAGGTCGCCGACCGCGGCTATGTCCTGGAAACCGGCAGGATCGTTCACGGCGATTCGGCCGAGGCGTTGGCGCATGATCCGGCGCTGGAAGCGGCTTATCTCGGCAGGAAGGAAGCGGTGAATTGACGACATCCGGTGATTTCATCCTGCGCAACGCCGTGCTCGCCGGGCGCGGCGGGCACACTTTCGATATTGCGATCCGTGACGGCAGGATCGCCGAGATCGCGGCCACGATCGAATCGGCTGCGCGCGCCGAGGATCTCGGCGGCTCTCTCGTTCTGCCCGGCTTCGTCGACAGCCATATCCATCTCGACAAGTCCTGTATTCTCGACCGCTGCAGGATTTCGCAGGGCACGTTGCAGGAGGCGATCAGCCAGGTTGCTGCCGCCAAGCGCGACTTCACCGAGGAAGATGTCTATGCGCGCGCCGCCCGCACACTGGAGAAAGCGATCCTGCAGGGGACGACAGCCATGCGCACCCATGTCGAGGTCGATGCCCGGATCGGCCTCACTAGCTTCAACGCGATCAGGAAGCTGAAGGCCGACTATGCCTGGGCGATCGATCTCGAACTGTGCGTGTTCCCGCAGGAAGGCCTCATCAACGATCCCGGCACGGAGGAGATGCTGGCTGCCGCCTGCGAGCAGGGCGCCGACCTGATCGGCGGCTGCCCCTACGCCGACAGCGACCGTGCGGGGCATATCGATCGCATCTTCAAGCTCGCCAGGCGCTTCGATCTCGACATCGATTTTCATCTCGATTTCGACCTCGATCCGTCCTGGACCGATATGGCGGAGGTTTGTCGCCAGGCCGACGCGCATCGCTATGGCGGCCGGGTCGCAATCGGCCACGTGACAAAGTTGTCGGCGATGCCGCCCGCCGAGTTCGAAGCCTGGGGCAAGCGTCTCGCCGCGGCCGGCGTCGCGGTCACCGTGCTGCCGTCGACCGACCTGTTCCTGACCGGGCGCGACCACGACCACAACGTCCCGCGCGGCGTCACGCACGCGCACAAGCTCAGTGCCCATGGCGTGACCTGCTCGCTCGCGACTAACAATGTGCTCAATCCGTTTACGCCGTTCGGCGACTGCTCGCTGATCCGTATTGCCAACCTCTACGCCAATGTTGCGCAGCTCGGCGATGCGCCCTCGCTCTGCTCCTGCCTCGACATGGTGACGAGCGGTCCGGCAAAGCTGATGAACGTCGCGCACTATGGCCTCGATGTCGGCAACCCCGCCGACCTTGTCGTGATAGACTGCCGGGAGGCGGCATCGGCGGTCGCCGAGATCGTTGCGCCGATGTCGGCCTACAAACGCGGCCGGCTCAGCTTCACCCGCGCGCGGCCAACGCTCAACCGGCCGGGCCTGGGCGCGCGGCCGCCTCTCCTGCGCTCGACCTGACGGACGCTTCGCGCCGGACGGCACAGCAAGGGGACTACAGATCGAGCCGGAGCTGAGCACGAACGGCGGGATAGACGATCGCGCCGTTGTCGTCCGGCCGGGCAAAGGGCGTGAGCCTTCCATCCTCGCGCCTGCTTGCGTCGACCAGATGCACGACCGGATGCCCCTGCGCGATCAGATAGTCGGCGATGATCTGCCGGTGGCAGTCGCTCCACATTTTTTCGGCGCACATCACCGCTGTCCGCGGCTCGAGCACGCGATGCAAACGGTCGAGCGCCGCCTGAAAGGCGCTCGTCATCGCATAGTCGGCGTAGTTGCGCAAAAATCCCACCGGCCAGCCGTCATTGGGACTTGAGGCTTGCGCCTCCGTGTTGTCGCGATAACCACCGAGCTCGGGGAAATGGTGATAGGCGACGCCGATCGCGTTGAGCCCATCGCGCAGCGCGCCGATGTTGAACTGCGGATGCCGCCGCGAGGCGGGGAAGCGGCGCACGTCGATCAACAGGCGAATGTCGGCCGAGCGCAGCACGTCGATGAATTCGGCAAGCGACCGGTTGGAGTGTCCGATCGTGAAGACGGGCTCGCGCGTCATGACGCCGAAATCTGCAGCCTGTTCACGGCGGCGCTGACGGACTGGAACAGCTCGTCGACCAGCCGCGGCGCGCGGAACCGATAGAGCCGCGCCAGCACCAGGTTCTGCGGCCGGTCGAGATCGGCGAGCGGCCGCGAGATCAGCCGACCGTGGCCTTCGACGTGGTAGGGCGGCACGAAGTTGAGCAGCGCATAGCCAAAGCCGTTGGCGACGAGGCTGCGTACCATCTCGAACGACGCGGTGCGATAGGCAATCGTCGGGCTCAGGCCCCTGGCGCCGAACAGCGACAGGAAATAGTCACGCGTCCGCGGCTGGTCGAGCAGCACCATGGGTTCACCGACGAGATCGGCGAGCGAGCAGGTCTGGCTCTCGGCCAGCCGATGGCCGGCCGGCAGCACCACCTGCACCGGCATCGGACGCAGCGGTGTCACCTGCAGCGTGGTCGGAATGTCGTAGTCATAGATGATGATGAGATCGAAGCCGCCGCCATGCAGCGCGTCCAGCAGCGCTTCGTGCTTGTCCTCGCGCCAGCGCAGCTGAATCTCGGGATGGTTGTCGGCGAGCTCCTTCAGCAGCACCGGCAGAAGGTAGGGGGCGATGGTGGCGAGGCAGCCGATATTGAGCCGGCCGGCCGCCTTGGTGGCGCCGCGCTGCGCGATCGATTCGATCTCGCGCGCGTGCAGAAGGATGTTGCGCGCGTGCGCCGCGAGGTCCTGTCCGGCTGCGGTCAGCACCAGCCCGCGCGCGTGGCGGCGGATGAAGAGCTGAATCTGCAAAAACTCCTCCACCTGCGCGATGGCGGTGGAAATGGAGGCGGAGGACACGTTGAGGGTTTCGGCGGCGCGCAGCACGCTTTCATGGTTCGCGGTTGCAAGGAAATAGGTGAGCTGCCGCAGCGTGAGTTTCGGTACGGTCTCGCCGACTTCCAGCTTGTCCTGATATTTGTCGGCGCTCACAGACCCTCCCTCTTCAGTTCGCTCTGTTCTGCCCGCACCAATGCGGCACTGCAACGTGGATTGCTCATCATTGGTGCAAGGGCCTGCGGCTCCTTTCGGCATTCCGGTCAAACACCAGTGTCCCGGTTCTGACATTCGTATCATGTTGCGGCGAGCTCGCTTACGAATGTCAGAACCAAAGGGACACTAGCAAAATCAAGGCTTTCTAGTGTGGTTTGGATTTGACATTCGCTTTGATCGCCCGCCGAAATACTGAAGCGAATGTCAAATCCACCACACTAGGCGGTTTGGAAAAACCTAATCCGCTTGGCAAGTAATTATAATTGGCAGAACCAGGGCCCGACGCAATAGTCGCTCTGCCCAGGAATTCAAAGCCTGTGTGCGGCGCATCGACGCCGCCGGGCAGGGAGTGAGCGATGGTTGCGCAAAAGCAGTTTTTGACGACGGCCTATGGCGGCTATCTCCAGCAGGAGGTTCCGAGCGAAAACATCGAGCTGACCCATGTCGAGAAGGGCTCTCCGGCGGGCGAGCTGCTGCGCCGCTATTGGCAGCCGATCGCGCTCACCTCCGAGCTTGGCGAAGTCCCGCTCGGCTTCCGGATGTTCGGCGAGGACCTCGTCGTGTTCCGCACCACCAGCGGCGAATACGGCATCCTCGATCGCCACTGCAGCCATCGCGGCACCTCGCTCGAATTCGGCCTGCCGACCGAGAACGGCCTGCGCTGCTGCTACCATGGCTGGCTGTTCGGCGTGGACGGCCGCGTGTTGGAAACCCCCGGCGATCCGCCCGGCAGCGCCCTGAAGGACCGCCTGTTCCACGGTGCCTATCCGGCCCGCGAATACAAGGGCCTGATCTTCGGCTATTTCGGTCCGCCCGCGAGCATCCCCGAATTCCCGCTCTACGACAGCTACGAATATCCCGGCGACAAGCTCGTCCCCTATTGCATCACCTATCCCTGCAACTGGCTGCAGGTGCAGGAAAACGTCATGGACCCCGCACATGCGGTGTTCCTGCACACCCGCGTCACCTTTTCCCACTTCTCCGACACCTGGGGTGAGCTCCCGGTGATGGATTTCGTGGAGACGCCGACCGGCATGATCTATGTCACGACGCGGCGCTGGAAGGACAAGGTCTGGGTCCGCTCCAACGACATCCTGCTGCCCAACCTCGCGCAGGTCGGGCATATCTGGGAGGACGGCCAGGACGCCAAGCCGTTCGCCCGGGTCGGCATCACGCGATGGACCACGCCGATCGACAACACAACCTGCAAGGTGATCGGCTGGCGGCATTTCCATCCCGAGGTCAACCCGCGCGGCATCGGCAAGGAGGAAGAGTGCGGCGTCGAGAAGGTCGACTTCTACGGCCAGGGCGTCGGCAAGTCGTTCGAGGAGCGCCAGCGCCTGCCCGGCGACTATGATGCGATCGTCTCGCAGCGCTCGATTGCGCGCCACAGCCTGGAGCATCTCACCTATTGCGACAAGGGCGTGGTCATGCTGCGCCGCCTGCTGCGCCGCGACATCCGGAAGATTGCGGCCGGCGAGGAGGTGCCCACCTCGACGCTGAGATCGGGCGGGCTGATCCCGACCTATTGCCATGACACCGTGCTCTCGGTCCCGCAGATCGCGGGAATCGATGACCTCGAGCTGCAGGAAGAGATCGGCCGCCGCGTCACCGAGATCATTCTCGAGGGCGACCACCACACCTCCGACGATCGCGTCGCGGCGGTCCGCAACCTGCTTCTCGAATATGAGCAGTCGGTCGTCGCGCAGGCGGCGGCGTAACTCAACATCAACATCGCGAGGCAAGCGTGACGAGCAAGAGTCCCATCCACCCGGGCAAGGTCGACTGGACCGGCGAGAATCCCGGCATCTACCTGAAGAACGAGCAGGACGGCCCCTGGACCGGGCTGATGTGCTTCTTCCGCATCTTCTATTCGCCGCACGGCATGGGCACCGGCATCGTCGTGCTGGACAAGCCAGGCGTCGAGCAGGGCTATCCTTCGGTCGCCAATTTCTGCATCAGCGACAACGAGAAGCTGGCGCGTTTCCTGGTCGACGAGTTCTTCTCGAAATTCGCCTCCTTCCGCGTCTCGCCCGGCATTCGTGCGCTCACCCATCTGCCGTTGACCGAGGCGCGGCGCGAGGGCTCGACGCTGTCGACCTATTCCGAGATCGTGCGCGCCAAGGATCTCGAAGTGGTCGCCACCTGGAAGAAGCTCGGCGAACCCTACGCGGTCGACATGCCGCCGGAGAACGGCCCGACCAAGCTGCACGAGATGTACAGCCTGTTCCTCGACGCCGCCGACGGCTCGGTCACGATCAACGGCCGGCCGCTCGAGGGCAAGGTGGTGCAGCGCGATTTCGCCGGCACGCGGAAGAGCACGGCCTTCCTGGCCTTCTCCGAGTCGTGGATGAGAGCCTGATCAGCGAGAGGCCAGATGTCCGACGCCCTGCAATTCCTTATCAGTGGACTGGTGGTCGGCAGCATTTATGGCCTGATCGGCGTCGGCTTCACCTGCATCTATAACGTCACCGGCATCGTCAATTTCGCACAGGGCGATTTCGCGATGGTCGGCGCGATGAGCGCGATCGCGCTCCAGAGCGCCGGCGCGCCGCTGTGGCTCGCGATCATCCTCGCGATCCTGATCACCTGTGTGGTCGCAGCCGTGATCGAGCGCGGCGCTGTGCAGCCCGTGCGCGGCGACGTGATGCGCGGCATCATCGTCACCATCGGCGTCGGCGTCGTGTTGCAGGGGCTCGCCGCCATCATCTGGGGAACAGACGCGCAGCCGTTGCCGGCTTTCTCGGGCGAGAAGCTGATCCGCTTCTTCGGTGCGACGCTGGTGCCGCAGTCGCTCTGGGTGCTGGGCACGGCCGTCGTCGCCATGGTCGCGCTCGACCTGCTGTTTCGGCGCACGTATCTCGGCCAGATGTTCCGCGCCTGTGCGATGAATCCGTTCGCCGCGCGCCTCGTCGGCATGAAGGTCGAGACCATGAGCCTGGTCGGCTTCCTGATGTCGGGCGCGCTCGGCGCGATTGCCGGCATCGTGGTGGCGCCTATTGCGCTGACGCAATACGACACCGGGCTGCAGCTCGGCATCAAGGGGTTCGTCGCCTGCATCGTCGGCGGCTTCGGCGGCCCGGTGGGTGCCGCGGCGGGCGGCCTCGTGCTCGGTATCCTCGAAGCCTTCGCGACCGGCTATGTCTCCTCCGGCTACAAGAACGCGATCGCCTTCACGCTCTTGCTCGGCTTCCTCTTGTTCCGGCCCGGCGGCCTGCTCGGCGAATATGAACGGGTGCGCGGATGAAGCATTGGCGCATCCTCGCGCTTGTCGTCGTGCTCGCGCTCTGCCTGCTGACAAGGAGCAGCTATCTCGCGAACCTCCTGATCGTGATCGCCTTGCAGGCGATGCCGGCGATCGGGCTTGCGCTGATCGCGGGCTATACGGGGCAGATCTCGCTCGGCCACGCCGCCTTCTATGGGCTTGGTGCCTATGGCGCGGCGCTGATCGGCAAGTGGTTCGGCGTTCCCGCCTGGCTGGACGTGATCCTGGCCACCGCCATCGTCGCCGCGCTCGGCTGGGCGATCGGCTGGCTGGTGTTCCGCCTCAAAGGCCACTACCTCGCGATGGCGACGCTCGCCTTCGGCATCATCGTGCAGGTCGGCCTCGTCGAGCTGCACGACGTCACCGGCGGGCCGAACGGGCTCACCGGCATCGCGCCGCTCGCGCTGTTCGGCCGCGCGCTGGATAGCGATTTCGCCTTCCTGCCGGCGGTCTGGGTCGTCACCATCGCGCTCATCATCGCTTCGGAGAACATGATCGCTTCCCCGACGGGGCTGGCGATGCGCGCGATTGCCGAGAGCGAGAATGTGGCGCGCTCGGTCGGCAACGACGTGCAGTCAGTCAAGCGCATGGTCATGATGATGAGCGGGCTCTGCTGCGCGCTCGGCGGCGGGCTGTACGCGCATTATGTCGGCTATCTCAGCCCGGGCCCGTTCGACGTCGGTTTCTCGGTGCGGCTGCTGCTGATGGTCGCGGTCGGCGGTTTCGCCGACGTGTGGGGCGTGCTGTTCGGTGTCGCCTTCATCACCCTGCTCGGCGAGGTCCTCAAGCCACTCGGCGCCTATGATGTCGTCGCCTACGGCGTGCTGCTCGTGGTCAGCGTGGTCTATTTCCCGCGCGGCCTCCTGCGCGGGCTGACCGATCTCGCCAGCCGCGGCCTTGGACGGCTCAGGGAAGGACGCGCCGGATGACCACGCCCCTGCTGTCGGTCGACGGCGTATCCGTGAGTTTTGGCGCGTTCCGCGCGCTGACCGATGTCAGCTTCAGCCTCCAGGCGAACGAGCTGGTGGCGCTGATCGGCCCCAACGGCGCCGGCAAGACGACACTGCTCAACGTCCTCGCCGGCAATATCACCCCGCGCAGCGGCAGCGTGCGCTTCGGGGGCGAGGACATCACCGGCGCTCCGCCGCATCGCATCGTTGCGCGCGGACTGGCGCGGACGTTCCAGGCCGCCGAGCCGTTCCAGCGCCTGACGGTACGCGAAAACGTCATGGTCGGCGGCGTGGCCGACCATCCCGTCAGCCTGTTCTCCTCGCTGCTCGGGCGCGGGCGCGCACTGCTCGAGGACGGCGCGCTCCGCCGCGAGGCCGATGCGCATCTGGCGACCGTTGGCCTGCTCGAACTCGCCGACCAGCCGGCCGCGATCCTCACTGCCGGCCAGCGCCGGCTGCTCTCCATCGCGCGGATCCTGGCCTCGGGCACCGAACTATTGGTGCTCGACGAGCCCGGCGCCGGTCTCAACGACAATGAGAAGCGCGCGCTCGGCGACATCATCCTGCAGCTCTCGGACGCCGGCAAGACCATCCTCTTCATCGACCATGACATGCCGCTGGTGAGCCGCATCGCGCGCCGCATCATGGTGCTGGATCAGGGCCGCCTGATCGCCAATGGCGAGCCGGCTGCCGTCCGCTCCGACCCCCGCGTGCTGGAAGCCTATCTCGGCCAGCGCCATGTGACGCCGGTGCGGGTTGCGACGGCAAGCCCGCGCGTGCGCACCCCACTGCTGCAGATCTCCGAGCTCAGCGTCAATTATGGCGGGCTCACCGCACTCGACCGCGTCTCGCTCGACGTCGGCGAGGGAGAGATCGTGACGCTGGTCGGCGCCAATGGCGCCGGCAAGAGCAGCCTGCTGCGCGCGATCGCCGGCGTCGAGGCCTCGCGCGCCGGCGGCATGATCTTTGCCGGCAAGGATATGCGCGGCGTGTCCGCGGATCGCGCGGTCGCCGGCGGCATCAGCCTCGTGCCGGAGGGCCGCGCGCTGTTCTCCTCGCTCACGGTGCTGGAAAATCTCGCGGCCGGGCGCTACGCGCGGCGGCGTGCCGAGGGCTTTCGCCATGTCATCTGGCGCAGCAAGGCGGAACGCGAGCGGTTCGAGGAGCGGCTTGCGTTCGTCTACCGGCTCTTTCCGGTGCTGAAGGAACGCGCGCATCAGCTCGCAGGCACGCTGAGCGGCGGGCAGGGCCAGATGCTCGCGGTCGGCCGCGCGCTGATGGGGGATCCGCGCCTTCTGATGCTCGACGAGCCGTCGCTCGGCCTTGCGCCGCAGGTGCTGACCGAGATCCTGCGTTGCGTCGAGACGCTGCGCGACCAGGGCCTGACCATCCTCCTGGTCGAGCAGAACGTCACCGCCGCGCTGTCGATCGCCGATCGTGGCTATGTGCTTGCTCAGGGCCGCGTGGTGACGCAGGGCACGGGGCGCGCGCTGCTCGACGACAACAGCATCACCGAAGCCTATCTCGGCTCGGATGATGCGGCCTGCGCGCCGGCAAGCCCGCGTCTTGCGGTGATGTGAGGGGAATGCCGTGACTTCCATGACCAGCCTCAGCGAGCATCCCGTAAAGACCGAGCTGCATCCGGCAGACCGGAAGGCCTTGCAGCGCATGCATGCGGTGCGGCCGGTGTGGCGCGGCGTGACGCTTGCGCGCGACGTGATCGCCTTTCCGGAGCGCGCGATCCTGCATGCCGGGCCGCCGGTCCGTGCCGGCGCGATCGTGCAGCCGCTGGCCAACAGTGCCATCATGGCGATCCTTTACGAGGGTTGGGCGGCGGACGCGGAGACCGCCGCGGCGATGCTCGACCGAGGCGAGGTGCGGCTTCTGCCGGCGCAGGACCACCGCGCCATGGTGTCGCTCGCCGCCGTGCTGTCGCCGAACATGGCCGCGCAGATCGTCGCCGATGCGAACAACCCGGACAACACGGTGTTCGCGCCGCTGAACGGCGGCATGACCGCGGCGCAGCGGCTCGGCCTCTCGGGCCGGCATATCCTGTCGCATCTGCGCTGGATCAACGGCAATCTCGCCGCGACCCTGGAAATCATCGTCGATCACGATATCCCGCTGATCGAGATCGCCGATGCGGCGCTGGTCGAGGGCGACGACTGCCATTCCCGCACGGCGGACGCCACGCGCCGGCTGATCCAGCTCATTGCCCCGCGGCTCGGCGGCGACACGCCGGAGCGGCGCTTCCTCGACAAGGCGTCGGGCTTCTTCCTCAATCTCTGGATGGCCGCGGTGAAATGCATCGCCGCGGCCGGCGAGGGTGAGGCAAGCAGCCTCGTCACCGCGCTCGGCGGCAACGGCGTCGACGTCGGAGTGAAGCTTGGCGGCAGCGCCGGCCGCTGGTTCGTCGCGACCGCTGCGCCGCCGTCGGGCAGCTTGCAGCCGGGCTATGGCGACAACGACAGGCTGGGTGCGATCGGCGACAGCGCGCTGGTCGACGCCATGGGCTTTGGCGCGATGACCGCGGTCTCGCTGCCCGGCGGCGCCGAAGCATCCGAGCTGCCGGCGGGCCTGCTGCCGCTGGCACATCCCGCGTTCCCGCGAACCAGGATTCACGTGGGCATGCCGGCGCGCGGCGTCGTCGCGCTCGGGGCAGCGCCCAGCGTCGTGCTCGGCATTCTCGATCGCCATGGCAAGGCCGGGCGCATCGGCGGCGGCATCTACCATCCGCCGCTCAGCCTGTTCGCCACCGCCACCGCAGCACTGAACTGACTTCAACCGAGGAGAGGGCCGACCATGAGTATCAGGACCATATTGGCGCCGCTGTTGTTCGCAGCCACGCTGTCGGCAGCACAGGCGCAAGAGACGATCAAGATCGGCGGTCTCCTCGAGACGTCGGGACCGATCGCCTCGCTCGGTCAGCCTGGCCTCGACGGCGCGATGCTCGCGGTCGAGCAGATCAACGCCAAGGGCGGCATCGGTGGGCGCAAGCTCGAGCTGATCAACCTCAACACCGAGGGCGACAACACCAAGACGGTGACCGCCGCCAAGCGTCTCCTGGAGCAGAACGACGTGGTCGCGCTGGTCGGGCCGATGAACTCCGGTTCGTCCTATGCCGTCATCGATACCGTGCAGCGCGCCTCCACCGCGATAATCTCGAACGGCGGCTCGCGCGGCATCGTGCTGCCGCCGCAGGACAAGAAATGGATATTTCTCGCGCCGCTCACCGACGTGCTGGTGCAGAGCGTGATGATGAACGACATGAAGCGGCGCGGCGTCAAGAACGTCGCGCTGCTGAACGCCGATTCCCCGTTCGGCACCAGCGGCCGCGAGCAGCTCGAGAAGAACGCGGCGTCCTTTGGGCTCACCATCGTCGCCCAGCAGGCCTATGGCAATGACGACAAGGACATGACGCCGCAATTGACCAAGATCCGCAGCGCCAATCCGGACGCCGTGATCGTCTGGGCGACCGGCCCCGGCCAGGCGATCGCGGTCAAGAACTACCGGCAGCTCGGCATCTCCGCGCCGCTCTATTTGTCGCATGCCGCCAACGACTTCAATTTCCTGCGGCTGGCCGGCGGGTCCGCCGATGACATCCTGATTCCGTCCTCGAAGATCTATGTGATCGATTCGCTGAAGGACTCCGATCCGCAGAAGCAGGCGCTGTCGTCCTTCGTGCGCGACTATCAGGCGAAATACGGCAAGCCGCCGGCGACCTTTGCGGGCAACGCCTATGACGCCGTGAACATGATCGCCGAGGCGATCAAGAAAGCCGGTCCTGATCGCGCCAAGATCCGCGACGCCATCGAGGGCCTGAAGGATCATGTCGGCGTCACCGCGGTCTATTCCTACGCGCCGGACGATCATTTCGGCGCCAAAGCCGACAGCGTGGTGCTCTTGACCGTGAAGGACGGAAAATTCGCCCTGGCCCAGTGAGGGCCTGCGCGAAGAGCGGAGCGGAACGATGCCCAAGATCGACCTGACATTTGCGGACGGCGATCGCGTCCGCATCGAGGCGAAGAGCGGGGAGACGATCCTCAAGGCCGCGCGCCGCGCCGGCATCCAGCTTTCTTCCGACTGCGAGGTGGGCGATTGCCAGACCTGCCGCGCGACCTGCCTTGCCGGCGAAATCGAGTATGACGAGCTGGCCACGATTTCGCTGACGCAGGCCGAGGTCGATGGCGGCGAAATCCTGCCCTGCGTGGCGATGGCCGCCGGTGATCTCGCGGTCCGTCTGCCTTACGAGCGCAGCCGGCTCATCGCGGCAAAGCGGTTCTCCATCAAGGTCGAGGAGATCAGGCGCCTCAGCGCATCGGTCGTGGGGCTCATCGGCCGCATGGTCGGCCCGGTGCCGCTGAAATTCCTTCCCGGTCAGTATGCCAATCTGCAGGTGCCGGGCACCACGGAATGGCGTTCCTACTCGATGGCGAACGCCCCAGGTGACGCAAGGCTGCTCGAATTCCACGTCCGGCTGCTCGATGACGGCGTGATGTCGCGCTATCTCGCGGAACGGGCGGTACCTGGCGACACGATCCAGTGCGTCGGCCCGCAGGGCTCCTTTTACCTGCGCGGTGGCATGCGCCGCATGCTGATGGTCGCGGGCGGTACCGGCATCGCGCCGATGGCGTCGATGCTGCGCCAGATGATAGCTGCACGCGAGCCGCGGCCGGTGACGTTATGCTTCGGCGTCACCGAGGCAACCGACCTGTTTCTGGTTGAGGAATTGAAGCAGATGGCGAGCTCGTTCCCGCAATTCGATCTGCGGATTGCGGTGGCGAAGGGGGTGTCGAACCCCGGTGTCCACACCGGTTTTGTCACCGATCTGATCGGGGCCGAAAGCCTTGCAGACGCCGACGTCTATCTCTGCGGGCCGCCTGCCATGACGGACCGGGCGCGCGAGATTGCGACCGGGCTTGGCGCGGTGCCGGCGGCGATCTTCTCCGAACGCTTCCTGCCGAGCGCGCGCAGCGATGCCCCGGCCAGGGCCGAGGCATTCAGCGGATAAGGAAGTGTGGACGAGCGTCGCTAGGCGTCGGCGTACTTCAGCGCCGTGGCGACGCTGACGATCGGCATGTTTCGCCGCGCCGCTGCTTCCAGCGCCCGGCGCAGGAGCTGGGGCGTGCATCCGTACGGGCTCGGCTGCTCCGTGACGTCGTGGCTATAGAAGATCAGCCAGCCGCCGGAAGCCAGCGCCTCGTCGAACACCCGCTCGACCCCTTGCGCGTCGAGATGCGGCTCGATCAGCGGGGTGGCGCGCAGGAAATGCAGGTCGATGTGGCCCGCATTGACGCCGGGGATGATGCCGCGCGAGGAGCGGAACATGCGCTTGAGCTGGCCTTTGCGGAACACCGAGCCGACGCCGTAAGGATAGGCGAAGTTCTCGATCTCGATCGAGGGATCGAGCGTGTGCAGATAGCGCCGGTTGGTCTCGGCTTCCTCGGCGAGCGCGGCGGCGTCGAGATCGACGGCCGGTCGGTGCGAGAAGGTGTGGCAGGCGATTTCGTGCCCGCAGCGATGCAGCGCGACGATGCCGTCAGGCGTGACGCCGTCCCAGTGTCCCGACCAGCGATTCACCAGGCCGCCGGAGACGTAGAACGTGCCGCGACCGCCGAATTCCTCCAGCATCGGCGCGCCGACACTGGCGGCGCTCTGGGGAATGTCGTCGAAGGTGAAGCTGACCATCGGCCGCCCGGCCGGCCAGCGGTGCGTCACGGCGCGCAGGTGGCGGGCGAGCCGGTTGTTGACACGTGTCGTGAAGGCGGACCACATCGCTGACGTCACCCCGGTTTCAGCGTGCCGGCATCGCGACAGCGGTGCGTTGCGCGAGATGATCGAGCCAGTTCGCGAAGATCACGGATGCCGTCGAGCCCGCGCCGATATCGGCGCGAAGCGTCAAGCCCGGCAGTTCCGCCGCAAGCATCGGATCGCGATCCTTGCGCGCGCGCGTCTCGAAATGCGCAAGCACCGCTTCCGTGGCGTCGTCGAAATAGCAGGTGGGAATCGCCGGATAGGTCTCGCGCTCGCCGGCGAGAAAGCGTGCGACGTCGCGCATGTATTCACGCTGCAGCGACAGCGCGTCATATTCCGGATGGCCCTGGAAGAAGACGAAACGGCTCTGCCATTGCTTCACGAAGATATCGACGCCGGCCTCGCCCGAGCGCGTCAGCACGCGATAGCCGCGTGCCGCAAGCTCGCTTTCGCGCAGGCCATTGAAGCGCGAATGCGAAACCTTCGCCGGCGAGGCAAGCCCGCTGGTCAGCCAGTCGCGCTCCACCCTGGCGCAGTCATAGACGCCTGAGCATTTCGCTCCGAGCGGATGGCGCTCGATGCCGTCGAGATGCAGCACGGCGGCATGCGCGGCGAGGCAGGACCAGATGGTGGATCGCGTGTGGGTCTTGGCCCAGTCGACGATCCCGGTCAGCTCGCGCCAGAATGGCTCTTCCGGCAACGTCGCAGCGTTCGGCTCGGCGCCGGTGACGATCAGGCCATCCAGGGGCAGGCGATCGAGGTCGGCGATGTCGCAATAGTCGTCGTCGATATGGGATTGCGCGGCTTTCGACCGCCGGACCGAAGGCAGCGAGAAGCAACGGAAGCGGACCGCGGTGCCGCCGGCGGCGGCCTGCAGCAGCCGCATGAACTGGCGCTCGGTCGCCTTCAGCGCGCTGTCGGGCATGTTGTTGATCAGCCCGATCGTGAGCTCGGTGGCGCGTGCGGACTCCTCCTGGCCCGGCACCAGCGCCGGGCTTGCGATCCGCTTCTGCTTGTCGAACAGCAGCGTCATGTCGGGCTGTCCGGTTACTCGGCGGCCTGCAGGCGCCGTTGCGACGGGCAGGCCTTGGCCAGCGCCTGGTCGATGTCCTCGATGATGTCGTCGGCGTGCTCGATGCCGATCGACAGGCGAATGGTCTCGGGCATCACGCCGGCCTTGCGCTGCTCCTCAGGCGACATCTGGCGATGCGTGGTCGAGGCGGGATGGCAGGCGAGCGATTTCGCGTCGCCGATATTGACAAGCCGCGTGATCAGCTTGAGCTCGTCGTAGAAGGTCTTGCCGGCTTCCATGCCGCCCTTGATGCCGAAGGTGAACAGCGAGGAGGCGCGGCCGTCGAGATATTTCTGCACCAGCGCGTAATAAGGACTGTTGGTAAAGCCGGCATAGTTGACCCAGGCGACCCGCGGATCGCTGCGCAGGAAGTCGGCGACCTTGCGCGCGTTCTCGACATGCCGCTCGACGCGAAGCGCCACGGTCTCGATGCCCTGCAGCAGCAGGAAGGCGTTGAATGGCGACAACACCGCGCCCATGGTACGCGCATAGACGCTGCGCGCGCGCTGGATGAAGGCGCTGTTGCCGAAATGCTCGGTGTAGACGAGGCCGTGATAGGATTCATCGGGTTTGCTGAAGGTCGGGAAACGTTCGGCGTGCTTCGCCCACGGGAAGCGGCCGCTGTCGACGAGCGCGCCGCCGAGTGTCGTGCCGTGGCCGCCGAGGAATTTGGTCAGGGAGTGGACGGCGATGTCGGCGCCGTAGTCGAACGGCTTGAGCAGGATCGGGGTCGCGACCGTGTTGTCGACGACGAGCGGCACGCCGTGCTTGTGCGCGACCTTCGCGAGCGCCTCGATGTCGCAGACGTTGCCGGCGGGATTGCCGATGGTTTCCGCGAACACCGCCTTGGTGTTCTCGTCGATCAGCCGCTCGATTGCGTCCGCGCTGTCGTTCTCGGCAAAGCGCCCGGCGATGCCCTGGCGCGGCAGAACGTGTGCGAGCAGGGTATGCGTCGTGCCGTAAAGCTGCGGCACCGAGACGATGTTGCCGCCGGTATCGGCAAGATTGACGAAGGCGAAATGCAGCGCCGCCTGGCCGGTGCCGACGGCGAGCGCGCCGACGCCGCCTTCCAGCTCGCTGATGCGCTTCTCCAGCACCGCGGTGGTCGGGTTGGCGATCCGGCTGTAACGGAAGCCTTCGGTTTCAAGATTGAAGAGCGCCGCGCCATGGTCGGCGCTGTCGAAGGCATAGGCGACGGTCTGATAGATCGGAACGGCGACGGATTTGGTCGTGGGATCGGGTTCGTAGCCGGCGTGAATAGCGATCGTTTCGTTGCGCATCGGCGACCTCCACGGTGGCGGCAGCATCTTCTTTTGATGCTTTTCTTCGCCGCTGCCTTGTTAGAGGCGGCCCTTAAAGCGAGCAATAATTCGCGCAAAGATTGACGAAATAACCCTAATGGATCGCGCCTGATTAGCCAAAATTTGAATCAGTATGTTTAAGGCGCTTTCATCGCTCCGCGATGCGCCTGACCTGCTCGCCGATCTGCATCAGGACGAGCTTCGCCTGTGGCAGGATCGCGCCCATGGCGTGGAAATTGTGAACCATCCCGTCGTGGCAGGTGTGTTCGACGATGACTCCAGCGGCGAGCAGCTTGCTCGCATAGGCGTTGCCCTCGTCGCGGACGGGGTCGAACTCGGCGGTATGGATGATCGCGGCGGGCAGGCCTTTGACCCTGCTGGCGCGCAGCGGCGAGATCCTTGCATCCGCCGGATCAGTTCCTTCCGGCAGGTAATCGGCGAGGTCGGCTTCCAGCGTCGCCTGGTCGATCAGGGGGTCCTCGGCGAAGGCCTCGCGCG
The DNA here is from genome assembly GCF_030378205.1 of Bradyrhizobium sp. NP1. Classification (NCBI taxonomy): domain Bacteria; kingdom Pseudomonadati; phylum Pseudomonadota; class Alphaproteobacteria; order Hyphomicrobiales; family Nitrobacteraceae; genus Bradyrhizobium; species Bradyrhizobium sp. NP1. The sequence goes on from NZ_CP127385.1 coordinate 677,020, forward strand.
AGGGCGAGGTTTCCTCGAAATCGAGCACCGGGCAGATCAGGCATTGCGCCAGGATGTCAGGCGCGGCGTTGTCGAGCGCATATTGGCAAACCACGGCGGCGAGCGTAGCTCCGGCGGAATCGCCGCCCACGATCAGCCGCGCCGCATCGATGCCGAGGGAGGCCGCATTCTTGGCAACGAATTCGGTCGCGGCGATCGCGTCCTCGATCGCCGCAGGAAACTTGTGCTCGGGTGCGAGCCGATATTCGACCGAAACCAGCCGGCAGCCGGTCGCTTCCGCCAGCGCGGCCGCGACGCGGTCATGCGTCTCGATGCTGCCGGCGACCATGCCGCCACCGTGAAAGAACACGAAGCCCGGCGCGGTTTCGCCTTCGTCCACGGCCGGCGCGTAGAGCCGGTAGGCGATCGGGCCGCCGGGGCCGGGCAGCGTGCCGTCGGTGGCTGCCACATTGGCCTCGGTCCGGGCAAATTGCATCAGTTTCGCGAGCGATTGACGGCGCTCTTCGATGGTCGGCCGGATGCGCGATGGCGGTGCGGCCGCGGCCATCATGGTCAAAAGGCGCTTGGCGAGGGGATCGAGCGGCATGATCTTGGTCTATCAATTGTAAACGCCACACTACCCCCAATTCCTGCCGAAAGGAATTCCTAGGAAATTGGGACAATAGTTGCCCCACATACGGCAATTTCGCCGGCGCCGCCCGCGGACGACATCATGGCCACAATCGCAAAGCCCGTCAGCTATTCGCAAAGCTGGACCTTTTTTGAAGGTGAATGGCACGAGGGCAATGTGCCCATCATGGGTCCGCGGACGCATGCGGCCTGGCTCGGCTCGGTGGTTTTCGACGGCGCGCGCGCCTTCGAAGGTGCAGCACCCGATCTCGATCGGCATTGCGAACGGGTCAACTGGTCGGCAACGAATTTCAGGCTGAAGCCGATGGTCGATACCGACACCTGGATCGGGCTCGCCCGCGAGGGCATCGCGCGCTTCAAGCCGAACGCCGAGCTTTACATCCGTCCGATGTATTGGGCGCAGAACGGCTCGGGCGGCGGGGTGCTGTTCGACCCCGAGACCACCAACTGGTGCCTGTGCGTCTACGAGGCGCCGATGCCGCAGCCGACCGGGAATGCGATCACGCTGTCGCCGTTCCGCCGGCCGACGATGGAATGCGCGCCGGTCGATGCCAAGGCGGCGTGCCTCTATCCGAACAATTCGCGCGCGCTGATCGAAGCGGCTTCGCGCGGCTTCAACAACTGCCTGATGCTGGACATGCTCGGAAATGTCGCCGAGTTCGGCAATGCCAACGTCTTCATGGCCAAAGACGGCGTGGTCCATACGCCGGCGCCGAACGGGACCTTTCTCAACGGCATCACGCGCCAGCGCGTAATCAGCCTGTTGCGCGGCGACGGCGTCACCGTGGTCGAGAAGGCGCTGACTTACGCAGATTTCCTCGCCGCCGACGAGATCTTCTCCACCGGCAATTTCGCCAAGGTCGCGCCCGTCATCCGCATCGACGATCGGCAGCTCCAGCCCGGGTCGTTCTACACAAGGGCGCGCAAGCTCTACTGGGATTTTGCGCACGCGAGAAAGCTCGCGGCGTAATCGATCGCGCCCGGCGCGAATTACGGCCCGTACAGCACGAGCTCCGTGTCGGCGAGATCGCCGAGGCGTGGGCGATGCGGTCCCCTGAAATATTTCCGGCCGCGCTTTTCGGTGTAGAGGCCGACGAGACCGGGCACCCTGCCGTTCGAATCCACGAGCACCGAGACCTTGCCGCGGCGAAGCAGCAGGCGGCCGATCGCGCCGGCGCAGGCAACGAATTCGCTCATGTCACGGCAATAGACCAGCTGCATCGCCGGTGGCGCGATCCAGCCGCGGCGGATGCGCATCGCGAGCAGCACGAACGGAAAAGCGCGCCCGTCCCCTGTCCGGCACACCAGGCTGAGGCAGCCGTAGCGCGCATGTCGCACCAGCAATGCCGCTTCGTCGTCGGCGAGGTCCTCGATGCTGCGGGTGTCGGCCGAAACGATCTCCACCGTCATTCGGTGACGGCGCGCGAAAAGCGGGACCGAAAAGAACAGTCCCCTGCAATAGGCGGAAAATCCCTGCGTCTCGATGATCGGCCAGGTCCAGGTCGCCGGGCTGATGTTGAAATAGGTGACGTGCTTGTGCCGCTGCGCGATCTTGGTCAGCATCGGTGCGTAGTTGCGGAACGCCGGCTCGACATACCAGCTCGAGAGGTTGCAGCGGATCGCGGTCTCGCCGCTATGCGCTTGCGCGGTATAGAGCAGCAGCAGCACGCCGATCGGCATGCCCTCGCTCTCCAGCATGTAGCCGAAACGCGGATAGCCGTCCGGCACGTCGCGGACGGCTTGGCGGCGCAAACCGGCCGTCCAGTAGTCGCGCGGGCGGCCGAAGAAGCCGCGCGTCAAGAGATCCGCGATGCCCTCAAGGTCGGATTCGCGGATTTCGCGGCATCGCGTCTTGAGTGGGAGCGCGTTCACCGCCAGCCTTCGATGTGAGCGTCGGCGCTCGCATGCACGGCAAGGCCGAGCATCTCGCGCACCTTGATAGGCCATTTCGCAGGCTCGGTGCCGTGGGTCGCGAACATCGCCACCGCCAGGCGGTCCATGCCGAAGGCGACGCAGCCGGTATGGGCCGGCTCGCCGTGAGCATCGGTGATGCCCCAGGTGGTGCCGAAATGGTCGCGATGATAGTTGAAGCTCATGCACGCGGTGGGCTGCTCTTCCGATCGCAGCGGCACCAGCAGCTCGAACTTGAGCGACTGCTGCTTCTGGCTCACCGCCTTCATCTGGCCGACGCGGCCGAAGAAGGGATCGCTCGCCTGGTCGACCTTGAATGTCAGGCCGAGGTCGCGCGCGATCGCCTGCGCACGCGCCATCCAGCGCTCGCGGAAGGTGGAGACGTCGTCGGGGCTGCCGATGCAGACATATTCGCGCATCCGGAACGACTGCAGGCGGTCGAGATGGCGCGAGGGCTCGCGGCGGAAGCAGTCGGCTGCGACGTCGAAGCGCAGGCCGCCAGCCGGCAACGGGCCGCGGCTCGCTGCGATCGGGTAGACCGGATAACAGGCGGCGGGTGAGAGCACGAGGTCGGCGGGCGACAGCGACGTGGTCCAGTCGCCGCCGGCGTCAAAACGCGCGACCGCCGAGTGGATCTCGCGCTCGGTGCCGTGCAGGCCGCAGACGCAGCCAAGCAGGTTGGGGAAGCTCTTGAGGTAGCCGGACTTCTCGAGCTGCGCTCGGCTCATCACCGGCGGGAAGCGCATCACCTCGGTCCCGGCTTCGCGATGCCGCGTGATCAGCGCCGCGAGCCGCTCGACCACGTCTTCATACAGCGCGGTACGGGCGTAGACGCCGTCGCTGCCCATCCGGTGGAACAGGATGTCGGCGAGATGATCCAGCGGATCGGCGGGCGCGAGCTCGGGCGATTCGGTGCGGATGACGACGTTCATGTCTGGCCTTCCCATTTCTTGCTGATTTTCTTCAGTCTTGTTGTCAGTCGCGCAGGCTCGCGGGCACGCCACTCATCAGCGTCGCGGTCGCGATATTGGCGAGGATGCGGTCGTTGTTGATCATCAGCGGCGCCGAGAGCGCGTCGCGCAGGTGACGGCCGACGCTGAAATCGCCGTCATTGCGATAGCCCGAAAGGCCGCAGGCGCGCATCGCATGCATCACGGTCTCGACGGCGAGCTCGGACGCCTCGACCTTGAGGAGGTTGATCGAGGACTGGAAATCGAGCGCGGCGAGCGCGCGCTCGTCATATTCGCGCGACGCATAGTTATCCATGTTCGCGGTGATCGTGGCGCGCAGTTTCGCAAGCGACATCTTCGCCGCGGTGAAGTGCGCAGCGCCCGGCGGCATCTGTCCACCGGCGCCACGTGCCGCTTTCCGGATGAAGAGCTGCGCGCGCTCGACCGCGGCGGCCGCAATGCCGGCCCACACCGACGCCCAGCACAGATGCGCGACCGGCGTCATGGTCTGGGCGTGGATCTTGTCATAGCTTTCCGGGAACACGCGCTCGGCCGGCGCTTTCGCCTTCAATTCAAAGCCGGCGCTGCAGGTGCCGCGCATGCCGAGCGTCTCCCAGCCCTGCGAGCGAACGAGCGTGTAGTCTTCCTTGGTGAGCGCGACCAGCACCTGGTCGGAGGCGGCGGCGTCGTTGGCGCGGCGGGCGATGGTGAGGATGCCGTCGGCTTCCGCGCCGTAGGAGATCACGGTAGCGTTGCGGTTGAGCGAGATCTCGCCGTCATCGCGTTCGACCGCGGCGGCGCTGGAGCGGACATTGCCGCCGTTCTGGCCTTCGGTGGTGGAGGAAGCGAGCAGCATCTGCTCGGCCGCCACGCGCCGCATCAGCGCCTCGTGCCAGCGGCTGCCGGTGCCGTGGCGCACCAGGCAGGCGACCTTGGTCTGATGCATGGCGAAGATCATCGCGGCCGAGGAACAGGCGCGCCCCATTGCGTAGCAGACCTCGGTGACGTCGAAGATCGATGCGCCGAAGCCGCCGAACTCGACCGGGATCTGCATGCCGAGCAGCTTCTGCTCGCGCGCCGCATCGATCGCAGCTTTCGGAAAACGCGCCAGGCGATCGACCTCTTCGGCTTCAGCGGCCGCAGCGGTCGCGACCGCCGTCGTGCGCTTCAGGAAGGCGGCGCCCCGGTCGAGCAGCAATCGTTCTGAGTTTTCCCGCGTTGCTTGATCGCGAAGGCTGGCTTCCTGGACGTTCATGGCTAACGACCTCCGGTTCGCGGATGTAGCGAAGCGGCGGGGAGTGACCCCGATGCCACCTCGGTCATCCATCAGTTCGGTTTAGGTCAAAGGGTAGGGATTTGATTCAAATGCGTCGATGAAATTCAGGGTAAACAGGTCCGCTTTCAAAATGAACGGTTAACCCAACCTTCCCCGATACCCCGGGATTTCTCCGCGCGTGTTAGCGTTAAAGACCGAACGCGCGCCTGGACGAACGCCGGTCACTGTTTTTAAAAGCTTCGCCCGCTATAACGACGCGCCTTGCAGCGATCGATTCAGTCGTATCACCGTTGTCAGGTGAGATGCCGGTGCGAACGCAGGAAGGGTAAAGAGAGATGCAGGTCGTTGACGTCGACGTTCGAGATCGCATCCTTGTCCTCGTCAAGGCGATCCTTGAGCAGAACGCCATCGTCGCCGACGTTGCGCCGGACTCGCGGCTTGTCGATGTCGGGCTCACGTCGATGGACATGGTCAGCCTGATGCTCGGCGTCGAAGCCGAGTTCGACCTCACCATTCCGCAGGATCAGATCACGCCGGAGAATTTCCAGTCGATCGAGACGCTGGAGCGGCTGATCGCAAGCCAGGTGCAGCCGGTCGGCGCCGCGTGACCGAAGGCGCTCTCTCCGGTTCCAAATCGCCCGCAAAAATGCGATAGCTCTCTCCACGAGTGGAGCGGATTTGACGTTCGCTACCCGTTTGCCACGATTCCATCATGCGAACGTCAAATCCAAAGCTCCACTCGCATCAATATTTCCTAGTGTCCCGTTGGTTCTGACATTCGTAAGAGAACTCGCTGCAACATGATACGAATGTCAGAACCGGGACACTAGCGTGGAGCGGGCATGGCAAAAGCAGTTCTGGGCATCATCGGCGGCTCCGGCATCTACGACCTGCCGGGCCTCGAGAACGCGCGCGAGGAAGCGATCGAGAGCCCCTGGGGCGAGCCGTCGGCGCCGCTGCGCCGCGGCAGCATCGCGGGCTTGCCGATCGTGTTCCTGCCCCGCCACGACAAGGGCCATCGGCTGTCACCCTCCGACATCAACTATCGCGCCAATATCGATGTGCTCAAGCGTGCCGGCGTCACCGACCTGGTCTCGCTGTCCGCCTGCGGCTCGTTCCGGCAGGAGCTGCCGCCCGGAACCTTTGTCCTGGTCGACCAGTTCGTCGACCGCACGCACAAGCGCGAGAGCTCGTTTTTCGGCAAGGGCTGCGTCGCCCATGTCTCGATGGCGCATCCGGTGTCGCCGCGGCTGCGCATCCATCTTGCCGCTGCGGCCGAGGCGACCGGGCTTTCCGTCGCGCATGCCGGCACCTATGTCTGCATCGAGGGACCGCAATTCTCGACCAATGCCGAGAGCATGACCTACAAGAATCTCGGCTATTCGGTGATCGGCATGACCAACATGCCCGAGGCCAAGCTCGCGCGGGAGGCCGAGATCTGCTACGCCACGGTCGCCATGGTGACCGATTTCGATTGCTGGCATCCCGATCATGATGCGGTCACGGTTCAGGATATCATCCGCGTGCTGGGCTCGAACGCGGACAAGGCCAAGGCACTGGTGGCGCGGCTTGCCCAGGACTTCCCCCGCCAGCATGAGCCGTGTCCGATCGGCTCGGACCGCGCGCTCGACACCGCATTGATCACGGCGCCGGAAGCACGCGATCCCGGATTGTTGAAGAAGCTCGATGCGGTGGCAGGAAGAGTGCTCCGCGTTTAGCGAGGAGGCCAGGAGCGAGCGCTGCCATGAAGGTCGACGGCAAGCATTTCCGCACAATCTGGCTGGCGCCTGACGGGGTCACCGTCGAGGCGATCGATCAGCGTCGGCTGCCGCATGAATTCGTCATCGTTTCGTTGAACACTGTGGAAGAGGCGGCGGAAGCGATCCGCTCGATGCTGGTGCGCGGCGCGCCGCTGATTGGGGCGGCCGCGGCCTATGGCATGGCGCTCGCGATGCGCGCCGATGCGTCCGACGCGGGAATCGAGCGCGCCTGCCGGATGCTGCTCGCGACGCGCCCGACCGCGGTCAACCTGCGCTGGGCGCTGGATGAGATGCGCCGCCTGTTGCAGCCATTGCCGCAGCCGGACCGCGTGGCCGCGGCCTATGCGCGGGCGCGCGAGATTGCCGATGAGGACGTCGCCATCAACAAGGCGATCGGTCGCAACGGGCTTGCCCTGATCGAGGCGGCCGCCGCGCGCAAGCGGCCGGGCGAGGCCGTCAACGTGCTGACCCACTGCAATGCCGGCTGGCTTGCCACCGTCGACTGGGGCACCGCCACGGCACCGATCTACACGGCACATGACCGTGGCATCGGCGTCCATGTTTTCGTGGACGAGACGCGGCCGCGCAACCAGGGCGCTTCGCTTACCGCCTGGGAACTCGGCCATCACGGCGTGCCGCATACGGTAATTGCGGACAACACCGGCGGGCATCTGATGCAGCAGGGCATGGTCGATCTCGTCATCGTCGGCACCGACCGCGTCGCCGCCAACGGCGATGTCTGCAACAAGATCGGCACCTATCTGAAGGCGCTCGCGGCGTTCGACAACAAGGTGCCGTTCTATGTCGCATTGCCGTCGCCGACGATCGATTTTTCGCTGAGTGAAGGCGTTGGCCGCGTCCCGATCGAGCAGCGCGGGCCCGAGGAGGTCACGCACATGACCGGCCGCACCGCGGACGGGCGGATCGAGACGGTGCGGATCGTGCCGGAAGGCTCAGCCGTCGCGAACTACGCCTTCGACGTCACGCCGGCGCGGCTCGTCTCCGGGCTGATCACCGAGCGCGGCGTGCTGACGGCAGCGCGTAATGCGCTGGCTGCCGCCTTTGCGGAGCGCGGCGCGAAGGCAGCCGAATAATATCAGGCCGAGGCGTCGAGCAGGCCGCGCAGATAGCCGACGGAGAAGGCGGCCACACCGGCGCCGTCGGGCACATAGTCGAACGGCTCGACAGCGATCGTCCCGGCATAGCGGTTGCGCTTCAGCGCAGCGAGGATGGGAGCGAACTGCATCTCGCCCTGGCCCGGACCGCGCCGGTTCGGGTCGTTGACCTGGATATGTGCGACGAGGCCGGTCGGCAGCCAGCGGTCGATCAGCGCGGCGACGGATTCGCTTTCGGCGAGGCCGGCGGCGCTGCAATCGATCATGGTGCGCAGGTTCGGATGATCGATCGAGCGCACCAGTTCGGCGCCTTCCGCGACCGTGTTCACCAGCTCCGTCTCGCGCTTCGACAGCGGCTCGATGCAGTAGGTGACGCCGGTGCGCGCCGCGACGAGCGCGATCTGCGCCAGCGCGTCCCGCAGGCGGCCGAGTGCGGTGGCATGCGTCTCGCCGGCCGCGATCTGCCGCTGCTTCGGCGAGCCGTGCACGAGCACGTGGCCGCCCAGTTCCGCGCACAGGCCGGTGAGGCGGGTCATCACCTCGATCGTGCGGGCGCGGACGCTTGCGTCGGGATCGGTCAGCGACAGCCCTTCGGGCTTGACCAGCAGCCAGTGCAGCCCGGTGACGGCAAGCCCGAAGCTTTCGATGGTGGTGCGGATTTTCGCAGCCTGCACGGACGTGATCCGCTCCGGCGTGTCGCTCAGGGTGAACGGCGCGACCTCCAGCCCGTCATAGCCGAGGCTGGCGGCGTAGTCGCATTGCCGCTCCAGCGGCATGTCGGCGATCACCTCGTTGCACAGCGCGATCCGCATCGGGAAAACTCCGCTCACGCCGTCCGCGAGGTCAGGCGCTGGATCTGCCGGCTGACGGCGCCGGTGATATTGGTGACGAACGCCTTGAACGCCGGGATATAGAGCAGCAGGATCAGGATGGTCACGGTGGCGAACGCGATGCTGATCGGGCGGGTGAAGAACGGCACCAGGCTGCCGTCGGAGAGCACCAGCCCGCGGCGCAGGCTCTTGTCGAGCAGCCCGCCGAGCACGAGCCCCAGCACGAACGGCGCCATCTGGTAGCCGCGCCGGCGCAGGAAGAACGCGCCGATGCCGATCGCCATCATGCAGTAGATGTCGAACAGGCGCGAGGCGCTGGCGAACGCGCCGACCGTGCAGAGCAGGAAGATGATCGGCATCAGCACGGTGCGCCTGATCTTGAGCACCAGCAGCAGGGGCCGGATCAGGAACAGGCCGAACACCAGGATGCTGACGGTCGCAAGCGAGGTCATCGCCACCACGTCATAGATGAACTGCGGATGCTCGATCATCAGCATCGGGCCCGGCTGGATGCCGTGGATGATCATCGCAGCCATCAGCACGGCCGATGGCGCCGAGCCGGGAATGCCGAGCGCCAGCGCCGGAATGATGTGGCCGGGCACCGAGGACATATCGCCGGTCTCCGCCGCCATCAGCCCGTCGATCGATCCCTTGCCGAACTGATCGCGCTCCTTGCTCACGGTCTTGGCGGCGGCATAGGACATCCAGGCGCCGGCGTCCTCGCCGACGCCCGGCATCAGGCCGGTCAGCACGCCGATCACGCCCGAGCGCAGCACGGTGCGCCAGTATTGAAAAACCTCGCGGAACCGTGGCAGCACGGAATCGCGCATCTCGACCATTTTGCGCTCGACGGGATCGGCGAGCGTGGTCAGGACCTCGGCGAAGCCGAAGGCCCCGACCAGCGCCGGGATCAGCGCGATGCCGCCGGAGAGCTGATTCCAGCCGAAGGTGAAGCGGTCGAAGGCGTAAAGCCCTTCCTGGCCGATCTGCGCCACGAACAGGCCGAGCGTGCCCATCAGCCAGCCCTTCAGGGGATCGTTGCCGACGATGCTGCCGGACATCGCGACGCCCAGCAGCGCAAGCCAGAAGAATTCGTAGGCGCCGAACGACAGCGAAACCTCCGCAAGCAGCGGCGTGAAGGCGGCAAGGCACAAGACGCCGAACAGCGTGCCGCTGAAGGCACCCGAGGTCGCAATCCCGATGGCGCGGCCGGCCTCGCCGCGCAGCGCCAGCGCGTGACCGTCGGCGCAGGATGCGGCGTTCGCCGCGGTGCCGGGGATATTGAGCAGGATCGCGGTGCGCGAACCGCCATAGAGCGTGCCGACATAGGAGCAGATCAGGATCAGGATGGCGTCGTTCGGCGCCATCTTGATGGTCATGGTCGTGAGCAGCGCGATGCAGAGCGTCGCCGACAGTCCCGGCAGGCAGCCGACGATGATGCCGAGCAGCGCCCCGCCGAGCCCATAGGCCAGCGAATAGGGATTCAGGATGCTGAGATAGGCTTGACCGAATTCGGAAAGACCCGACAGCATGGCGTATCCAAAAACCGTTAGGGCAGGCGAACCAGGAAGATGTCCTGGAACACGATGGTGACAGCGAAACCGGCACCGAGGCCGATCGCGATGGCGGTGGCGATCCGGCGCAACGTCAGGCGTTCGCCGGAGGCGCGGCGCTGCTGATATTGCAGCGAGAGAATGGCGGCGGCGACGAAGATGGCCGAGGCGAGCCAGAACGGCAGCCCATGCCCGACGAGACCGACGCCGAAGGCGAGGCAAAGCGCAAGCACCAGCACGATGCGCTTCTGCTCGGCGCGATTGGCAGGCGGACCGCTTGCGGCAAACAGATGGGCGCGCCAGCTTCGCGCCGCCAGCAGCGCGCCGAGGATCGTCATGGCGATGCCGAGCAGGCCCGGCAACAGGCCGGGGATGGTGTAGGGATTGATGTCCTGGTTCGCGAGCCGGTCCATCGTCACCGAGCCGATCAGGATCGCGATCCCGAGCGCCATCCAGCCGAGCGCGGAGAGGAAATCGTCACGCAGGGTGACGAGATCCTCCTCGCCCGGGTTTGAAGCGGGCCGAACCTGTTCAGGCGAAGACATCGGCATCACCAGCAGGGTGGAGGCGGCCGTCAAAGGTGGATGGTTCGCTAGCCGTGGTCATGATCAGGGTTTTGCAATACCGACCGTGTCGGGCGAAACCTTGGCCTTGCCGCTGTCGAACAGCAGCCAGGCGTTGGCCTGCACGGCGGGGAACACGGCCTTTTGCGCCGCCTCGCCGGATGACGGCGCGAACAGCGCGCCGCGCGAGGTTGCGTACTTCTTCACCGCCTCGTTGTTGGCGATGTTCTCCTTCCAGACCTTCTCGACCGTGGCGATCACCTCGTCCGGCACGCCCTTCGGAATGAAGATGCCGAAATAATTGGTCGGCGCGGTGAAGCCGGGAATCGTGTCCGACAGCGGCGGAATCTTGCCATAGCCTTCCAGCTCCAGCGGCTTGTCGCTGACGGTGGCGAGCGGCCTCAAGCGCTTGCCGCGGATCATGTCGGCCTGCTCGACCGCAAGCTGGGTGGTGACCTCGGCTTCGCCGGAAACCGTGGCGACGACGGCCGGGTTGCCGCCGTCATAGGTGACATGGCGGTATTTCACGCCGGTGACCTTCGCGATCAGCTCCATCGCATTGTGGCCGGCCGAGGTGACGCCGGCGGTCGCGACCGAAATCTTGCCGGGCTGCGCCTTCATGGCGTCGAGCAGCTCCTTGGCGTTTTGATAGGGCGCGCGCGCATTGACGCCGATCACCTGCACATTGGCGATCGAGAGAAACAGGTGCCAATCCTTGATCGAGGTGTCGAGCGAGCCCAGCGTCTGGTAGGCGCCGAGATCCTGCGCGGCGCCCGCCGTCCAGGTGTAGCCGTCCTTGGCCGCTTCGAGCGCGCTGCGGGTTCCGATCGACCCCGATGCGCCGGGCTGGTTGACGATCACGATGGTCTGGCCGAGCGACTTCTCCATCTCGCCGGCCACCAGCCGGGTGATCTGGTCGGTCGAGCCGCCCGCCGCCCACGGCACGATCAGATTGATGGGACGGGCCGGCTTCCAGTCCGCCGCGCGCGCCGGCAAGGCCAGAAGGGCACAGCTTGCCGCCAACAGAACAGCCCCGAACCGAATGCTCACGCGTTTTCCTCCATCTGGTTAGTTGATTAGCGGGGATTGTATGCGCAACAGGGGGCCCCGCGCAAATGCGGCGCGTGCATCCGCAGGCGGTGACGTATGCGTGCTACTTTTGGCTTAGCCGTAGGGGTGAAGGGCGGGCGGCGCGCAGCTATCGGAGCGCGAGCCCGGTCGCGGCTTCGAGCTCCGCAAGGGCCTGTGCGGCGCTCGTCACCTTGATCGTGGTCATGCCCATCTCGCGCGCGGGCTTCAAATTGACGCCGAGATCGTCGAGGTAGACGCAGGCTCCCGGATCGACCTGTAACGCATCCGTCATCATCCGGTAGATGCGCGGATCGGGCTTGCGCAACCCGATCTTGGCGGATTCGATGACGTGGTCGAACAGCGCCATCACGTCAGCGACATAGAGCGAGCGACCGCTCGTGCTGCCGATCGCATTGGCCGGCAAATTGTTGGTGATGCAGCCGGTCTTGAAGCTCGCTTTCACCCGCTTCAGCGCCTCGACCATCTCCGGCCGCAGGTCGCCCTGCAAGAGCGGCAAGACGTCCCGGCCACGCACCTCCGCGCCGAGCGCGAGCGACTCCACGGCAAACAATTTGTCGAAGGCCTCGATATCGACCTCGGCGCGCTCGAACTTCGCCCAGGCATTTTCGAGGTGGTTGGCGGCGTTGGTGCGACGGATGATGTCGGCGGGCAGCCCGCGTTCGGCCTCGAAGCGCGCGAACGCCTCGAACGGCGAGGTCGTCAGCACGCCGCCAAAATCCCAGATCACCGCCTCGATCATCTTGCCCTCTGCCAAACCTGTGCGACCGAAGAAATCGCTAGCACGCTGCGATGTCACGAGCCAGCCCGCCGCTTTGGCTTGGCGCGGCTGCCGCAACCCGCTATCTCTTGCCGCGATGAAACGGTCGCTTGCCTGTCTTGCCGCATTCGCGGTGCTGTCTGCCGGTCCTGCCCACGCCATCGTCGGCGGCGCGCCGGCCGCGACCGACGGGATCGGCGGCTCGGTCGTCACCATCGTCGGCTCGCGCGGCAATTTCTGCTCGGGCGCCTTGATCGCGCCGACCCTGGTGCTGACTGTCGCGCATTGCGTGCAGCCCGGCGCCGACTACAAGATCGTGGAATATGACGCCAACCGGCAGCCGCAATTGCGCGACGTCAAAAGCGTCGCCATCCATCCCGGCTTCAGCATGCAGACCATGCTCGCCCATCGCGCCACCGCCGACGTCGCGCTGCTCGCGCTGAAGGTGCCGGCAAAGGAGAAGAGCGCCGAGCTCGGCGTGCCGCAGCTGCCCATTGCGTCGGGCGGAAAATTCACCATCGCCGGCATCGGGGTCACCGTGCGTGGCGACGGCAAGAGCGGCGGGATTGTCCGCTCCGCACCCCTCGTTGCGACTGGCAAGCCAGGAACATTGCAGATCCGTCTGGTTGATCCCGCAGGCCAGGGAACGCGCGAGGGGTTAGGCGCCTGCACCGGCGATTCCGGGGCGCCGGTGTTCGAGGAACAGCCGTCGGGCGCTGTCATCATCGGTGTCGTGAGCTGGTCGACCGGCCCGAACGGCGCAAGCGGCTGCGGCGGGATGACCGGCGTCACGCCGCTCACGCTCTACCGCGACTGGATTGTCAAGATCGCGCGGCAGTGGGGCCTTGCGCTGTAGGTGGTCCAGTGTCCGGTGCTGACATCAGCATCATGTCGCAGCGAGATCTCTTACGAACGAAAAACTCGGATGGCGACTTCCGTCCCGGACGGACCTCAATCAGCCGGTCGGTGCCTTGCCGCTGTAAAGCGCCAATTGAGCGTCGAAAGCCCGCTTGTAAGCGGGCCGCGCTTCGCCGCGGGCGACATAGGCGGCCAGATTCGGATATTCGTCCAGAATGCCCGAAGATTTCAACCTGAGCAGCACCGACACCATCATCAGGTCGCCCGCGCTGAACCCACCATCGAGCCAGTCGGCACTGCCAAGGCGAGCGGAAAGTTGCTTCAACCGGTCGCGGACGCGATCCATGACCAAGGGCAGGCGCTCCTTGCTCCAGGGCTTGTCGCCCTCCAGAAGCCTGGCGGTTGCGAGTTCAAGGATCGCCGGCTCCACGGTGTTGAGCGCGGCAAACATCCATGTGACCGCGCGCGCCCGGGCATTGGCGTCGTCGGGCAGCAGGCCCGCATGACCCTCGGCGATATGAAATACGATCGCTCCTGTCTCGAACAGGGCGAGATCGCCTTCCTCGTAGGTCGGAATCTGGCCGAAAGGATGAAGCGCCAGGTGCGCGGGCTCCTTCATCGCGCGGAACGAAACGAGGCGAACCTCGTAGGGTTGGCCGACTTCTTCAAGCGCCCAGCGAACGCGCGTATCGCGCGCCAGCCCCTTGCCGCCATCGGGTGACCGTTCAAAGGCGGTAATGATGATGGTCATCGTGAGGCTCCTCCCTGGCGCTGCGATCGTCTCCTGGGAACTTCAGATCGAAAGCGGCACTGGAATCATGGGTTTGCCAGTGTCCTTTGCTTTCCGAGGTTCGTGCAAGAGATCGCAGCGATGTATCACGAACTTCGGCAAGCGGGCATTGGTGAGGGTTGACCTTCGCGCCGCCTGCGGGTGAATTAATGGTCGCGCACGATCCGAACGAGTGCCAGCGTTTTCCCGAGCGGATCATGTTTCAAACAGGAATCGAACGCGCGACGGTGATCGCGCTTTTCGGATCGCCAGAAGGCCGCCATGAACGTCACCGTCCGCAACGCTTCCACCCCGACGACATCGGAACATTTCGACGTCCTGATCGTCGGCGCCGGCATTTCGGGCATCGGCAGCGCCTATCATCTGACGAAACAGCTTCCCGATATACGCTTCGTCATCCTGGAGACGCAGGAAAGCTTTGGCGGCACCTGGGTGACCCACCGCTATCCCGGCATCCGCTCCGACAGCGACCTGCATACCTTCGGCTACAGCTTCAAGCCCTGGACCGGTCCGCCGATCGCGACTGCGGCCGAGATCCTCGCCTATATGGGCGAGGTGATCGAGGAGAACGACCTCGCCAGGCACATCCGCTATCACCACCGCATTGTATCCGCGCGCTGGTCGAGCGAGAGCAATCGGTGGACCATCGAGGCGACCCGGCTCGACACCGGGGAGACGGTGATCCTCACCGCCAATTTCTTCTGGATGTGCCAGGGCTATTACCGCCACACGGAGGGCTATACGCCGGAATGGCCGGGCATGAAGGATTTTGCCGGCCGCATCGTCCATCCGCAGACCTGGCCCGACGATCTCGTCCTGAAGGACAAGAAGGTCGTGGTGATCGGCTCCGGCGCGACGGCGGCGACGCTGATCCCGAACATCGCCGACGACTGCGCCGAGGTCGTGATGCTGCAGCGCTCGCCGACCTATTTCAGGACCGGCCGCAATGCGATCGAGCTCGCCGAGCAGTTGCGCCAGCTTCAGGTCAACGAGGAATGGATCCACGAGATCGTGCGGCGCAAGATCCTGTTCGAGCAGGACACGTTCACGCGCCGCTGCTTCGCCGAGCCGGAGAAGGTCAAGCAGGAGCTGCTCGGCGCGATCCGCGCGGAGCTGGGCGCCGACTATGACATCGACACACATTTCACGCCGAGCTACCGCCCGTGGCGCCAGCGCATCGCCTTCGTGCCGGACGCCGACCTGTTTCGTGCCATCAAGAGCGGCAGGGCCTCCGTCGTCACCGACGAGATCGAGCGCTTCACGAGCGGCGGAATCCTGCTGAAGTCAGGCAAGCAGCTCGACGCCGACATCATCGTCACCGCCACCGGCTTCAATCTCAATGTGCTCGGCGACATCGATTTCGTGATCGACGGCAAGCCGCTCGATTTCGCCGACACCGTGACCTATCGCGGCATGATGTTCACGGGGATTCCGAACATGGCCTGGGTGTTCGGCTATTTCCGCGCAAGCTGGACGCTGCGCACCGACCTGGTCGCCGAATTCGTCTGCCGCCTGCTCGCCCACATGAAGCAGACCGGCGCCGGCCGCGTCGAGGTCGCGCTGCGACCGGAAGACCACAACATGCCACTGCTGTCCTGGATCGATCCGGACAATTTCAATCCGAATTATCTTATGCGCGAGATGCACCGCCTGCCTAGGCGCGGCGACAAGGCCGAGTGGCAGCACACCCAGGACTATTGGGCGGAGAAGGACGAATTCCCCGCGATCGACCTCAACGACAAGGCGTTCGTCTACGGGTGAGGCCGGTCACTGCCGCTTCTGCCGCCGCGGCGGCGCGGATGCTGCTTCGCCCGGCGCGCCGAGCTTGGCGGCCATCTGGTTGGCGGCCTGGCTGACGTCGAGCAGGGTGCGCCGGCTCTCCTCCATCAACACGCCCGAGCGCTTGTTGAAGCTGTCGGCGAGCTCGCGGATCGTCTTCACCTTCTCGAACAATTCCTCACCCCGGCCGTCGGCCATGCCCGGCAGCACGTCGTCGATCCGGTTGAAGACGCGGTCGATGCCGGCAAAGGCGTCGTCGGCCTTGGCGAAGATGCTGTCGATCGCCTCGCCCTTGCTCTTCAGCGAAGCCGTGTAGCTCTCGAAGGAAAGCATGGCGTCGCGGATCAGGGTGCCGTTGTTGACCAGGATGCGGTCGACATTGTGCAGGGAGTCGCGGATCGATTCGACATCCTGCAGGTTGGCGTTCAGCACCGGCACGCCGTCCTTATCGAGCGGCACCGGCGGGGCCGCCGGCGCGCCGCCCACCAGCGAGATCGCGGCGACCCCGGTCAGCCCCTGGAACTCGATGCCGGCCACCGTGTCCTTGCGGAGCGGCGCGGCATTGTCCAGCATCACCTCGGCGACGACCCTCTTTGGGCTCTCCAGCTTGATCGACCGGATTTCGCCGGCCTGGATGCCGTCGAAATTGACGGCGCCACCCTTGCGCAGGCCCAGCGCCGAGCCACCCTCGAACACGATGCGCAAGGGGCTGTGCTGCTGGGTGCCGCGGATCTTCTGGATCGTCAGCCAGCCGACGAAAACCACGGCGATCGCCGCGAGCGTCGTGGTTCCGATCATCACATTGCTGGCGCGCATCCTGATCCTTAAGTCATCCCCGGCATCGCGACGACGCGGCAGTGAATCCGGCCGCGCGAGGCGCGCGATTGTACGGCGAAAGCGCTTTAAGCGAAAGGCTAGTGTCCCGAATCCGATGTTCGCACGGTCTTGCGGCGGGCACTTTGCGAACTTCGGATTCGAAGGACACTAGCAACCATATGATTCTAGTGTGGCTTTGGTTCAGAAGTCCGCATGAAGAATGCGTGGGCCAAAATGATGCGGACTTCTGAACCGCCACACTAGTGCCCGGCTGCATGGCGGGCGGCCGTATTGTTGAGCACGATCAGCGCGTCGACGGCGACACCGGTTTTGGCATTGATCAGGAACGGGTTGACGTCGATGGAAGCGATGCGGTTGCCGGCATCCGCGATCAGGTTGGAAAGGCCGACCAGCGCCTTGACCGCGGACGCCTCATGCAGCGGCGGCTTGCCGCGATAGCCTCCGATCTTCACGCCGGCCTTGGTGCGGCCGATCAGCTTCCTGGCTTCTGCCGCATCGAGCGGCGCGCCGGCCAGCGCAACATCCTTCATCAGCTCGATATCGACGCCGCCGGTGCCGAACAGCACCACCGGCCCCATCTCGGCGTCGAAGGAGGCGCCGACCACGAGCTCGAGATCGGCCTTGACCTGCTGCGCGATCAGGATGCCGTCGAGCTTCGGCTTGCCCTTCAGCTTCTTTACCCGCGCGGTGATCGTCTCGAACGCCTTCTTCACGTCAGCGGGGGTGGTGAGGTTCAGCATCACACCGCCGATGTCGGATTTGTGCAGGATCTCGGCGCTGACCACCTTGGCGACGACGGGAAAGCCGATTTGCTTCGCGATCCTGACAGCTTCCGCCGCCGTCTGCGCGATCGCCTCCTTCGAGATCGGGATGCCGTAGGCTTTCAAGAGCTTCTTGGAGGCGATCTCGTCCAGTGCGGCGCCGTTCGCCGACCTCAGCGCCCTTTCCAGCACGGCGCGCGCGGAAGGTTTCGAGCTCGAGACGATGTCGGGCACTTCCTTGGGCAGCGCCGCATAGTCGATCAGCGACTTGATGGCGCCCACCGCACGGTCCATGCCCTGCAGCACGGCGATGTGAGGCAGCGACTTGCGCAGGCTCTTGGTGAATTCGGTAAAGCCGATCGACATCGCGCTGATGTAGATCACGGGCTTGGCCGCCTTGCCGGCCATCTCGTTGACGATGCGCAGGTTGCGCTCGCGCAGCTCGTGCGGCGCCTTCGGCAATTCAGCGTCGATGATGACGATATCGGTATCGGGATCGTCGATCATGATCTGGATCGACTTCATGTAGACGGAGGGATCGACGACGGCGGCGAAGCCCGCATCAAGCGGATTGCCGACGATCGAGCCGGGCCCGAGCATTTTGGCGAGCTGCTCGCTCGCATGGCGGCTCAGCGGCGCGAAGTTCAGCCCGGCGGAATAGAAGGCGTCGATCAGAAGCCCGCGCTTGCCGCCGGACAGTGTGACGGCAGCGAGCCGGTTGCCCTTGGGCAGCGTGGCATGCACGAAGCATTCGGTGGTCTCGATCAGCTCGTCGAGGCCGCGCACCCGGATCACGCCCTCGCGCGTCGAGATCGCATCGAAGGTTTCGATCGATCCCGCAAGCGCGCCGGTATGCGCCATGGCGGCGGCGCGGCCGCCTTCGGAGGCGCCGAGCTTGAGCGCGATGATCGGCTTGCCGGCGGCGCGAGCGGCCTTGCAGGCGTCGCGGAACGCCTTGGTGTCGCGCACGCCTTCGAGATAGAGCACGATCACGCGGATGCTCGGATCGGCGGCGAAATAGGTCATCAGGTCGGTGGTCTCGAGCCCGGCCTCGTTGCCTGTCGTCACCATGTAGCCGACGCCGACGCCACGATCCTCCAGCGCCTGGCGGATCGCCATCACGATCGCGCCGGACTGGCCGGCGATGGCGACCGCGCCCGCTTCCATGGTGACGATGCGATCGTCGATATTGGTGAAGAGATTTTCGCCGGCGCTTAAGTTGCCGAGGCAGTTCGGACCGGTGACCGCGAGTCCGGTTTCGTGTATCGCGGCTTGCAGCTCGGCCGCGAGCCTCAGGCTTTCCTCATCCTGCAATTCGGAGAAACCCGACGTCACGATGGTCGCCGAGCGCGCGCCCGCCGCGGCCGCGTCGCGGATCACCTGCGCCGCAAAGCGCGCCGGCACCAGCACCAGCACGTGGTCGGGCTGTTCCGGCAGGCTGGCAAAATCCTTGTAGCAGGGCACGCCCCACACCGTGTCGCGCCTGGCGTTGATCGGATAGAGCCCGCCGGCATATTTGTACTTGATCAGGTTGTTCCAGATCCGCTCGGCATAGTTGCCCGGCTTGTCGGTGGCGCCGACCAGCACGATGTTGCGCGGATGCAGCATCGCGTGAACGCCCTTGATGGTGCGGCTCGCGTCCGATGGCGGCGACCATTTGGCCGGTGAAGCAGACGCAGCGACGGCACAGGCTTCGCTGACTTGGGCTTCCATGGACGCATCCTCACTCTGGTTTGTTTCTTTGCTTGTTCTTTGTGTTTGTTCTTTCCGCGCCGCGGCATATCGCGACGATGCGCGTCCCGCGACTTTTCCATTATGAGCAGTTGGCTGCGCCTGGCAACCGACGGCTTTCGCGGAGCGTCTATGCCCGCAAACCCGGACGCGCCGGCGAAGCGATGCCGGCGAGCAGCACCGCGAGGATGCCGGTCAGGAAAATGCCGTCGAACGTGCCGGCGCCGCCGATCGAGGCGACGGGCGCACCGAGGCCGCCGATCTTGTCGAGATTGAGGAGATCGGCGCCGACAAGTGTTCCCATCGAGCCGCCGATATAGGCGAGCGGCGCGGCATATTCGCGCGACAGGATGAAGGCGAGAATGGCGGTCACCACGACCGGCGCGAGCACGGGGACCGCGATGCCGACGCCCCGCACCGGCGTCGCCATGGCATGGATGATCGCGGCGACCACCACGATCGCGATCGCGGCCTTCAGCCAAAGCTCGTAGCGCAGCACCAGATAAGTCGACATCAGTGTCGGGATCACGGCGCCGCCGACATTGACGGCAAGCACGGTGCCGGGCCATGCCGTCACCAGCGGCACCACGTAGCGCATGCCGAAGAAATCAACGACCTCGCCGGACATCACCTGCTTGTCCGGCAGGACGGTGATTGGAATGTTGAAGTAGCTGCCGATCAGCGAGCCGAACAGCAGCAGCAGTGCCGCGCCAGGCCCGACGCCCAGCTTCATGTAGGCGTAGCGCAAAATGCGGAGCTGGATCAGGATGATCAGCCCGATGAAGACGAAGACGAGGAGGGAGAACAGTCCCGGCGTCAGCGGGAGGTAGTGAACCTGCGAATCCATGATCGTGCGCACTGTTTGGGCCGGCTTCGTGGCCATCGAGTGCCTGGAATGTAAGGGCAAAGCGCAGGGAATGAAAGTGCAGGGCCGCGATTTGCCGCGACGATCCTTTCGTCACGACGACGGTGCATCGTTATCTGGGAAAGACAGCGAGAACGATCGGCATCCTCGCCATGGTGCCGTACGGCCAGGTGAGCAACTTGGCCCCGTTGTCGTCGGCCTGCAGTTCCCATTGGCCGGATGCTCGTCGCTCAAAGCCATTGAGCGAGATTCCCTGACAAGCCACCGGCCCGCCGTCGAGGTTGAGCGCCGAGGTCAGGTCGAGCGGCGCGTCGCGCAAGAACTCGGCGAGGCGGCTCAGCGAAAAGAACGCGTCGGTCGTGGTCCCCAGCACGATCCATCCCGACTTGTCCTGGCCGACAAAGCTGCGGTTGGCGAGCCAGCGGCTCTTCGGAACGGGATGCCGCTCCGGATTTTTGGAGACGAGAAGCGGATACGACACCATCGCGTTGTCGGCGCCGGAAAGCGCGGAGCGCCAGTCTTCGTCCGCCAGATCGCGGATGCCGACCGAGTTCGCCGATGCGACGAAAGCCCCCGCCTTGGCGTCATATTTCTCGGGTCCGAGCCGCGTCCCGTTGCTCACCAGCGGCGTATCGGGCGTGCCCTGGCGCGAGTAGTAGCTTCCGTTGATGACGAGGGCGGCGCCAAGCGATGTCATCCACTGATCGAGGGTCTTGTTCTTTGCCGGGGCATTACGCACCTCGAATCGGAAGCTGGCCGGGTCGATACGCGCCAGCAGGATGCGGTCGACCTCACCGCTCTCAGCGAGAACCGGAAGCTCGGCCGTCTCGAAGCCGGGAGCGATCTGCCGCCATTCGAAGCGTCCGGGTCTGACGGGCGGAGCGCCTTGCAGCGCCAGCCGCATCGACGGCGAGATGCGTGCGTCATCGTTCTTGACGCTGATCCAATATGTCCCGCCATGCTTGACCAGGACGCCAAATCCACGTGGACCGGCGTAGACCCACAGGCCGCCGGCCGCGGTCATGATAGCAATGATTGCGACGATCAGCGCAGCCCTCAAGATTCCTGGAACCCGCAACAATGTGAGATCTCCGGTATGGGTAATGTTGGTTCAAGTTCGAGCAGCCGTCGCTCCGATCAGGGTCGCGTGCAGCAGATAGCGCTCCGGGCCCGAGGTCAGCGCGTCGAACGGCCAGCAGGTGGACAGGATCAGCTCATGGCCGCCGCCGGCCGGATCGATGCCGGATTTGTCGAAACGCACGACCGATGCCGCATCCGCGCGGTAACGGAACGTCCTGCCGTCGCTGCGCGTGACGTCGATCTCGTCGCCGATCGCGACGTCCTTCAGGAAACGGAAATGCGTGTCACGATGCGCGGAATAGACGGCGATGCCGCGTTCGCCGGCATCCGCCGTTCCCTCGACATGGCCGGGGCCGAAGGCGAGCGCCTGGCCGCTCGAGCCCGCAAGCACGATCGCGCTGGCGCCGATCCGCTTGACCTCGATCCGCGCCACCGGCCAGGTGTCGGCCCACGACCACGGCTTGGTCGGATGGCCGGTCGCAATCGTCTCTTCGAAGGCGTGTTCGAGCAGCACCTGCGCGAGCAGCGCCTTGGCATGGATATAGGCGCCCTGGCCGAACAGGATGAGGCCGATGAGGCTGAGGAGAAGAGGGAGAGCCAAACGGGGCATTGTGGTTCTCGATGACTTCGTCATTCCCGGGCATTGTGTCGGTATCGAACAATGCTGCGCAATTGCGCAGCTGTGGTCTGGTCCTTCGGACCATCACGGAAGGACGGTGAAGGAACGATCGCGCGCGCGGCACTTGGGGGGCGATGGCCGCGCGCGCTTTGTGAGGGAGGAGATGGGGGCGTCTCCTCCCTTCATCCGCGTCAACCTGGGGAGAGTTGACGACGGTTGAACACGAAGAGGATCAGGCCGAGCGCGAGCAGGATTGCGCCCGCGATCATCTTCAATTCTGCATCGGTTGCGGTTTTCGGCAGCGTGATCGTGATCGGCGCCGGTGTCGCGACCGGCCGCTTCAGCGCGACCGGCAGCAGGTGCGCATCGCCGTCCGGACGCTGGGCACGGCGCTCGGTCGGCGGCGCGGGCAGCGGCTGTCGTTCGCCGAACACCTTTGCGAAGTCCCAGCCGGCGGGCAGGTTGAGCGGCAGCTCGGCAAGCTTCAACGGCGCGCCGTCGGGGCGGCTTGGCGTCTTGTCGATTGCGACGAGGCTCGTCAGCCTCGTCACGAGCTGATGCTCCAGCGCGAGCGCCAGGATCGCCTTGTCGGCTTCTTCGGGCGCCATCTGCCGCGTGGTGCGCGCGACTTCGGCGTCGCTGATCTTGCGCCGCGCCCACAGCTTTGACAGGCCCTTGCCTTCGGCGGCGTTGGCAAGCGGCAGCGTCACGCTCCACGGCCGGTCGCCGAGCTTGCCCTTGATCTCGACGGAGCCCGCGAGCTTGTCGAGCCTTGCGGCCAGCACCAGCGGCTCGCCGCGATAGATGTCGGGCATCACGCTCGGGGTGATGTCGGCAGTCGCCGCGGTGAACTTGGCGGACAGGCCGGTCACGGCGGGATTTTCCAGCTTTTCGAACAGGCCGCGCATGCGTTCCTCGACCTGCTCGACCGAGCCGATATGGGTGAAGGCGCCGCGGCCGAGCTCGGCGGCACGCGTCATCAGATAGGTGTTCGGCGCCGAGCCGATCCCGACCATGAACACGCGGGAGCGGCCACGCATCGCCGTGATGGTCTCGAACAATTGCTGCTCGTTGCCGATGGCGCCGTCGGTGAGGAACACGACCTGCCGCACGGTGCCGGCGTCGCTGTCGCGGTCCGTCAGCGCGGCGCGCATCGGCGGGATCATCTCGGTGCCGCCGGCGGCCTGCAGCGCGCTGACGAAGGCGGTCGCGCTGGCGAGGTGACTGGCATCCGCCGAGACCGGTGTCGGAAACAGCACGTCCATGCTGTGGTCGAAGCGGATCACGTTGAAGCGGTCGGTCGGCTGCAGACGGCCGAGCGCGTAAAGGAGGCTCGCCTTGGCCTGTACGATCGAGGTGCCACCCATCGAGCCGGAATTGTCGATCACGAAGATCACCTCGCGGGCGAGCTGCTTGCGCTGGGCCTCGTCGACCGCAGGCGGCGTGACGAAGGCGAGCAGATAATCGGCGTCGCCGACATGCTCGCGGAACAGGCCGACGGAGGGCGCGGTCTCCGCCAGAGGCTTCCAGGCCAGCTCGAAGTCGCGATCGGCCGGCACCACGCCGTCGGCGAGCCGGATCAGGCGCGTCGCCTCGTCAGGGTTTTCGATTCTGACCTGATGATGATGGCTCTTCACCTCGCCGAGCGGGAAGCCGGCGTTCAGATGAACGGTGATTGCGGTCGGATTGACCGGCTGGTTCTGCGCGGGGTCGAGCACTGGCGGGGCGATGCGATCGCGGTCGGGCACGGGATCGGACTTGATCGCGCCCCAGCCGCCGCCATCGGCGCGCAAATCGACGCTTTGCACGATCGGCGCCGGATTGTAGCGCGGGCCGACCACCATCGGCACGCGCAGCGAGAACTCGCCGCCGGACTGGTGCACCGGCTCCTGATATTCGATCTGCACCAGCACGGTCTCGCCGGGGCCGATATTGGCGACCGAATTGGTGAAGATGTTCGGCCGCTCCTGCTCGGTGAGCGCGGCCCGCTGCCCGTTCCGCTTGGCTTCCTCGTAAGCCACGCGTGCCTGCTGCCGCTCCCTGATGTCGCCGACGATGACACGCTCGCCGACCACCATCTTCAGCGTATCGACCGCGCCGCCTTCGGGCAGCGGATAGACATAGGTGGCCTCGACAAAGTCCTGTGTCGGGTTGCGGAACAGCTGCGTGACGCGGGCGCGCACCGTCGGCCCGGCCACGGTGAGGTCGACGTCGATGCCGAGCCGGATCGCCTCCGCATAACCGTCACCGGTCTTGAACAGCAGCGAGCCGGAGCGGGCATCAGCCGGCTTGACCAGCTTCAGCACCGCGGGATGCGCGGTTTCCGCCGACCAGACCGGCTCGAAGCTCAGGAACAGCGCCGCGAAGCTGACGATGCCGACGGCGACGCCCTGCACGACCAGAAACAGCAGCAGGGTCACGATCCGTGACAGGATCGTGGGGTTTTCGATCTCGAATTCATCTGGGGTGGTCATCGCATCTTGCTCCTGACGGCGCTGGAATGGCCGGAACTGTGCGGAAACGCCCCGAATGGCGCGAGCGGATTGATCAGCCTTGTTTGGCCGCGTGCCGCTGGGCCACGCCGCGGTGGATGCGGCTTTGTGCGGTTTTGTGCTGGATTGTGCGGTCTGTTAGACTGGTGCCCAATTTGCAGGGGTGACCATGTCCGCGCCGGACAAGCAGCTTTCCGACGAGCAGAGCCGGCAGATCGCCGAGACCATCCGTGAGGAGCTCGCCCGCCGCCGCGTGTCGCGGCAGACGCTGGCCGAGCAGGCCAAGCTCAGCCTTTCGACCCTGGAAAAGGTGCTGGGTGGCCGCCGCCCCTTCACGCTTGCGACCATGGTGCGGCTCGAGCAGGCGCTCGGCATCTCCTTGCGCAAGGCGCTGGATGCCGCGCCGGCGGCCGCGGTCGCCGTCAATGGCGATGTCGCGCCGGACAGTCTCGGCGCCTATTCGCGTCGTGCGGTGTCCTGGCTCGAAGGCGTCTACCTGACGCTGCGCCCGTCATTCGGCGACAGGGAGGCGATCTATGCCTACCGCACCGAGATCGCCTGGGACCCGGCGGCGTCGTCGCTGGTTTTCCGCGAGGGAGAACGGCAGGACGCCGCCTACACGCAATGGGGCGAGGTCGCGGTGCCCAACCAGTCGGGCTTCATCTATCTCGTCACCAACCGGCATGGCCAGCACCGCCTGATCACGGTGTCGCGCCCGACCATCGCGGGCGAGATGTATGGCATCATCACCACGCTGCTCGCCGGGCGCGGCTCGCTGCTGACGCCGATCGCGGCCCCGATCGCGTTCCTGCCGATCAAGAACATCCCGCAGCCCAGCGTGGGGCGTGTCTCGTCCACCGATGCCAATTTCGCCGTATATCGCGAGCACCTGCGTCGCACCACCGACGAGCCCTTTGCGATGTTCCTGCAGGGGTAGTTCAGTCCGTCATTCCGGGACGCGCGCCAGCGCGCACCCGAAATCTCGATCCCTCATCTCTAGATTCCGGGTCTGCGCCTTGCGGCGCATCCCGGAATGACGCCGGGCCTAGCCGCCCGTCTCGGCGCTGATGATGTCGCCGAACAGCTCCCACTTGCCGCCTTTGAACTGCATCATCTTGAGCTGCTCGATCGGGGCGAAGTCGGTGGCGCTGGTGTTGACCTTGATGCCGGGGATCAGGGTGTCGGGCGCGAAGTCCTTCAGGCTGGCCGCCTGCTTCATCACGTTCTCGCGCGTCAGGTCATCGGCGCACTGCTTCAGCACCTGCACCATGGTCTGCGCCGCGGCATAGCCATAGACCAGGTTGCTGTCGGAGACGTTGGCGCCCGGCATGTATTTCTCGGCGAAGGCCATGAACTTCTTCATGCCCTCGTCGTCCTTCCACTGCGGATCGGAGGCGTCCTTCAGGTAGCCGGCCGACAGCACGCCTTCGGAGGCGTCCAGCCCGGCGGGCTTCATCACCGAGCCAATGGAAATGGAAACGTCGGTCATCACATGCATCGGCTTCCATTCCAGCTCCGCCATCTTCTTGATGGCCTGGGCTGCGAATTTCGGCGTCGAGATGTTGACGAAGACGTCGGCGCCGGTGCCCTTCAGCTTGACGATATGGGAATCGATCGAGGGCTCGGTGGTCTCGTAGCTTTCCTCCGCGACGATCAGGCTGGAGGCTTTGGCACCGAAGATGTCCTTGAGGCCGGCAACGTAGTCCTTGCCGAAATCGTCATTGGCATAGAACACCGCGACCTTGGCGTTCGGCTTCTCCTTGAGAATGTATTTTGCGAAGATCCGCGCCTCGACGCGGTAGCTGGGCTGGAAGCCCATGGTCCAGGGGAACTCCTTCGGGTCGTTCCACTTGCTGGCGCCGGTGGCCAGGAACAGCTGCGGCACCTTCTTGGCGTTGTGATACTTCTGCACCGCGGTCTGGGTCGGCGTGCCCAGCGCATTGAACACCAGGAGCACCTCGTCGCTCTCGATCAACTTGCGCACCTGTTCCACCGTCTTCGGCGGCGAGTACCCGTCGTCATAGGAGATGAAGTTGATCTTGCGCCCGTTCACGCCGCCGGCGTCGTTGACCATCTTGAAATAGGCTTCCTCGGTCTTGCCGATCACGCCATAGGCGGACGCAGGCCCGCTATAGGCTTCGACATTGCCGATCTTGATCTCGGTGTCGGACGCGCCGGTGTCGTATTTCTTTTGCGCGAGCGCGCCCTGGGTTGCCGCCAAGGTGAAGGCGGCAGCGGCGAGCAAGGTGAGTTTCTTGTTATTCATCAAAGGACCCTTTTTGTTGTGATGGATGGAGTGGCAGTCAGGAGGCTTTGGCCTGTTCATTGGCCTGGGCGAGATCGGCCGCGGAGGCAACCGAGAAGGTCTTGCGCAGGGTCGGCTTGTGGATCTTGCCGGTGGCGTTGCGCGGCAGCACGTCGATGAAGCGGATCACCCGCGGGCATTTGAAGCGCGCGAGATTAGCCGCGCAGTGCGCCGCGATGTCGGCTTCGGTGATGGATTGCCCGGGTCTGATCGCGACGATCGCCATGCCGACCTCGCCCCATTGCGGATCCGGGATGCCGATCACGGCGGCCTCCGCGATCGCGGTGAGCTGGTGCAGCACGTTCTCCACCTCGGCCGGATAGACGTTCTCGCCGCCGGAGATGTACATGTCCTTCCAGCGGTCGACGATGTAATAGAAACCTTCCTCGTCGACGCGCGTGGCGTCGCCCGTGTGCAGCCAGCCGTCGGTGAAGGATGACTGGTTGGCGTCCGGCCGGTTCCAGTAGCCGGGCGTGATGTTCGGCCCCTTCACCCAGAGCTCGCCGAGTTCTCCCACACCGGCATCGCTGCCGTCGGGGCGGACGATGCGTATTTCGGTGTGCAGCACCGGCTTGCCGGCCGAGCCTGCCTTGCGCGCGGCGTCCTCGCGGTCGAGCACCATCACCGCAGGCGAGGTTTCGGTCATGCCATAGCCCTGCTGCAGCGCCACGCCGCGGGCTTCCCACACTTTGAGCAGCGGCACCGGCATCGGCGCGCCGCCGACGATCAGGCGGCTGAAGTCGGCCCTCTCGAAATCCGGATGCTGCGCGATGAACTGGTAGATCGCGGGCACGCCGAAGAACGCGTTGAGGCCCCACGCCGGATCGCTGATCAGCCGCAACGCGACGCCGGGATCGAACACGCGCATGATCAGCACGGTGCCGCCGGCGTGCAGCACCGGGTTGGTGTAGCAATTGAGCCCGCCGGTGTGGAACAGCGGCAGCACGGTGAGCTGTACGGACGAGGGCGAGATATAGGCCGGGCCGCCGAGATTGACGCAGTTCCAGAACGTCATGCCGTGGGTGATGATCGCACCCTTCGGCTGGCCGGTGGTGCCCGAGGTGTACATGATGGTCGAGATGTCATCGAGCGTGACGGGCTCGATCCGCTCCAGCGGCGTCGCCGCCGCGATGGCGGCCTCGTAGGAATAGCCTTCGCCGAACAGCAGCACGCTCTCGGTCTTGCAGAGCTTTGCTACTGCCAGCGCAGTGTCGGCCAGATCGGCGTCATGGATCATCACCTTCGGCGCGGCGTCGCCGACGATGAACTGCAGCTCGGGTACGGTGAGACGGGTGTTGAGCGGCACGAACACCGCGCCCAGCCTGCCACAGGCGAACTGCACCTCCAGCGTGTCGGTCGTGTTCAGCGCCAGCACCGCGACGCGGTCGCCGCGCCCGACCTTGAGCCAGTCGCGCAAATGCGTGGCAAGCCGTGCGATCCGCGCATCGAACTCGGCGTAGCTGAAACGGCGTTCGCTCGCGAGATCGATCGCGGCGATCTTGTCCGGCGTGCGCCGGGCGTGATGCGCAATCCAGTCGTAATGGCGGACGGTCACGATTTCCTCCGTGATCGGCGGTCTGTCGCCGCCTGTCGCTTTGCGCAGCATGCCGAAGTCCCTGGTGTGGCGGATTCGACGTTCCTATCAGTGCTGCGGCGAATCCCTCATAGGAACGTCAAATCCCAAGCCACACTAGAGCCAGCACGAGTTTTGTGCATGTGCTAAGGTTGTCTTGCGTTGAGTGGCTGGCGGGCGGCTGGCTGGGAAAGCGTCACAGTGTATGCCCTGATTCCAGCGACTGGACGCAAGTGGGGCCTGCCGGTTCGCTTCATCCTGTGCGGCATAGCACAATGAGAGCCGAGCCCATGAACAGCCCGTTTTATACCGCCGAGCACGAGGCCTATCGCGAGGTGGTGCGCCGTTTCGTGGAGCGGGAGATCGAGCCCTTTGCCCATCAATGGGACGAGGCCGGCGAATTCCCGCGCGCGCTCTACGAAAAGGCCGCCGGAATCGGCTTGCTGGGCCTCGGCTTTCCCGAGGAATATGGCGGCACGCCCGCCGACCAGTTCATGAAGATCGTAGCTTCCCAGGAACTGGCCCGCGCCGGTGCGGGAGGGGTCAATGCCAGCCTGATGAGCCACACCATCGGCTCGCCGCCGATCGCGCGCGCGGCCCGGCCTGAGATCAAGGCGCGGGTGCTGCCGCAGGTGCTCTCCGGCCGGAAGATCTCCGCGCTCGCGATCACCGAGCCCGGCGGCGGCTCTGATGTTGCGAACCTGCGCACCCGCGCCCGCCGCGACGGCGACCACTATGTCGTCTCGGGCGAGAAGACCTTCATCACCTCAGGCATGCGCGCCGACTATATCACGGTCGCGGTGCGGACCGGCGGCCAAGGCGCCGGCGGCGTCAGCCTGCTCCTGATCGAGGGGGACACCCCGGGCCTGTCACGCACCAAGCTGAAGAAGATGGGCTGGTGGGCCTCGGATACGGCAACGCTGCATTTCGACGACTGCCGCGTGCCGGCCGAAAACCTGATCGGCGAGGAGGGGCACGGCTTCAGGCTGATCATGCAGAACTTCAACAGCGAGCGCATCGGCATGGCGGCGAGCTGCACCGCCTATGCCCGCGTCTGCCTCGAAGAAGCGATCGCCTATGCGAAGGAACGCAAGACCTTTGGCAAGCCGATCGCGCAGCACCAGGTGATCCGCCACAAGCTGGTCGACATGGCGCAGCGCGTGGCGGCGTCGCAGGCGATGCTGGAAATGCTGGCCTGGCGGCTGGAGCAGGGCGAAAGCCCGGTTGCGGAAATCTGCATGATGAAGAACCAGGCGACGCAGACGATGGCGTTCTGCGCCTCGGAAGCGGTGCAGATCTTTGGCGGCGCCGGCTTCATGCGCGGCGTCAAGGTCGAGCGCATCTACCGCGAGGTCAAGGTCAATGCGATCGGCGGCGGCACCGAGGAGATCATGAAGGATCTGGCCTCAAGGCAGATGGGCTTGTGACCTCGGCTTCGCACCGGGCTATGGTGCAGACAGATGGCCGCCTGCCCTGTGTGGGCGCAGCAACAGGAGCGCAACCATGATCACGCTTTACCATTGCCATGCGGCGCGCTCGTTTCGTCCGCTCTGGATGCTGGAGGAGATGGGGCTCGCCTACGAGCTCAAAATGCTGCCGTTTCCGCCGCGGGTGTTCGCCAAGGATTATCTCGCCATCAACCCGCTCGGCACCATCCCCTACATGATCGACGGCGAGACCCGCATGACGGAGTCGTCGGGCATCTGCCATTATCTCGGCACCCGGCATGGTCCGACGCCGCTGATCGTCGGCCTCGATGAGCCCGCCTATGGCACCTTCCTGAACTGGATGTATTTTTCGGATGCGACACTGACCTTTCCGCAGACGCTGGTGCTGCGCTACGCCCAGCTCGAGCCCGAGGAACGCCGCAATCCGCAGGTCGCTGCCGACTACGCCAAATGGTTCCAGGGCCGGCTGCGCGCGGTGGAAACGGCCATCGCCAATGCCGAGACGCTGTGCGCCGGCCGCTTCACCGCTGCCGACATCGTGATCGGCTACGCATTGCGTCTCGCGGAAAATATCGGCCTTTCCAGTGATTTCGGCCCAAATGTCGCGGCCTATTGGGGCCGCCTGCAGGCGCGCGACGGTTTTGTGCGGGCGGTTGCGGCCGAACGCCGCGCAGGCGCCGAGCAGAACGTGAAACCGTGGCGGGAGCGCTGACCTTCTCGTTGCGAGGCGATGAGAGGTATAGACCGATCGGGATTTGCGCTATGCTTCCCTTCGCGCAGCGGCCGCAGAGCCGCGCCGAGGAGGGACGACCATGAGCAACAGAACGAATGGTTCCGGTCATCTGATGCTGATCACCCCGGAGCGCGTCTTCTATGTCGGGCTGCTTGGTCGGCCGCGGCAACGCTGCTCCGGTGCGTTTCATGTCTATGTCGCGATCGAGGGGGCCTTCCATCACGTCGCCGAGGACGGCCGCGAGACTTCAGGTGAACTCGTCGTCGTGCAGCCGAATGTGCGTCACACCATCACCAGCGACTATCGCTCGGTGATCTGCTTCATGATCGAGCCGGAAAGCGTGCCGGATGGCGCGTTCGAGGCGCTCGCGCGGCGTCTCGCCGAGCAGGGCGAGCTTTTCGCGCGCCGCATTCGCGCGGCCTATGCGCGCTTCCTGGAGCAGCCCCGCGAGGGCATCACCAGCGCCGAGCTCGACGGGATGTGCCTTGGCGAGCCGCTGCCGCAGCGCGCGCTCGACCCGCGCGTGGCGCGCGCGATCGCGCAGATCATGCGGTTCTCCGGCGAGCCGGCGACCGCAGAGGCCTGCGCGACGGAGGCGGGGCTCTCCGCCTCGCGCTTCCTGCATCTGTTCAAGCAGGAGACCGGAATCTCGTTCCGCGCTTTCCGGGCCTGGAAGCGGGCGCGTCATCTCCTGCATTTCGCCAACCAGGACCTCAACCTCGCGCATCTCGCGCAGGACATCGGCTATCCCGATTCCACGCATTTCAGCCATTCGATCCGCCGCTTCTACGGCCTGAAGCCGCGCGCGATCTTTTCCGGGTCGCGCGACCTCGCGATCTATCGCGGTCGACAGCCGGCCCAACCCGATAGCGCATGGACGCAAGAAGCGTCGTGACGGCCTCCCGCATGATCCCGCGGAGCCTCTTCCGCGAGAATGATCCATGGGCGACAAGGCCGTCATCACCTGCGCACTGAACGGCGTCCTGACCGATCCGAAGCAGCATCATGTGCCGGTGACGCCGGAACAGATGGCGCGCGAGGCGAAGGCCGCCTTTGACGCCGGCGCCAGCATCATGCACATCCATCTGCGCCAGCAGGCGCCGAACAAGGGTCATCTGCCGTCCTGGGAGGTTTCGGTCTCCCGCGACATCCAGCAGGCGATCCGCGAAGCCTGCCCCGGCGTGATCATCAATCACACCTCGGGCGTGTCGGGTCCGGATTATGCCGGCGCGCTCGCCTGCATCCGCGAGACGAAACCCGAGATCGCGGCCTGCAACGCCGGCTCGCTGAATTATCTCAAGGTCAAGGCCGACAACACCTGGGCGTGGCCGCCGATGCTGTTCGACAACCCGGTCGGCAAGGTGAAGGACTATCTCGATGTCATGAATGCCGTCGACACCATTCCCGAATTCGAATGCTTCGACGTCGGCATCGTGCGCTGCGTCAACATGTACCGGCAGACCGGCATGTATGGCGGGCCGCTCGAATACAATTTCGTGATGGGCGTTGCCTCCGGCATGCCGGCCGATCCCGAGCTGCTGCCGATCCTTCTGAAGCTGAAGGAGAAGGACGCGCATTGGCAGGTCACCGCGATTGGCCGCGGCGAGATCTGGCCGCTGCACCAGCGCTGCGCCGAGCTCGGCGGCCATTTGCGCACCGGGCTCGAGGATGCGTTCTATCTTGCCGACGGCACCAAGGTGACGTCGAACGGCCAGCTCATCGAGGCGATCGCGGCCTGCGCACGCCGCGCCGGGCGCGAGATCGCGTCGCCTTCCGAAGCGCGGAAGATTTTTGGGACCAGGCGTTAGGGCCGCCACATGGCCGTCATTGAAAACACGATCTCGCCCGGCGGCGACGCTTTCAAGGCCAACCGCGACGGCATGCTGGCCCTGATCGCGCGCATGCGCGCGCTGGAACAGCGCACGCGCGAGGCGTCCGCTGCCGCCAAGGACCGCTTTCACAAGCGCGGCCAGCTTCTGCCGCGCGAGCGCGTGGCGCTGGTGCTCGATCCCGGCAGCCCCTTCATCGAGCTCGCGACGCTCGCCGGCTACCGGTTCGACGTTGCCGATCTCGACAAGAGCGTGCCGGGCGGTGGCGTGATCGCCGGCATCGGCTTCGTCTCCGGCATCCGCTGCATGGTGAGCGCCAACGATGCCGGCATCGATGCCGGCGCGCTGCAGCCGTTTGGCCTCGACAAGACGCTCCGCGTGCAGGAGCTCGCGCTGGAGAACAAGCTGCCTTACTTGCAGCTTGTCGAAAGCGCCGGCGCCAACCTGTTGCGCTACCGCGTCGAGGATTTCGTGCGCGGCGGCAACATCTTCCGCAATCTGGCGCGGCTGTCGGCGGCGGGCTTGCCCGTCGTCACCGTGACGCACGGATCGTCCACCGCGGGCGGTGCCTACCAGACCGGCCTGTCGGACTACATCGTGATGGTGCGCGGCCGCACCCGCGCCTTCCTCGCCGGTCCGCCGCTGCTCAAGGCCGCCACGGGGGAGATCGCCACCGAAGAAGAGCTTGGCGGCGCCGAGATGCATACGAGCATATCGGGCCTTGGTGACTATCTGGCGGAGGACGACCGCGACGCGCTCCGGATCGCGCGCGAGATCATGGCCGCGATGCAATGGGACCGGCCGCGCGTCAGCGCGGCGCAGTCCAAGCCGCCGCGCTATGATGCGGAGGAGCTGCTCGGCATCATGCCGATGGACCATAAGCGGCCCGTCGACATGCGGCAGGCGATCGCCCGCTTTGTCGACGATTCCGATTTCACCGAATTCTCTCCGAGCTACGGCCCCGCTACCGTCTGCGGCCATGCCCGCATCGAGGGGCAGGCGATCGGGATCATCACCAATAATGGTCCGCTCGATGTGCCCGGCGCCAACAAGGCCACGCACTTCATCCAGGTCTGCTGCCAGACCCGCACGCCGCTGCTCTACATGAACAACACCACCGGCTACATGGTCGGCCGCGCCTATGAGGAAGCCGGCATGATCAAGCACGGCTCGAAGATGATCCAGGCGGTGACCTCGGCCACGGTGCCGCAGATCACGCTCTATTGCGGCGCCTCGTTCGGCGCCGGCAATTACGGCATGTGCGGCCGCGGCTTCCATCCGCGCTTCTGCTTCTCCTGGCCCAACGCGAAGACTGCCGTGATGGGCGGCGAGCAGGCGGCCGAGACCATGGCGATCGTGACCGAAGCGGCCGCCGCACGCCGCGGCAAGCCGATCGAGAAGGACAAGCTCGAGGCCATGAAGGCGCAGATAACGGGCGTGTTCGATGGCCAGATGGATGTGTTCGCAACCAGCGCGCGTCTGCTCGACGACGGCGTTATCGACCCGCGTGACACCCGCAAGATCCTGGCCGAGGTGCTCGCGATCTGCCGCGAGGCGGAGGCGCGCCAGCCGCAGTCCATGCAGTTCTCGGTGGCGCGGCCATGAGCGGCGAGGCGGTCCGGCGCACGCCGTTCTTCAAGGTGCTGGTCGCCAATCGCGGCGAGATCGCGCGGCGCATCACGCGCAGCGCGCGGCGGCTTGGGCTTGGCGTGGTCGCGGTCTATTCCGATGCCGATCGCGATAGTTTGCATGTGCGCGAAGCGGATGTCGCGGTGCGCATCGGCGGAGCGCGGCCGACCGAATCCTATCTCAATATCGAAGCGATCATCGCCGCGGCAAAGGCGAGCGGCGCCGGCGCGGTGCATCCCGGCTACGGCTTCCTCGCCGAGAATGCGGACTTCGCTCAGGCCTGCCGTGATGCGGGCCTCGTGTTTATCGGCCCGTCGCCGGAGGCGATCCGCGCGATGGGGCACAAGGCCGGCGCCAAGGAGATCATGAAGAAGGCCGGCGTGCCCTGCGTGCC
Organism: Bradyrhizobium sp. NP1; assembly: GCF_030378205.1. NCBI lineage: Bacteria > Pseudomonadati > Pseudomonadota > Alphaproteobacteria > Hyphomicrobiales > Nitrobacteraceae > Bradyrhizobium > Bradyrhizobium sp. NP1. The sequence goes on from NZ_CP127385.1 coordinate 711,180, forward strand.
CGGTTATCAGGGCGCCGACCAGGGCGATGCGACCATGCTCGCGGAAGCCAGGAAGATCGGCTTCCCCGTGATGATCAAGGCGGTCGCGGGCGGCGGCGGCCGCGGCATGCGGCTGGTCGCGAGCGAGGCCGATTTTGCCGACGCGCTGCGCAGCGCGCGTTCGGAGGCGAAGGCCGCGTTCGGTGACGGCACCGTCATTCTCGAGCGGGCGATCCAAAATCCCCGCCATGTCGAGATCCAGGTGCTGGGCGATCGCTACGGCCACGCGGTCCATCTCGGCGAGCGTGACTGCTCGGTGCAACGGCGGCACCAGAAGCTGATCGAGGAGGCGCCGTCTCCGGCGGTGTCGGCCGAATTGCGTGCGAAAATGGGTGCGGTCGCGGTCAACGCCGCGAAATCGATCGGCTATGAGGGCGCCGGCACGCTGGAATTCCTGCTCGACGAGAGTGGCGCGTTCTATTTCATGGAGATGAACACCCGCCTGCAGGTCGAGCATCCCGTCACCGAGGCGATCACCGGACTCGATCTCGTCGAATGGCAGTTCCGGATCGCGCGCGGCGAGCAGCTCGTCTTGCGCCAGGAAGACATCGGGTTTTCCGGACACGCGATTGAGGTGCGGCTCTGTGCGGAGGATGCCGACCACGACTTCATGCCGCAATCGGGCACGATGGCGCGCTGGCAGATGCCATCAGGCGTGCGCATCGAGCATGCACTGGAATCGGGCATGGATATCCCGCCGTTCTACGATTCCATGATCGCGAAGGTCATCAGCCACGGCGCGACGCGTGAGGAAGCGAGAGGAAAACTGATCTGCGCGCTGGAGCAGATGGTCGCTTTTGGCGTGACCACCAACCAGTCATTTCTCATCGCGGCCTTGCGGCACCCGGCTTTCGCGCAGGGCAAGGCAACGACAGCGTTCATCGACGGCCATCGCGAGGCACTGACGACGCAGAAGACCTCTGCGGCCGACGTCGCGCTGGCGGCGCTGCTGCTCCATGTCAGCCATCCCGATGCGACGCCGTGGCGCGGGGGACGGTCGCTGGCTGCGACGTTTCCGATGCCGATGCGCTTTGCGATCGGCGATCACACCCACGAGGCCGAGGTCTGCCGCGAGCGTGACGGCTTCTATGCCGTCGAGACCAATGGAAACCGGGTTTCATTGGAGATCGACGCGCTCGATCGCGAAGCGATCCGTTTTCGCGCCGATGGCCTGATGGAAGCCGTGAGATTCTGGCGCGATGGCGACCGCCTCCACGTCCTGCATCGCGGCGTCGTGTTGGCGGTCCGCGATCTCACGCTGGCCGCGCCGGAGAGCACCACTGCCAGCGGCGGTGACGGCAAGGTACGCGCCGCGCTGAACGGCCGGGTCGTCGCGGTGCTGGTGAAGCCGGGCGACCGCGTCGAAGTCGGCGCGCCAGTGATGACGCTGGAAGCGATGAAGATGGAGCATGTGCATCGGGCGGGGATCGCCGGCACGGTCATCGCGATCGACGTCGCCGAGGGCGAGCAGGTGACCGCGGGCAAGATCGTGGTCGAGATCGCGGCGGAAACGCAGCCGATCTAACCCCTGTCATTCCGGGATGGTGCGCTAGCACCAGACCCGGAATCTCGAGATTCCGGGTTCGCCGCTGCCGCGGCCCCCCGGAATGACGGAATCAGCCCTCGCGACCCGTGCCGTCGTTGAGCCAGCACGCGACCTGGTGGCCGCTGCCTGCCTCGCGCAGCAGCGGCCGCTCCGTCTTGCAGCGGTCGAGCGCGTAGCGGCAGCGAGTGTGGAAAGCGCAGCCCGAAGGCGGATTGACCGGGCTCGGCACGTCGCCGTCGACCATCGGCGTCAGGCGCTTCACCTTTGGGTTGGCCACCGGCACCGAGGCCAGCAGCGCCTGCGTATAGGGATGACGCGGGTTGCGAAACAGCTCGTCCTTGGTGGCGATCTCGACGATGCGGCCGAGATACATCACCGCGACACGGTGGCTGATATGGGCGACGACCGCGAGATCATGCGCAATGAAGAGGTAGGAGAAGCCGTGTTTGCGTTGCAGATCGATCAAGAGGTTGATCACCTGCGCCTGGATCGAGACGTCGAGCGCGGAGACCGGTTCGTCGCAGACGATCAGTTCGGGCCCGAGCGCGAGCGCGCGCGCGATGCAGATGCGCTGGCGCTGGCCGCCGGAAAACTGGTGCGGATAGTTCTTCATCTGGTCGGGCCGCAAGCCCACCTGCTGGAACAGCTCGGCGACCCGCGCCTGCTTCGCCGGGCCGGAAGCGAGCCCATGGACCTCGAGCGGTTCGCCGACGATGTCGCCCGCCGTCATGCGCGGGTTGAGCGAGGCGAACGGGTCCTGGAACACGATCTGCATCGAGCGGCGATGCCCCCGCATCTCGCGCTTGCCGAGATGGGTGATGTCCAGCCCCTTGAGACGGATGCTGCCCGAGGTCGGCTCGACCAGCCGCAGCACGCTGCGCGCCACCGTCGACTTGCCGCAGCCGGATTCGCCGACCAGCCCGAGCGTTTCGCCCGGTGCAAGCGCAAAGCTCACGCCGTCGACCGCGTGCACGGTGCCGACGCGGCGGCGCAGCACGCCGCCGCGCACCGGGTAATGCTTGACGAGGTCGGTGATCTCCAGGAGCGGGCGCGCCTCGGTCATCGCGCGGCTCCCATTTCTGCGGCGCGCCAGCATGCGGCCCAGTGGCCCCCGCCCCAGTCCTCGAGCGGCGGATATTCCTTCCGGCAGCGCTCCAGCGCGTAGGCGCAGCGCGGCGCAAAGGCACATCCCTGCGGCAGGCGCGTCAGCGGCGGCACGGTGCCGGGAATTTCGGCAAGCCGCGCCTCAGCCTTGACGCCGGATGCGGGTAGCACGGGGATCGAGGCCATCAGGCCGCGCGTGTAGGGGTGGCGGGGATGGGCGAACAGCGCCTCGACATCGGCCTCCTCGACCTTCCTGCCGGCATACATCACGATCACGCGCTGCGCGGTCTGCGCGACCACGCCGAGGTCGTGGGTGATCAGGATCAGTCCCATGCCCAGTTCCTGCTGCAGCTCGACCACGAGCGCGAGGATCTGCGCCTGGATGGTCACGTCGAGCGCGGTGGTCGGCTCGTCCGCGATCAGCAGCGCCGGCCGGCACGCCATCGCCATCGCGATCATCGCGCGCTGGCGCATGCCGCCTGAAAGCTGGTGCGGATATTCCAGCGCGCGCCGCGCCGGTTCAGGGATGCGCACCAGGCGCAGCATCTCGACAGTCCGATTCCAGGCTTCCCGCCGCGGCACCTCGCGATGCAGCCGCACCGCTTCGGTGATCTGGTCGCCGATCCGCATCACGGGATTGAGCGAGGTCATCGGCTCCTGAAAGATCATGGAGATGCGGTTGCCCCTGATCTGCCGCATCCTGGCCTCATCCAGCGCGAGCAGGTCGATGCCTTCGAGCAAAACCTCGCCCCCGACGATGCGGCCGGGCGGATCGGGCACCAGCCGCATGATCGAGAGCGCGCTGACGCTCTTGCCGCAGCCGGATTCGCCGACGATCGCCAGCGTCTCGCCGCGGCGCACCTCGAAGGAGAGATCGTCCACGGCACGAAACAGCCCCGAATTGGTGAAGAACACCGTCTTGAGGTTCTTCACCTCCAGCACCGCGGTTTGCGCTTTCGCCTCGCTCATCAGCCGCGCTGCCTCGGATCGAGGATGTCGCGCAGCGCGTCGCCGAACAAATTGGTACCGAAAACCGCGAGGCTGATCGCAATGCCCGGAAAGATCACGAGCCACGGCGCGGTGCGGACGTATTCGGCGGCCGATTCCGACAGCATGCGTCCCCAGGACGGGTAGGGCTCGGGAATGCCGAGCCCGAGGAACGACAGCGATGCCTCGGTGAGGATGGTCGAGCCGAGCTGGGCGGTCGCAAGCACGATCAAGGGCGCCAGCGTGTTGGGCAGCACATGGCGCAGCACGATCCGCGTCTCGCTCATGCCGATCGATTTCGCGGCTTCCACGAACGGTAGCTCGCGCAGCGCCAGCGTATTGGCGCGGATCACGCGCGAAACCGTCGGGATCAGGGGGATCGCGATCGCGATGATCACGTTCGGCAGCGACGGGCCGAGCGCTGCGGTCATCACCAGCGCCAGCACCAGCAGCGGCAGCGACTGCAGGATGTCGGTGATGCGCTGGAACACGAGATCGACCCAGCCGGAGAGATAGCCGGAGACGAGGCCGATGATGACGCCGATCGAGGAGCCGAGCGCGGTCGAGCCGATGCCGACCGCGAGCGAAATCCGCGCGCCGTGCACGATGCGGGCCCAGACGTCGCGGCCGAAGGAATCGGTGCCCATCCAGTGCCGCGCGTCGGGACGGGCGAGCGCGTGCGCGGAATCGACGGTGAAGGGGTCATAGCGGCTAATCAGGTCGGCAAACAGCGCGGTCAACACGAAGATCACCATGATCGCGAGCCCCGCGGTGCCCAGCAGATGGCGGCGGGCGAGGAAACCGATCCGGCTCAGGCCGCCCTTTGCGTGGGCTCCGGCGCGCCTTAATTCGCTTTCATAGTCGATCGCAGCCACGCAACGCTCCTATTCGGTGTAGCGGATGCGCGGATCGAACACCGCGTAGAGCATGTCGACGGTGAAATTCGCCAACACCACGACGACCGCGATGAACATCACGAGGTTCTGCACGATCGGATAGTCGCGCCAGCGGATCGCCTCCACCAGGAAGCGGGCGACGCCGGGAACGTTGAACACGGTTTCGGTGACGATCAGCCCGCCGATCAGGAACGCGGCCTCGATGCCGACCACGGTGATGACAGGCAGGATCGCGTTCTTCAGCGCGTGATGGAAGTTGACGGATGCCTCGGAGGCGCCCTTGGCGCGCGCGGTGCGGATATAGTCCTGGCGCAGGATCTCCAGCATCGAGGAGCGCGTGATGCGCATGGTCAGCGCCGAGCTGCGGAACGCCACCGCCAGCGACGGCAGCGCATAGGTCGTAAACATCTCGCCGAACGTCTGCGGGTTCGGGTTGAAGATCGGCATGTTGCCGAACATCGCAACCGACGCCATCAGGATCAGCAGGCCGAGCCAGAACGACGGCAGCGACAGCCCGGATAGGCTGACGACGCGCAGGGCGTAATCGAGCTTCGAGCCCTGCTTGACCGCGCTGATGACCCCCAAGGGAATGCCGATCGAGGCCGAGAACAGTAGCGCCAGCCCGGCGAGGCGCGCGGTGATGGGAATCCGCGGCAGGATCTCCTGCAGCGCGGGTTTTTCGGAGACGTAGGAATAGCCGAGGTCGCCGTGCAGGAGCCCCCAGATCCAGCTCAGATATTGCACGACCAGCGGCTTGTCGATGCCGAGCTCGCGCTCGAGATTGGCCTTGTCGGCGGGGTCGACGAAGCCCGCCGCGTCGAACAGGATGTCGACGATGTTGCCGGGTACGACGCGCAGCAGGAAGAAGATGACGATCGAGATCCCGATCAGGGTCACGAGCATCAGAGCGAGGCGCCGCACGATATAGGCAAACACCGCCTTCTCCCCGTTGAGCGATTAACATGCTCTAGCAATCTGGATGCAGCTGCCAGAACTACGGAAGTGTGCTCCCTCTCCCCGCAACCGGGGTTTACCCCGGTTGCGTATCCTTAATCTGCGCAAGTCGGGCAGGCCCGACTTGCGTGGGAGAGGGTTGGGGGGAGGGGTTACGGTCTCTCGTCGACCTCGAAGCCCCTCACCCGATTTGCTTTGCAAATCGACCTCTCCCCGTCGGGGAGAGGTGAACTCGGTCCGCGGACAGACGGGAGCAAAGCCATCTCCCTTGGCAACGGCCTACTTGTCCAGCCACACATCCTCGTAACGATAGCCGTTGTAGGAGCTGTTCACCATCACCGTGATGCCCTTGACATAGGGATGCCAGCAGGAGCCGGTGCGGGCGTGGAAGATGATCGGCCGCGCCACGTCCTCCTGCAGCTTCTTGTCGATCTCCCATACCAGCTTCTTGCGCTTGTTGAGGTCGGTTTCCTGCGACTGCTCGTCGAACAGCTTTTCGATCTCCTTGTTGCAGTAGTTGGTGTAGTTGCGCTCGGAACCGCAGGAATAGTTCTCGTAGAAGGACTGGTCGGGATCGTCGACGGCGTTCCCGGTCAGGTTCAGCCCGAGCGCGTAATCCTTGCGCGCGACCTTCGGGAACCATTGCGCGGTGTCGACGACTTCGAGCTCGGCGTCGATGTAAATGGTCTTGAGCTGGTCGATCAGGATCACCGCGGGGTCGCGGTAGACGGGGATGTTGCGGGTCGAGACCTTGATCGCGAGGTGCTTGTCCGGGCCGTAGCCCGCCTTCTGCATCAGCTTCTTGGCTTGCTCGCGGTTGGCGTTGATGTCGGGACCGTAGCCGGGAATGGATTCCAGCATCTCCTTCGGCATCGCCCACAACCCGGCCGGCGCCGGCAGCATGGTGCCGCCGATGTCGCCCTGGCCCTCGAACATGATCGAGATGAAGGCCTTGCGGTCGAGCGCGAGCGCCAGCGCCCGACGGATGTCGAGATTGTCGAACGGCGGCGAGGACGAGTTGATGATGACGTTGGTCGAGACGTTGTTGGGCTCGACCACGCACACGGCATTGGGCGCCTGCGACTTGACGTCCTTCAGGAGCGGGATCGACACTTCGGTCGGGAACGTCATGTCGAACTTGCCGGCGACGAAGGCCAGGATCGCGGTCGAGCGGTTCGGAATGATGGTGAACTCGATGCCGTCGAGATGCGGCAGCCCCTTCTTGAAGTAGTCGGGGTTGCGGACGAGCTTGATCGACTCGTTGGCCTTGAACTCGACGAACTTGAACGGCCCGGTGCCGATCGGATGGGTGCGCATCTCGGCCGGCGAGACATGGCAGGGATAGACCGGCGTATAGCCGGAGGCGAGCAGCGCCAGCAGCGACGGCTGCGGCCGCTTCAGGTGGAAGGATGCCTCGTAGTCGCCATTGACCGTGACCTCGTTGACCTGCTCGTACCAGGCCTTGCGCGGGTTCTGGCGGAATTTCTGCGGCGACTTGCCCATCAGCATGTCGAAGGTGCATTTGACGTCGGCCGCGGTGAACGGCTTGCCGTCATGCCACTTGACGCCCTGGCGCAGCTTGAAGGTCAGGGTCTTGTTGTCGCCGCTCCAGGCCCAGCTCTCGGCGAGGTCAGGGACGATCGTATCGATGCTGTTCTGCGCCACGTTCTGGTTGTAGATCACCAAATTGTTGAACACCGGCATGAAGGGCACGTTGACCGAATAGGTCGCGCCCTCGTGGATCGAGGCGCTGCCGGGACTGTCGCGGTGATAGATTCTCAAAATTCCGCCCTGCTTGGGCTCGCCCGCATGCGCGGCGATCGGGATCGCCAGCAATGCCAATGCCGCCGCGGCGAAGGCCCGCAGGTTCCGCATCCTCTCCTCCCGGTTTTCGGCGCCTTTTTGCGCCATTGGTGCAAACGATAGCCAGCGCCGGCTACCGCGGCAACCGGCAAGGCCTGCGTCCGCATTGGCAATTCGGCTGACTTGCCCTTGTGCGACGGAAAGGCGCAGGCCTGGTCGCGAGACGTTCGGCGTCAACCAGTGGTCCGATTCTAACATTCGCTCCTCACTTTGGGAGGCACGTTTGCGAATGTTAGAATCAAAGGACCACCGGCAAATTTTCGATGCTGGTGGAGCTTTGGATTTGACGTTCACATAAGGGAACTGCGGCAAATGGGTTGCGAACGTCAAATCCGCTCCACCAGTGTCACACGATCCGCGAGGTCTTGTTGCCCCAGTAGCGGTCGCGCAACAGGCGCTTGTAGAGCTTGCCGGTCGGCAGCCGCGGCAGCTCTTTCTCGAAATCGACCGAGCGCGGCACCTTCTGCCGCGCCAGCGATTGGCCGCAGAAGACGATCAGCTCCTCGGCCAGCGCTGTGTCCGGCGCAATGCCCGGCATCGGCTGCACCACCGCCTTCACCTCCTCGCCAAGATCGGCATTGGGGACGCCGAACACCGCGGCGTCCGCGACCTTCGGATGGGTGATCAGCAGGTTCTCGCATTCCTGCGGATAGATGTTCACCCCGCCGGAGATGATCATGAAGGTCGCGCGGTCGGTGAGGTAGAGATAGCCGTCATCGTCGACATAGCCGACGTCGCCGACCGTGCTCATGCTGCCGTCGGGCGAGCGGGCCTCCTTGGTCTTGGCCGGGTCGTTGAAATATTCAAAGGCCGAGGCGGTCTTGAACCAGACCGTGCCCGGCGTGCCGTTCGGGCAGCGCTTCAGGTTCTCATCGAGGATGTGGAGGTCACCGAGCAGCACCTTGCCCACCGTGCCGCGATGGGCGAGCCACTCCTCGCTGTTGCAGGCGGTGAAGCCCAGGCCCTCGGTCGCGCCATAATATTCGTGAATGATCGGCCCCCACCATTTGATGATGTCGTCCTTGACCAGCGCCGGGCAGGGCGCGGCGGCATGGATCGCGATCTCGAGCGAGGAGAGGTCGTAACGGTTACGAACCTCCTCCGGCAGCTTCAGCATGCGCGAGAACATGGTCGGGACGAGCTGGGTGTGGGTGATGCCCCATTTCCCGATCAGCGAGAGATAGTGCTCGGGGTCGAACCTCTCCATGATGATCACGGTGCCGCCCATCCGGATCGTCAGGTTGACGGCTGCCTGCGGCGCCGAATGATAGAGCGGCGCCGGCGACAGATAGATCATGCCCTCGCGGTAGTGCCAGAGCCTGAGCAGAAAATCGAACAGCGGCAGGTTTTGCGAAGATGGTTGCTCCGGCAGCGGCCGCAGGATCCCTTTCGGCCGTCCCGTCGTGCCCGACGAATAAAGCATCGCGGTGCCGACGGATTCGTCCGCGATCGGGGTTTTCGGCAGCCCCGCAGTCGCCGCTTCAAGGCCCACGATTCGATCGCTCTCGGTCCCGCCATCGGCGACGATGCAGAGCTCGACGTGAGGGCATTCCTTCAGCGCCTCGCGCGCGACGTCGAGTTTTGCCACCGACGTGATCAGGATGCGCGACTGGCTGTTGTTGACGATATAGGCGAGCTCGCCAGGCGTCAGGTAGGAGTTGACGCAGGTGAAATAGAGGCCTGAGCGTTCGCCGGCGCCGCAGCACTCGAGGTAGCGGCTGTTGTTCTCCATGAAGATCGCGTAGTGGTCGAGCCGCCTCAAGCCGCGCTGGCGAAACAGATGCGCCAGGCAGTTGCTGCGCTGATCGAGCTCGCGGTAGGTCACCGTCTCGCCGGTGCCGGCCATGATGAAGGCGGGCTGCAGCGGGCGCAGATAGGCGTGCTTGCCGGTGTACATCGTACCGCGTTCTCCCTCGTTGGCCACGGAGGGATGTCGCGCATGCCAGGTTGCTTGCGTGCGCCCGTTCTCCCCCGTGGCAATCTTCTTGCTTTGCAGGCGAGGTTAGCGGAGGAAGTTTCGGGCGTCATGCACGAAGATCAAGGGCATAGGCGAAGCTGAAGCGCTGCGGCGGGACCACCTCGGCGAAATCCGCGACGCGCGGCGCTGATGCACGGCGGGCCGCGCCGGATCGATCCCGGCTTCGAGCTCGAGCTGCGCGACAGCGGCTGATGCTTGACTTCATAAAATGAAGTTAGTACTACTCTATATATAGTAGATTGAAACTTCACGGGGGCTTCATGACCATGGTCCAGTCGCAACGCGCGCCGTCCAACCGCGGTTTCTGGCTCGGCGTTGCCGCCTATCTGGTCCCGACATTCCCAATCGCCTATGTGTGGCACCTCGTTGCGTTCGCGCCGCTCTATGAATCGCTCGACATCTATCGCCCCGAGCCGATTATCGCCTTTGGCTTCGCGTCCATGCTGATCCAGGGCCTGATCTTTTCATGGGCCTATCCGCGGCTGTTCGCCGGCCGCGGCAGCGAGATCTGGCGTCCCGGGCTGGCCTACGGGGCGGGGCTCGCGGTCCTGTCATGGTCGTTCACGACGCTGGCAGTTGCCGCCAAGAACGTCATGGGCTCGGTGCCGACTTTCATGGAGCTGGAGACCGGCTTCACGTTGCTGCAGTTTGCGGTGGTCGGGCCGCTGATCGCCCTTGCGCACAAGACCTGATCCGCGACACGGCTTTGCAAGCGAGACGGAGTGGCTATGGCAAACTATGTGATCGCCTACCGCGGCGGCAGAAAATTCGAGACTCCGCAGGAAGGGGCCTCGTACATGGCGAGATGGAAGGCCTGGATGGACAGTCTGGGTGACGCCATCGTCGATCCCGGCGTGCCGCTCGGAACAGGCAGGCTGATCACGTCGGCCGGGGTATCCGAGCCGGGACCGGACAGGTTCACCGGATTCTCGATCGTGGCGGCCGACGGCATCGAAGCAGCCGTGCAAATGGCCAGCCGGTGTCCGCACCTTGATCACGGGAGCATCGAGGTCGCCGAGGCAATGGCGATGAAGATGCGCTGAATTCGCTGCGGACGCGGTTGACTATGGCGCGCGCGTCCGCCACTTCGGTCTGAATGAGCGGAACACGGTATACGCAGTTCTGTGCGCTTGCGAGGGCGGCGGAAATCATCGGGGAGCGCTGGACGCTTCTGATCATACGCGAGCTTTTGCTTGGTCCGACGCGGTTCGGTGATCTGGCCGCGCGGCTTGACGGCGTCAGCCCCGCGCTGCTGACGGGGAGACTGAACGCACTCGTGGAAAGCGGCGTGATCCGGCGCGCAACGCTGCCGGCCCCGTTCAACGCCCAGGTTTACGAACTCACCGAGACTGGGCGCGCGCTCCAGCCCGCGATCCGCGAGCTGATCCGCTGGGGCGGCCGGTTTCTCTTTCCGATGCGCCAGGACGATACTTTCCAGCCGGATTGGGTATTGCTCGCGCTCGACGCGATCGCGCGGCGTGAACCGACGCCCGCCTGCCGCATCGGGTTGCGCGTACCGCATCCAGGCGGGGTCGCGGTCTTCATCATCGAGGGCGGCGCCGAAGGCACGCGGATTGCGAAGGGCGAGATCGAAGGCCCGACAATCGAGACGCCGTTCGACGTTCTTTTGCAAATCCTTGCCCGAAAACTGCCGCTCGATGATGCGATCGAGAGCGGTCGGGTCCGTATCGAAGGGAGCTTGCGCACGCTCGGAAAGTTGCCGCATCTGTTCGATCTGGCAACCGCGCGCGATGCGCGGTCCGGATAAGCCAGCAGTGCTGCCGAGCAGTCGTCGCGTCGGCCTGCCACGCGTCGACCGGCGCGGTTGCGCGGTGGCCGCGCGCGATGTCAAGGGCCGGCGCCGGGTGCCGGGCCCAACAATTTTGCTTGATCAGGCCCGGCTCTTGCAGAGACTTGTAGCCAACCTCAACTCATCCTGCCCAGATGGCCGGTAGCGTCGGCGCGCGCAACCGCGGCAGATACGCGAAGGGGACAGTGACGTGAGCGCGAGCAATCCATCGGCACGCCGGGGTCGGGGCGTCTTGTTTGATTTCCGTCCGCTTGGCCGTTTCGCGCTGGCCGCGATACTGGCGACGGGCCTTGCCGCGTGTGGTGAGAAGCCGCAGCAGCAGGCCGCGGCGCCGGTGCCGCCGGTGACGGTGGCGCAGCCGCTCAAGCGCACCGTTACCGACTGGGACGAATTCACAGGGCGCTTCGAAGCGATCGAGGAGGTCCAGGTCCGCGCCCGGGTCGGCGGCTTCGTCACCAATGTCGAGTTCAAGGACGGCGACATGGTCCATACCGGCGACCTGCTCTATTTGATAGACTCCCGCCCGTTCGAGGCCGTCGCGGCGCAGGCCGACGGCCAGCTCGCGGACGCCCGCGCCAAGGCGGAACTCGCCAAGCGCGAGCTCGACCGTGGCCTGAACCTGGTCCAGACCAGCGCCGTCTCCGAACAGGTCGTCGACCAGCGCCGTCAGGCGCTGCAGGCGGCGAAAGCCGCGGAGATACAGGCCGAAGGCGCACTGAAGGCCGCCAACCTCAACATCGAGTTCACCCATGTGGTGGCGCCGATCTCCGGGCGGGTCAGCCGCCATCTCGTTAGCATCGGCAATCTGGTATCCGGCAGCGACAATGGCACGTCCACGCTGCTCACCACCATCGTCTCGCTCGATCCGATCTACATCTATTTCGACGTCGACGAGGCGACCTATCTGAAGAACAACAAGCTCTGGTTCGAGGGCAAGCGTCCGAGCTCGCGCGATACGCCCAATCCGGTGCAGGTGGCGCTGACAGGCGAGACAAAACCCTCGCATGAGGGCAAGATGGATTTCCTCGACAACCGCCTCGACGTCTCGACCGGAACGCTGCGCAGCCGCGCGGTCGTTCCCAACCACGACCTGTCGATCCTGCCGGGCCAGTTCGGCCGCGTCCGCCTGATCGGCAGCTCGCCTTACGAGGCGCTCCTGATCCCCGATACCGCTGTCGCCACCGACCAGTCGCGCAAGATTGTGTTCGTGGTCAAGGACGACGACACCGTGGAGGCAAGGCCGGTTGTGCTCGGCCCGCTCGACGACGGCCTGCGCATCATTCGCGAAGGGTTGAAGCCGGAAGACCGCGTCATCGTCGACGGCATTCAGCGCGCGCGGGTCGGCGCCAAGGTCGCTCCGCATCCCGCCGCCGGCAGCAAGCCATGAATCTCGGCCGCCTTTCCGTCAACCAGCCGATCCTGGCGATGGTGCTGTCCATCGTGCTTCTGATCGTGGGCGCGATCGCCTACACCACGCTGCCGGTCGCCGAATATCCGGAAGTGGTGCCGCCGACGGTGGTGGTGACCGCGCAATATCCCGGCGCCTCGGCACAGACCATCTCCGACACGGTCGCCGCCCCCATCGAGCAGCAGATCAACGGCGTCGAGGACATGCTGTACATGTACAGCCAGGCCACCTCGAACGGCCAGCTCACCATCACGATCACCTTCAAGCTCGGCACCGATCTCGACAAGGCGCAGGTGCTGGTGCAGAACCGCGTCGCGATCGCGCAGCCGCAGCTGCCTGACGAGGTGCAGCGCAACGGCGTCGTCACGCGCAAGAACTCGCCCGACATCCTGATGGTCGTGTTCATGCTGTCGCCCGACGGCAGCCTGGACCAGCTCTATATCTCCAACTACGCGCTGCTCCAGGTCCGTGACCAGTTGCTGCGGCTCGACGGCATCGGGGACATCCAGATGTTCGGCGCGCGCGACTATTCGATGCGGGTGTGGCTCGATCCCGACAAGATCACGACGCTCGGCATGACGGCCGGCGACGTGGTGGCCGCGATCCGGGCCCAGAACCTGCAGATCACCGGCGGCCAGATCGCGAGTCCGCCGATCTCCGATCGCGCCTTCCAGCCGAACCTGACATTCACCGGGCGGCTGAAGGACATCGCCCAGTTCGAGGACATCGTGGTCAAGGCCGGCGGGGAGGGCCGCACCGTGCGACTGCGCGACGTGGCGCGGGTCGAGCTCGGCGCGCTCGACTATTCCACCAACAGCTTCATGCTGCGCAAGACCGCGGTCGCGCTGCTGGTGACCCAGCGCCCCGGCTCGAATGCGCTCGCCACCGCCAAGGGCATCTCGGACACCATGGCCAAGCTGAAGGCCAGCTTCCCGAAAGGGCTTGACTACAATATCGGCTATAATCCGACCGAGTTCATCGCCCAGTCCATCAAGGAGCTGATCAAGACCATCTACGAGGCGATGATCCTCGTCGTCATCGTGGTGCTGGTGTTCCTGCAGGGATGGCGGCCGGCGATCATCCCGATCGTCGCGATCCCGGTGTCGCTGGTCGGCACCTTCGCGGCGATGGCCGCGCTCGGCTACGCCATCAACAATCTGACGCTGTTCGGCCTCGTGCTCGCGGTCGGCATCGTGGTCGACGACGCCATCGTCGTGGTCGAGAATGTCGAACGCCATCTCGGGCACGGCATGAGCCGGCGCGACGCCGCGCTCAAGACGATGGAGGAGGTCGGCGGCGCGCTGGTCTCGATCGCGCTGGTGTTGTGCGCGGTGTTCGTGCCGACCGCGTTCCTCGGCGGCATCTCGGGCCAGTTCTTCCAGCAATTCGCCGTCACCATTGCGGTCGCGACCGCGATCTCGTGCTTCTGCTCGCTGACGCTGTCGCCGGCGCTGGCCTCGCAGATCCTCGTGCCGCACGAGGAGAAGCGGCCGCCTGCAGCCTGGAACGTGATCGGCCGGGCCTGGGAGGCCTTTACCGGCGTCTTCAACCGCGGCTTCGACTGGGCATCCCATTCGTACGGCAGCATTGCGGGCTTCGTGATCCGCCACCGCGTGGTGATGCTGCTGGTCTATGTAGTGCTGATCGGCAGCGCCGGCTGGCTGCTCGCCAGCACCTCACAGGGTTATATCCCGGCGCAGGATCGCGGCTACGTGATCATCTCGGCGCAATTGCCGGGCGCGGCCTCGCTGGCGCGCACCACCGAGATCGTCCGGCGGATCGAGGGCATCGCGCTCGACACGCCCGGCGTCATCCGCGTCGCCGCCTTTGCCGGTTTTTCCGGCGCGACGCGGACGCAGGCGAGCAACGCGGCGGCGCTGTTTCCGGTGTTCGACGAGCCTGAGGTGCGCCTGAAGAAAGGTCTGACGGCCGCCGCCATCACCGCCGAGTTGCGCAAGCGGCTGTCCGCGATCCAGGGCGCCTTCATTATCGTGATCCCGCCGCCGCCGATCCCCGGCATCGGCACCGGGGGCGGCTTCACCATGCGGATCCAGGACCGGCAGGGCCGCGGGCCCGAGCTGCTGGCGGCCGCGACCGACGAGCTTGTCGCCGGGGCGCGCAAGTCGCCCGGGCTCACCTCGGTGTTCTCGCCGTTCTCGGCCAACACGCCGCAGGTGTTCGTCGACATCGACCGCATCAAGGCGCAGAAGCTCGGCGTGCCGATCCAGAACGTCAACGAGGCGATCGAGACCTATTTCGGCTCGACCTACGTCAACGACTTCAACCTGTTTGGCCGCACCTATCACGTCACGGCGCAGGCCGATCTGCACTTCCGGAAGGAGAGGGCCGATCTCGCGCGGCTGCGCACCCGCAATGCCAATGGCGACATGGTGATGCTCGGCAGCGTGGTGGATTTCCGCGACATCTCCGGGCCCGATCGCGTCGCACGCTACAATCTCTATCCGGCTGCCGAACTGCAGGGCGAGACGGTGCCCGGCACCAGCTCGGCGACCGGCATCGCGATCATGAAGAAGCTCGCCGACGAGACGCTGCCGACCGGCTTCGCCTATGAATGGACCGACCTGTCCTACCAGCAGGTCACCGGCGGCAACGCCGGCCTCTACGTCTTCCCGATCTGCGTGCTGTTCGTCTACCTGGTGCTGGCCGCGCAATATGGCAGCTGGAGCCTGCCCTTTGCGGTGATCCTGATCGTGCCGATGTGTCTCTTCGCCGCGACCATCGGGGTGCGCATCATGGGGCAGGATGTCAACATCCTCACCCAGATCGGTTTCGTGGTGCTGGTCGGGCTCGCCGCCAAGAACGCGATCCTGATCGTCGAGTTCGCCCGCGACATCGAGCTTGAGGGTAGGCCGCGGCTTGAGGCCGTGATCGAGGCCTGCCGCCTGCGGCTGCGGCCGATCCTGATGACGTCCTTTGCCTTCATCCTCGGCGTGCTGCCGCTGGTGGTCTCCACCGGCTCGGGCTCGGAGATGCGGCAGGCGGTCGGGGTCGCCGTGTTCTTCGGCATGCTCGGCGTCACGCTGTTCGGCCTGATCTTCACGCCGATCTTCTACATCGTGGTCCGCAATCTCGCCGACCGCTCCACGGCGGCACAGAAGCCGAAGCAGGAAGCCGCCGCCTGAGGCGTGCCGGCTTCCTGCCTAAGCCCCCAATACTATTGGCCTATCTGAAATAGATGGGCAGCGGGCGGGTTATAAAATATAGCTTTGCGCATCACGAAACTGCTGGAGGCATCAATGAAAAAGGGTTGGCTGGCGCTGGTCGCCGCGGGCGGTCTCTTCTCGGCGCTGCCTGCGTCGGCGCAGGGCGTCAAGATCGGCATTCTGAACGATCAGTCGGGCGTCTATGCCGACTACGGCGGCAAATATTCGCTCGAGGCCGCCAGGATGGCGGTCGAGGATTTCGGCGGCGAGGTGCTCGGCCACAAGATCGAGATCGTCACCGCCGACCATCAGAACAAGCCCGATCTGGCGACCTCGATCGCGCGCCGCTGGTATGACGTCGAGGGCGTCGACATGATCACCGAGCTGACGACGTCGTCCGTTGCGCTCGCGGTCCAGGATCTTTCCAAGGAAAAGAAGAAGATCGACATCGTGGTGGGCGCCGCGACCTCGCGACTGACCGGCGATGCCTGCACGCCCTATGGCTTCCACTGGGCCTATGACACTCATGCGCTGGCGGTCGGCACCGGCGGCGCGCTGACCAGAGCCGGCGGCGACACCTGGTTCTTCCTCACCGCGGATTACGCCTTCGGCTATGCGCTGGAAAAGGACACCACCGAAATCGTCACCGCCAATGGCGGCAAGGTGGTCGGCTCGGTCCGCATTCCCCTGAACTCGTCGGACTTCTCCTCGTTCCTGCTGCAGGCGCAGAGCTCGAAGGCCAAGATCGTCGGCCTCGCCAACGCGGGCCTCGACACCACGAACTCCATCAAGCAGGCCGCCGAATTCGGCATCGTGTCCGGCGGCCAGAAGCTCGCCGGCCTTCTCATGACGCTCGCGGAGGTGCACGGCCTCGGCCTGCAGGCGGCGCAGGGTCTCGTGCTCACCGAAGGCTTCTACTGGGACCTCAACGACAAGGCGCGCGCCTTCGGCGAGCGCTTCCTGAAGCGCACCGGGCGGATGCCGAGCATGATCCATGCCGGCACCTATTCGTCGACGCTGAGCTACCTGAAGGCTGTGAAGGCCGCCGGCACCAAGGATTCGGATGCGGTCGCCAAGAAGCTGAAGGAGCTTCCGGTGGACGACGCCTTTGCACAAGGCAAGGTGCAGGAGAACGGTCGCATGGTCCACGACATGTATCTGTTCGAGGTCAAGAAGCCTTCGGAGTCCAAGAAGGAGTGGGACTACTACAAGCTGCTCGCGACCGTGCCGGGCGACAAGGCGTTCCCCTCGGCCAAGGACAGCGGCTGCCCGCTGACGAAGTGAGCGCAGCGTCGCCCCGGTTAAAGCCGGGGCGACGGCATCCTACCCCTGCACGATCCGCCACACGACGGCGCCGAGCGCGCCGATCCACAGCGCGATCGATGACAGCGCCTGGATCGCGAAGCCCGGGCTGCGGCGCGCGGCTGCCTGCATATAGCCGATCATGTAGATGACGCGGCCGATGATCCAGACGAGGCCGAGGCCTCCCGCAACGGCGTCGCCGACATAGATCGCGAACAGCCACAGCGCCGGCAGGAAGATCGGCAGCCATTCCAGCGCGTTGATCTGCACGCGGTACACGCGCTCGAAGTCCGGATTGCCCACGATCGCCGGCGCCTTGATGCCGTATCGCCGCCGCGCGCGGGCCACCATGATGCCGGTTGCCAAACAATAGAGACCCGTCAGCAGGGTGACGAGCGCGGTGAAGTGATACATTGCGAATTTTCCCCTCGTTGCAGACTGTCGTCGGTCAATAGCCGGTCATCTCCAGATAGCCCACGCCGGTGTGGCTGCCCGAAAAATGAATCGGTCCTTCCCAATAGGAATATGCGGTGCCCATCCAGCTCTTTGGATTGAGCGCCACGCAGTCGACCGATAGCGCGAGGGCGGGAATCTCGACACGCCAGGCAACCGGCAGCGTGCGGTCGGCGACCCTCGCCGGCGCGCCCGGCGTCATCGTGATGTCCGATGGCGCAAGCAGCCGCGTAGAGCCGTCGGGCCGGATCCAGTTGCCGGAAGCGTAATGATGGCCATCGCGCTGGCGCATCCGGTACAGCATCAGCTTCTCGCCCGAGGTAAGGTGCAGCGCGAACCAGTCCCAACCGGTCTGGTCGGAGGCGAGCGGCTGGCTGCTCCATTCGCGGTCCATCCAGGCCTTCCCAGTCACCTCGACCGGACGGTCATCGAAGGTGAGACGGCCCGCCACGTCGAAGAAGGGCTGGCTGTAGTAGTAGGACGCCTGCTCGCGTTCGGATTTCCGGCTGTAGCCGGCGTCGCCCTGCAGCACCAGCTTCTGGTCCGCGATGAGGCGCAGCACGTAGGAGAAATCGCGGCTCGTGGCCTCCAGAGCCAGCGGCGCGAGCGTCAGGTCGTCGGTTGCCTCCGAGCCGCGCAGGGCCCACGCATCGATCCACGCCGCAAAGGGCTTTGCGGTCACGCCGGCCTGGCCGATGCCGCCGCGGGCGAACGTCTCGCCGAAACGGTGCGTGGTCGCCGAGGTGGCGGCGATGTGCCCCATCCAGACCTGCTGATTGGCCCAGCCTTCGGTCGCGCCGCCCGGCTGCATCGCCTGGCGAAACAGCGTCCACTGCACGCCGAAGGACGCGCCGCTGGCGTCGGTGAGATTGGCGGTGATGTACCACCACTCGATGCGGAAATCGGGATGCGGTCCGTGATCGGCCGGAAAGGAAAAGCTCCTGCCGGGAACGACCGGCGCAAATCCGCTTGCGCTCTGGTCGAGCCCGGCAAAGCCCTGGGCGCCGGCCCTGCGTGTCAGCGCGAGCAGCGCGAGGCCGCCGGCAAAGCCGCGGCGGGATATCGTCGCTTCAGCGCTCATTGGCGAACACCTTCGCAAGATCGGCGGGTTGCATCCGCGCCAGCCTGATCATCGGCAGCAGCGCGGCGACGAGCGCGGCGAGCATCGCGACCCCAAGCAGCCTAGCAAGCTGCAGCGGGAAGACATCGAACGGCAGCCGCCAGCCGAACGCCTTCACGTTGACGATCGCGATCAGGCACCAGGCGACGGCGAGCCCGAGCGGCAGCGCGAACAGCGATGTGATCAGCGCGGCCGACAGGGTCTTTGCCAGCTCGATCGCCGCGAGGTGACGCCGCGTGATGCCGATTGCCCAGAGCGGCGCAAGCTGCGGCAGGCGCGAGCTGGCGAGCGTCAACAGGCTGGTCAACAGCGCAATGCCGGCAACCGCGAGCGTGAAGGTGTTGAGTGCGGCCGTCACCGCAAAGGTGCGGTTGAAGATCCGCATCGATTCCGCCTTTACGGTGAGCTGGTCGGTGACGCTGCGGTCGTCGAGCGCGAACTTCTGCTGCAGGTCGGCGATCAGCGCGGGAATCGCGGCCGGCCAGACCCGCAAGCCGAGCCGGGTTTGCGGCGTGGCGGGGAAATGGCGGATCAGGGCACCGACATTGACGGTCACCTGTCCCTTGGGATTGCCGTAATCGGCATAGATGCCGATCACCTGCAGCGGCCAGTCGCCGGCCGGCGTCGGCAGCGCGATGCGGTCGCCGAGCGCGAGCCTCATGCGCCGCGCCAGTTGCTCGCTGACAAAGGCGGCGTCACCCGGACGCAGGCGAACCCACGCGTTGGGCGCCGTCTCCAGCAGCGGCCAGTTGTCGCGATAGGTCGCGTGATCGGGCAGTCCGAGCAGCTCGACCGGCGCGCCGTCTGCTTGCGTCTCGGCGCGCGCGCCGGGCAGGATCGCGCGCACCTCGGGTCGGTCGGCGAGCCAGGCCTTGATCGCGCCCGCCTGGGCGTTGTCGGCCGCGCTGACATAGACGTCGGCGGCAAGCCGGCCATCGAGCCAGACCGCAAAGGTGCGGCTGAAGGTCTCCACCATGGTGCCGACGCCGACATTGACCGCGAGCGCGAGCAGTAGCGCCATCAGCGCCAGCGACAGGCCGGAGAGCTGCTGGCGGCTATCGGCCCAGAACCATGACGTGAGCGGGCGCCGCGCGTGGCGCTGGCCGAAGCCGAGCAGCAGCTCGAGGATCGCGGGCAGGATCAGCGCGGCGCCGAGCAGGAACGCCGCCAGCAGCGCAAAGCCGGCGAGCAGCGAATCGCCAAAGGCGAGCAGCCCGCCCGCCACCGCGAACACGATCAGCGCACTTGCGCTCTGCAGCACCAGCCAGCGGCGCTGCGCCTGGTGCCAGGCCTGCGGCTGCGCGGTCGCGAGCACCGGCATGCGGATCGCCTTCGCAAGCGAGGTCGCGGCGGCGGCAAGCGCGCCCAGGACGCTGATCGCGATCCCGGCAAGCCACCAGGCGGGCTTCAGCGTCAATTCGCCGGGCACCTCTGCGCCATAGAGCCCGCGCAGGGAGGCGGCGACGTCGGGCAACAGCGCCGCTGCGATCAGGTAGCCGCAGATGAGGCCGACAAGGCCGGCGGCGAGCGCGACGGAAACGAGTTCGAGCACCAGCACGGCGTTGAGGAGGCGTGCCGACACGCCGCAGGCGCGCAACGTGCGCAGGATCGGCAGCCGCTGCTCATAGGCGAGCCCGATCGCGGAATTGACGATGAACAGCCCGACGAAGAACGACAACAGGCCGAAGGCGGTGAGGTTGAGGTGGAAGCTGTCGGTCAGCCGCTCGAGATCGGTCGCGGCATCCGGCTCGACCAGGCGCAGCCGGTCGCCCGCAATGCGTTCCAGCGCGGCGTGTGGCGCTTTCGCCCTGCCGATCAGCAGCCGCGAGATCTGGTCGGGGCGGTTCAGGAGTTTTTGCGCAATTCCGATGTCGACCACCAGCACGCCGGGCACGAGCTGTGGCTGGACATGCAGAGGCGGCAGCCGCGCGCCGCTCGCGATCGCTGGCGTCGCGCCCTCGTTGAGCTGCAGATCCGCCAGCGTTTCCGGCGCGAGCAGCGTCTGTCCCGGCGGGATGATGAAGGCCTGCAGCCCCTCACGCCCGACGGTCGGCGCATCGCCGACCTCGCCTGGCAGCGTCACCGGCTCGATCCCGAGCAGGCGGAAGGCACGGCCGTTGATCTGCACACGTCCTTCCACGACCGGGGAGACCGGCCAGCCGGCGCGGCGCAGGTCGACGAACAGCTGTTGCGGGACGGTGGCGCCGCTCGTCGGCGCCAGCATCGCCGTGCGCGCGCCGCCGAACGTCGCCGCGGCGCGCTCATAGGAAAGGCGGGCCTGCTGGTTCAACGCCTGCACGCCGCTCCACAGCGCGGTCGCCGCGATCAGCCCGATCACGAGCGTGGCGAGCTGCATCGGATGCCGGCGCCAGTGGCTGAGCAGCACCGCGAGAATCCAGATGGCGCGCATCACGCCACCACCCCGGCATGCAGCGTGACCCGGCGGTCCAGCGTCGCGGCCAGCCGCGCGCTGTGGGTCACCATCAGGAAGCCGCAGCCGCTGCGCGCCACCAGGTCGCGCGTCAGCGCCAGCACCTCGTCGGCGGTCGCCTCGTCGAGGTTGCCGGTCGGCTCGTCGGCGAGCAGCAGCACGGGCTTGACCGCCAGCGCCCGGCCGATCGCGACTCGCTGCTGCTGGCCGCCCGACAATTGCTCGGGATAACGCTTCAGGAGGCGCGCAAGGCCGAGCCGCTCGACGAGCTCGCCGTGCCAGGCCGCGTCATGACGGCCGGCGATGCGCGACTGCAGCGCCAGATTGTCCTCGACCGAAAGGCTCGGCACCAGATTGAATTGCTGGAAGACCAGGCCGAGCCGGTCGCGCCGCAGCGCCGCACGGCCGGCGTCGGACAATGCGGAGACCGCATCGTCGCCGATCCTGATCTCCCCGCCGTCAGGTGAATCGAGGCCGGCGATGAGATGCAGCAGCGTGCTCTTGCCGCTGCCGGATTCGCCCGACAGCGCGACGCGCTCGCCGGCGGCGAGATCGAGATTGACGCCGCGCAGCACGGCGACGTCTTCGCCGGCCGTGCGATAGGTCTTGGTCAGGTTGCGAACGCTCAGCACGGCACCTTATTACTTGCCGGCCAGCGGCCTGCGAAGCCCTTCGGGGTCGTACGCTGCCTTCAAAACATCGTCAGGGGCCGGTTTTTCGGCACCGGGAGGTTGCGCCGTACTGGTCTGGTCCAAAATGCCCAGTTGCGCTGGCTGTAATCCCATGGCTAGCATCGCACCAAGCCGGTCTGGCGGGACCGGAAGACGGCACAAGACGAAACGGGGGAAACACGATGACCGCGCAAGCGACGCCGAAGGGCGCCTGGAGAATCACGTTTCTCCTGTTCCTGTTCATGCTGGTGAACTTCGCCGACAAGATCGTGGTCGGGCTTGCCGGCGTGCCGATCATGACCGAGCTCAAGCTGGAGCCGGAGCAGTTCGGCCTGCTCGGCTCCTCGTTCTTCTTCCTGTTCTCGATCGCAGCGATCGTGGTCGGCTTCATCGTCAACCGCGTCGAGACCCGCTGGGTGCTGCTGGTGCTCGCGCTGATCTGGGCGCTGGCGCAGTTTCCGATGGTGGGCACGGTCGGCTTCACCACGCTCCTGATCTGCCGCATCATCCTCGGCGCCGGCGAGGGACCGGCCTTCTCGGTAGCGGCGCATTCGATCTACAAATGGTTTCCCGACGAGAAGCGGACGCTGCCCACCGCGATCCTGTCGCAGGGCTCGGCCTTCGGGGTGATCATCGCGGTGCCGGCGCTGAACTGGGTGATCGTCAATCATAGCTGGCACTATGCCTTCGGCGCGCTCGGCGTGGTCGGCCTGCTCTGGGTCGTGGCCTGGTTCGTGCTCGGCAAGGAAGGGCCGCTGACGATGAGCCATGCGGCCGCCGCCAACGAGGTGCGGATTCCCTATTTCCAGCTTCTGACCTCGCGTACCTTCGTCGGCTGCTGCGCGGCGACCTTCGGCGCCTATTGGGCGCTGTCGCTGGGCCTGACCTGGTTCACGCCGTTCATCGTCAAGGGGCTTGGCTTCTCGCAGCAACAGGCCGGCTGGGTCTCGATCATGCCCTGGGTGTTCGGCGCCACGGTCGTGATCTTCACCGGCTGGTTCTCGCAGCTGCTGATGGCGCGCGGCGTGTCGACCCGCGGCGCGCGCGGCGTGCTGGGCGCGGCCCCGCTCATCCTCGGCGGCCTGATCATCGCCATGCTTCCGCATGTCGAGGGCTCGGGTCTGCAGATCGCGCTCCTCGTGCTCGGCAGCGGGCTGTGCGGATCGATCTACGTGGTCTGCCCGCCGATGCTCGGAGAGTTCACGCCGGTGTCGCAGCGCGGCGCCGTGCTCGCAATCTATGGCGCGATCTATACGCTCGCCGGCATGATCGCCCCGTCGGTGATGGGCAGCGTCATCCAGCGCGCGACCACGACACTCGACGGTTACATGATGGGCTTCACCATCAATGCCGTGATCCTGGTCGTCTCAGGCCTGCTCGGCCTGCTCCTGCTCTGGCCCAACACCGAGCGCGCGCGCCTGACCGGGCAGGAGGAGACGCGGCCGAAATTCGCCTGATCGCGGCCTGCATCCGCAACGGACGCGCCGGTACCGGCGCGCCTGTCCCGCTCGTGACGTCAGCGAGCGAACACGCCGATCCGCGTCCCCGTGAAGCTTCCGACCCAGATGGCCTCGCCGACTTCAAGCGCGCCGGTGGCGCCGCCGAAGCCTGATTCTGCCGCCGCATGCTCGTCTGTCTCGATTAGCGGCGTGATGTCGAGACTATCTGGATCGAGCCGCGCCACCTTGAAGGCGAGCGGGCAGCGCTCGCCGCGAGCGACGCAACCGAACAGCGCCTCGGGGCGGGCGCGCTGACCGGCCAGCAGCAGGTGCCCGTCGGCCGTCCAGCGCAGATTGTCCGGCAGGAAGTCGGTCTCCGCACTTGCGACTGGCGCGCCGTCGGCGCCGAGCCGCCAGACCCGCCGTGCGGCCCACTCGCATACGATCACCGATGCGCCATCGGCCGACGCGGCGATGCCGTTGGCGCCGGAGAGTTGCAGCGCGCCGAAGCGGCTCCAGCCTGTTGACGTCGACCAGCGCCAGACCTGCCCCGTCTTTTCCGCTTGCGCGAATTTTTCCACGAAGGCGGAGTCGGTGGGGTCGAACATGCTGGTCATGACGAAGCCTGCATCGGGCAGATAGGCCACCGCGTTGGCCGAGGTCCGCGGCGGCTGCACGATCCGGTCGCCGCTTGCGATCACCGGACCATCGTCACGCATTTCGATCACCAGGCGGGCAATCGCTTCGCCGCCGCCATGGTCCACCACAAGCAGCTCAAACCGCCCGGGAGCAAGCCGTCGCGCGGCGATGCCATGTGGGTCGAAGACGTCGCGGCTTACGCGTCCGGCTTCGGCGGCAGCCTCCCAGCGCAGCTCGCTCGCCTCGTCCTGCCTTTCGCCATCCACGACGAAGAGCCGGCCCGGACGTTGGCCTGAGCGCATGCCGCTGACGATGATCCATGAGGTCCGGGGCAGGGCGACCAGATCCTCGGGATTATGGACGTGGTGGATGAAGCTGGCTGGCCGGTCCGGCGGTGTGCTCGCGGTCATGACTGGATTTCCTTCGGGTTTCCGGGGTGACCGAAGGATAGATTGTCCGTAATCCAGCATCATGATGCCAAAAGGCGTGACATTGACGACTAAATTTCGCTAATCTGGCGCGATGGAGGGTCTTCGCTCACTGGAAATATTCATCGCCGTGGCCGAGACCCTGAGCTTTGCCGAGGCGGCGCGACGCCTTGGGCTATCGCCGTCCGCGACCGGCAAGGCGATCGGCGCGCTGGAGGCGCGGCTTCGCGTGCGCCTGTTCAACCGCACCACAAGGCGGGTCAGCCTGACGGCGGAGGGTGAACTGCTGCTGGCGCGGGCCCGCCGCTGGCAGGACGACTGGCGCGAGACGCAGGCGCTGCTGTCGCAATCGGCGGCGGAGCCGCAAGGCTGGCTGCGCGTCAGTCTCCCGGCGGCCGGCTATCGGTTGCTTGCCCCGCATCTGGCGGACTTCGCGCACGCGTTCCCGCATATCCGGCTCGATCTCGATCTCGACGACCGGATCAAGGATGTGGTGGCGGAAGGTTTTGATGTCGCCATCCGCAGCGGCGTGCTGCCCGATTCGTCGCTGATGTCGCGCAAGCTCGGCACGTTCCGTTTCGGGCTGTGCGCCTCGCCCGACTATCTGGCGTGGTATGGTGAACCCGGTGACGCCGCCGCCCTCGCCACGCACCAGCTCATTCGCTTTCGTCATCCCGGCACGCAGGTGCTGCAGGCCTGGCGGCTGGCCGATGGCGCCGCCGCCGATCTCGATCGTGCGCCGTCGCGCATGGTCTGCACCAATATCGAGGCGGTGCGCGCAGCCGCGATTGCCGGCCTCGGTATCGCCTGGATGGCGGACTTCCTGATCGGCGACGCGCTTGAGTCGGGCGAACTCGTCACCGTGCTGCCGGCTTGCGCGAGCGAAGGCGCTTTCTGGCTGCTCTGGCCGCAGGGCCAGCACGCCGCGCCGCGGCTGCGCGCCTTCCTTGACTTCGTGACGCGCCGGCTGCTCGCGGCGCCGCCAGCGCGCTGACATCTACTGATTCAGGATCGGAAAATCCTTGACCGGCTTGCGGCCGGGCAGCGAGCGCAGGAAGGCGTGGATGTCGGCGGCGTCCTTGTCGGAGAGCACGTCGGCGGAGAACGACGGCATGTCGTTCGGCGCCTCGCGCAGGAAGGCGATGAAGGATTCCACCGGCAGATCGATCTGCGCGAGCGAAGGCGTCGGATAGTTGAACGTGCCGCCCTGTCCGGCGCGGCCGTGGCATTCGAAGCAGCCGTCGGCGAGGTAGACCCGCTTGCCGTTGGCGGGATCGCCGGCCGGAGTGTCATCGGCGCGTGCTGCGGTGAGCCCGAAGGCCGCGAGCACCATCGCCGCGAGCAGGGCGACCCCCAGCGGCTGCGTCCGGGATGCCGTGCGGCTTTTCATCGTCATCCCCTTCATCAGCGCTGATCCATCACCACGTCGAGCACCGCCGGCTGCCCGCTCTTGACCATCGCGATGGCGCGCTTCAACGCCGGCGCGAGATCGTTCGGGTTGCTGATCGGGCCTTCGCCATAGACGCCAAAGCCCTTGGCGATGGTCGCGTAGTCGACGAACGGGTCCTTGATGGTGGTACCGATGTCGGCACTGGTGATGCCGCGGCCGTGGCGCGCCGCCATCGCCTGCAGATACATGTATTCCTGGTGATAGGCGCGGTTGTTGTGCACGATGTAGAGCATCGGGATCTTGTGGTGCGCAGCCGTCCACAGCGTCGCCGGCACGAACATGAAATCACCGTCGCCGCCGATCGCGACCGTCAGCCGGCCGTGCCGTTTGTTGGCGAGCGCGGCGCCCAGCGACGCCGGCAGCGTGTAGCCGACGCCGCCGCCGCCGGAGCCGCCGTTCCACTGGTAGGGCTTGTCGAAATTCCACAGCCGGTGCGGCCACGCGAGGCGGATCGAGGTGCCGACCAGCGACCAGTCCTCATCCTTGATCTGGTTGTAGAGCTCGGCGCACAGCCGCGCCGAGGTGATCGGGCTCGAATCCCAGCCGATCGTCGCATCCGACCGCGCCTGCTCGATCGTCGCGTTCTTGGCGGCGGCGAGCTTCTTGCCGCGCGCCTCGAAGGCGCTCTTGCGGCCCTCGTCGAGGAGGCGCTTCACCTGCTCGGTCAGCGCCGGCAGGCTTGCCTCGGCGTCGCCGGCGATGTCGAGGTCGACTTCCTGGTAGCGGCCGAGGTCCTGGTAGTTCGCCTTCATGTAGAGGCCGCGGGTGCCGAGGGTGACGATCTTGGCGGTGTTCTTGTAGCGCGGCTCGGAGGTGCGCATGATGCGGTCGTGGAATTCGGCCAGCGTGCCCCACAATTCGTTGAGCTCCAGCGCCAGGATCACATCGGCCGACGCGATGATCGAGCGGCGGAACGACTGGTTCAGCGGGTGGCGCGAGGGGAAATTCATCCGCCCGAAATTGTCGATGACGGCGCATTGCAGGGTCTCGGCCAGCTCGACCAGCCGCGGCATGCCGGCCGGCGTGCGCGCCATGCGGTCGCAGAGGATGACGGGATTTTCCGCCTCCACCAGCATCTTGGCGAGTTGCGCCAGCGCGGCACTGTCACCCTGCGGCGGCGTCGCGCGGGTCAGCTTCGGGATGCGCAGCGCGTCGCGGTTCTCGATCGGGTTTTCCTGCAGCTCGGCGTCGAGCGACAGCATCACCGGCGCCATCGGCGGGGTGACGGAAATCTTGTAGGCGCGCACCGCCGATTCCGCGAAATGCTGCAGCGAGGTCGGCTGGTCGTCCCACTTGACGAAATCGCGGGTCAGCGCCGCCGGGTCGATCGCCGAATGCGGCCACTCGGCGCCGGGGGCGCGCTTGTTGGCCTCGATGATGTTGCCGCCCATCACGATGACAGGCACGCGATCGCACCAGGCGTTGTACATCGCCATGCTGGCATGCTGCAGCCCGACCACGCCGTGGCAGATCATGGCGAGCGGCTTGCCTTCGATCTTGGCGTAGCCCTGGCCCATATGCACCGCGATCTCCTCGTGCGGGCAGGTGAGGATTTCGGGCTTGGTGTTGCCGCCGTAATTGACGATCGCCTCGTGCAGGCCGCGGAAGCTGGAAGCGCAATTCATCGCGAGGTAGTCGATGTCGAGCGTCTTGAGCACGTCGACCATGAAGTCGCCGCCGCTCGTGGTCTGATAGACCGGATCGGCCGGCGGCGGCATCGCATCGGCGGCCGCGAGTTTTGGCCCGGGCACTTCGGCCTTGGGACGCGGTTCGGGAGAAGGCGCCAAGGTCGTGTTGGCGGATGCCGGCGTTGCCAGCGCGGCTGCGCCCGCGATGCCGGCGCCTTTGAGAAAATTGCGACGGCCAATTTCAGGCGCGCCACCGCGCGCGGAGCTGCTGCGTTTGGACATGGCTTCCTCCCCGGGGGAATTGCAAAAGGAATTGCAACCAGATGTCGACGAGCTCTTGATTTTGGCGAAAGTCTCGCGTCGCCTCCCGCGGGCGTCAAGACGCGGATGTGTGAAGGCGTGCGCTGCGTTCGCCATGTGCGGCAAAACCGGCAGCGTTTTCAGCGCGGTCGGATCAAGCCCCTCCTTCCGCGCAAGGCTGATGCTCGCCGCGCGCAACCGGAGGGCGTGCGGCGGCGCTTTGCCAGAGCGCTTTCGAGCGCAGCGGGCACCGGTTCACGTGAAGAAAGCGCGTCAAAACAAGAATCCAGAGCATCGGCTCTGATTTCATCAGAGCGATGCTCTAGGTGTGAGCTTTCAGGAGGTTGTCCATCCGGTCCTGAGCGAGGAAGCTGAAGTTGTCGAAGCTTTAGCCGATCCTGCGGAGGGCCGAATGGACGTCCATAAGAATGCGCCTCTGACGCCGAAAGGTCGAGAGGCCATGGTGCGCAGTGTGGTGGAGGGAGGCCTTACGAAGGCCGCAGCCGCGTTCCAGTTCAACATTACAGCGAAGACGGTTGCCAAGTGGGTCAATCGTTTCC
This sequence comes from Bradyrhizobium sp. NP1, assembly GCF_030378205.1. Taxonomy (NCBI): domain Bacteria; kingdom Pseudomonadati; phylum Pseudomonadota; class Alphaproteobacteria; order Hyphomicrobiales; family Nitrobacteraceae; genus Bradyrhizobium; species Bradyrhizobium sp. NP1. The sequence continues at coordinate 739,350 of NZ_CP127385.1, forward strand.
GCGCGGAGGGCGTGGCTGGGTTGCGTGATCGCTCCTCAAGGCCCCTTTCATTGCCGAGCCAAACCGTGCCGGCCACATGCGCTGCGGTCGAGGCGTTGCGCCGGCAGCGCCACACCGGCAAGCAGATCGCGGCCGAGCTCGGCATCTCTCCGGCGACCGTCAGTCGCATCTTGCAGCGGTTGGGATTGAACCGATTGCGCGACCTGGAACCGACGGAGCCGGTGCGACGCTATGAACGCGAACATCCGGGCGAGTTGATCCACATCGACATCAAAAAGCTCGGCAAGTTCAACCGGGTGGGCCATCGCATCACCGGCGACCGAACCGGCCAGAGCGCCTTGCGGGCCCGCGGCGAAGGGCCCGGCTGGGAGTACGTCCATGTCTGCATCGACGATGCTTCCCGGATCGCCTTCAGCAAGGTCATGAAGAACGAGCGGCAGGGCTGCGCCGTGGCTTTCCTGAAGGCCGCGATCACCTACTACGCGAGCCTGGGCGTCAAGGTCGAGCGGGTGATGACCGACAACGGTTCCTGCTACAAATCTTTTGCTTTCCGCAAAGCCTGCAAGCGTCTCGGCCTCAAGCACATCCGCACCAGGCCCTACACGCCGAAAACCAACGGCAAGGCCGAGCGCTTCATTCAGACCAGCCTGCGTGAGTGGGCCTATGCCCGCGCCTACAACACCTCAAAAGAACGGGCTGCCGAACTGCCAAGATGGCTTCACCGATACAACTGGCACCGGCCTCATGGCAGTATCGGCTCGATGCCACCGATTAGCAGACTCGTCCTAACCAGGAACAACCTGTTGAGGCTCCACATCTAGGGCTGCGGCGCTTTGGCCTTGCGCGGCTCGGTGAACGGCGTCAGCACCACGGTGACGATCATGAAGGCGGCGGACAGGCCGAACACCCAGTGCGGCATGTTCTGGTCCATGATCCATCCGAACAACAGCGGGCTTGCCATCGCGGCGAAGTTGAAGCCGGTGGAGACGATGCCGAAGGCGCGGCCGGCGGCATCCGCGGGCGCTGCGTTGCGCACCAGCATGTCGCGCGAGGGCGCGATCATGCCGCTGAGGAAGCCGCCCAGCGTCATCGTCGCCACCAGGGTGATCGCGGGCAGCGTCACATAGGCGACCACGGCCACGATGATGCCGTTGGCGGCGAAGCAGACCGCGGCAACCTGGCCGTGGCGCTGCGTGTGGTCGGCCAGATAGCCGCCGACCAGCACGCCGACGGCGCTGGCGCCGAGATAGGCCGTCAGCGCCATGTTGGCGATCGAGAATGTCGCGCCATAGCCGCCCATCAGCGCCACCACGCCGAAATTGCTGATGCCTGCGGTCGAAAGCCCGAGCAGCGTGAAGAAGGCGGTCAGCACCATCAGCGCCGGCGTGATGACGCCGCCTTGGCTCTTGTATTCGCCGCTATCCTCGCGCTGGGCGCGGGCGTCCGGCACGGCCAGAACGATCAAGAGCAGCGCGATCAGCGGACCCAGCGCCCCGCATGCGATCAGCGCGGCCTGGCCGCCGCCGACGGTGACCAGCGCGGCGACGAGGGCGGGCGCCACGGCAAAGCCGAGATAGCCGGCAAAGGTGTGGATGCCGAAGGCGCGGCCCATCCGCGCCTCGTCGGTATGCGCCGACAGAATGGCGTAGTCGGCCGGATGATAGACGCCGTTGGCGATGCCAAGCAGCACGCCGCAGATGATCAAATTGGCATAGCTGAGGTGGATGCCGAGCAGGATCAGGCCCATGCCGCCGATGCAGAGGCCAAGCAGCAGGATCTTGCGGGCGCCGGCATGGTCGACGAGATAGCCGAGCGGCGCCTGGATCACGGCGGACACCACGCCGAACACGGTCAGCGCCACGCCCAGCTCGACATAGCCGACGCCGAGCCGCTCCTTCAGGAACGGAAACAGCATCGGCAGCACCAGCATGTGGAAATGGCTGAGCCAGTGCGCGACCGAAATTCCGGTCAGCGTGCGCAGCGCGCTGTCGGTTTTCGCTTGTTGTGGCGCGGCGAGGATGTCGACCATTGGCTATTCCGGCTCAACCCAGGGGTGTTCGAGGCTGTTGAAAGGAGGCTAGGATGGTTGCCAAAATATCGGGCAGGGCGGTTACTTGTCCATGAATGCCGCTGCATGGCAGCCCCGGTGAAACTACTGGACCGACTTGCCTTTTCGTCCGATTGTCATTTCCGGCCAAAGGATTTCGATGCGGCTGCGGGTGCTCCTGTCGGAAGGTTCCAGCACCTCGGCGCGGGAGGCGGTCACGGTGCTCGGCCTTGCCGGCCATCACGTCGAAATCTGCGATCCCAGCCCCTGGTGCCTGGCGCGGTTCTCGTCCTTTGTGCGGAAATTCCATCACTGCCCGGGGCTGCGGGACGATCCGGCCGGTTATCTCGGCTTTATCCTGAAATTGCTGGCGAGCGGCCGTTTCGACGTGCTGCTGCCGACCCATGAGCAGGGTTTTTTGTTCGCGCGGGTCCGCGACCGGATTCCCGCCGATGTTCACGTCGCATTGCCGGATTTCGCCAGTTATCGCACCGCGCTGAGCAAGGCGGGATTTTGCCGCCTGCTCGACGAACTCGCTTTGCCGCAGCCCCAGACCAGCATCGTCGCGTCGGAAGCCGCCTTGCGCGCGGCGGCGCGCCTTCCTTGCGTTTTGAAAACGGCCATCGGCACCGCAAGCCGCGGCATCTGGTTCGTGCAAGACCAGTCCGAGCTCGATCGCGCCGTGCGGGAATTGAACGCAAGCGGCTCTCTCGCCGATGGCGTGCTGGTGCAGGACTTCATCGCCGGCACGACGGAGAAGGCGCAGGGCGTGTTCTGTCGCGGCAGGCTGGTCGGCTTTCACGCCTTTCGCCGGCTAGCCCCGGGTGCAGGCGGCGGCGAAGCGATCAAGGAAAGCGTCGCGCGGCCGCACGCTCGCGCGATGCTTGCGAGAATCGGCGCGCACCTCGCCTGGCACGGCGGGCTCTCGGTCGACTACCTCATGCCGGAAGCCGGGGCCAGGCCGCTCCTGATCGATTGCAACCCGCGCGTGGTCGAGCCGATGAGCGCGTATCTCGCCGGCACCGATCTGATCACGCCGCTGCTGGGGATCTCGCTCGGGGAAACGCCGGATGCGCTGCCTGAAAGCCGCGCGGGTGTGAAGACCCGCCTTGCGATGCAGGCGCTGCTCGGCTGTGCCGCGCATGGCGGCTCGCGGCGGGAGTTGCTGCGCGCCTGCGGCCGGCTGATGGCCGAAAGTGGTCCCTACGAGAACACCTTCGAGGAGCTGACGCCGGTGCGGCTGGACTGGCTCGGCGCGGTGCCGCTGTCGGCGACCGCGCTCCTGCTGCTTGCCAGCCCGTCGGCCGCACAGCGCCTCGCACGCTCCGGTTTCGGCGCCCATCTGCTCGATCGCGAAAGCATCGCTCGGATCGAGCGCGACGATTTCGCGGCGGCACTATAGCGGCTCGTCGTCGGTGCCGTAGCGGTCGCGCTTGGGGGTGGCGATGTCGCCGTCTTCGTAATCGTCGTCGCTATCGGCCGGCGGAGGCGGCGGCTTCTTCGCCTTGTCCTTCACCTTGGCCGGCGGTTTGTCTTTCTTGCCCGGGTTGCCCATTGATCTTCCCTGACCACAGATTTGCGGGAACTCTATCGCAATGACGGCAGCATGAGCACCGGTTTCTGAAAAACGATTGCGCTAACTCAACCCCGCGACGTCCGCACGCGCAAAAGCCACGTTACGCCATGGCGCGGTCAGCGCCTTCATCCTTGCAGTACCGGGCCGCCGGCCTTCTTCCAGGCGTCGATGCCGCCGGCAATATGCGCGGCGTTGGCAAGCCCCGCGTCCTTGGCCGCGGCCACCGCCATCGCCGAGCGTTCGCCGAAGGCGCAGAAGAACACGATGCGGCGTCCGGTTGCGTTGGCCATCTCGCGCAGCATGCCGCCGGGCTTCAGGCCTTCCTCGATCGTCGGGTAGGGCGCGTGCAACGCGCCTTCCAGCGTGCCGTATTTTGAGCGCTCGCTGCTCTCGCGCAGATCGACCAGCAGGATATCGGGCCGGCCCAGGCTCTCGATCGCCTGGCGTGCGTTCAGCGACAGGCCCTGCTTGTCCAGCTCCTCCTGGTGCAGGCCGACATGCATGTTGGCGGGCACCGCGACGTCCATCATCTTCGGGTTGGACAGCTTCAGGTTCGCCATCAGCTCGATATATTCGTCGACCGAGTGCACCTGCAGCCGCGGATTGTAGCGCTTCTCTTCCCCGATGGTGGAAACGGTGTCGCCCTTGTAGTCGTGCGCCGGGAACACCAGCGTCTCCTCGGGCAGCTTCAGCAGGCGGTTGAAGATCGATTCATACTGCGCACGCGAGCTGCCGTTCTGGAAATCGGTGCGCCCGGTGCCGCGGATCAAGAGCGTGTCGCCGGTGAAGACGCGATCGCCCATCAGGTAGCTGTAGGAATCGTCGGTATGTCCCGGCGTGTACATGACGTCGAGCGCCATGCCCTCGATCGTCACGCGGTCGCCGTCGGAAACCCGCATCGACACCACGTCGGCCTTGCTCTGGTCGCCCATGATGGTGATGCAATGGGTGCGGTCGCGCAGCTCGCCGAGCCCGGTGATGTGGTCGGCATGCAGATGCGTGTCGATCGCCTTCACCAGCTTGAGGTCGAGCTCGCGCAGCAGCTGGCAATAGCGGTCGGCCTTTTCCAGCACCGGATCGATGATCAGCGCCTCGCCGCCGGCGCGGCTGGCGAGCAGATAGCTATAGGTTCCGGACACGCTGTCGAACAGCTGGCGAAAGATCATGGCAGGCCTCGCCGGGTTTTGAGTAGCGACTTTATCATCTCAGGGCCGGACATAGCTCCAGCTCTGCTCCTGCAATTCCATCAGGTGGACGACGCCCGAAGGCACCACGGTGGCTTCGGGCAGGATGGCGACCGCGTGCCCTTCGCGCTTTTCCATCGCGGTCTTGGTGACGTTGCAGGCGGAGAACTGGATCTTGCCGGGGAACACCATGTCCTTCAGCCGCCTCACGCGGTCCTGCACCGGCGAGGCGTCGGCCCGCAGCATGGTGAGCCCGGGGCCATAGGTGACGATGTCGATGTCGACGTCCTCGTTCTTGCCGCGGTAATATTCGATCACGTTGGTGGCGTTGTTCAGCACCTGGTTCATCACGTCGGGATCGTTCTGGTCGACGTGGAAGGCGACGTGATGGGCCTTGCCTTCGGCCGCAGGCGCACGCGTCGCAAAAGCATGCGACAGCAGGATTGCGGCAGCGAGACTGACGATAGCGCGGTGCATTGCAACATTCCTTCCGGGTTTGCCGATTATACAAGTTTTCGGTCGATGCAAGTATCGGCTGGCGGTCGATACTGATCGTTACGCCAGCTGGCCTTGGCCCTCTCCTTGACCCTATCCCTGGCCGGCAATTCCCGGATTGCCGTCGACGCCCTTCAGCGTCACGCCGGGCGCGGCGCGGTTCGGCGGCCGGCCGGCGCGGAGGTGCTTGGCCACCACATCCCAGACCGGCGTGCCGTTCTGCTCGTTGACCGAGGCCCAGCCGGTGACCTTGTAGCGCTTGTTTGCCTCGAGTGGGCGGCCGTTTGCCAGTTTCAGCTCCGAAATCCGGCGGCCGATCGCTTCATTGGGCGCGCAGGCGTAAGTGAGCCCGCCGACCCGGACCATGTCGCCGCCCTGCTGATAATAGGGATCGGGATTGAACAGATTGTCGCAGACGTCTTCCATCACGTCCTTGATCTGGGCGCCGGTCATCGCTTGCGAATAGGTTTCGCCATAGGTGATCGCAGTTTCGGCCAGCACGTCCTCCATGGTCAGCGCCTGGCCGGCGAGCATCGTGGTGCCCCAGCGGAAGCCCGGCGACAGCGCGATCTCGCCGTCGAGCTCGGCGAGCAGCGCGTCGCAGATCATCTGGTCCACGGGACCGGAGAAATTGCCGCGGCGGTAGAGCAGGTGATCGGCGGTGGCAAGCTTGTCGCTCCACGATACGGTAAGCGAGCTGCGCAGCTTGTCGATCAGCGCGGTCATCCCCTGATCCGGCTTCAGCAGCTCGGAGAACACCGGCAATAGCCGGTAGCGCAGGTCGACGACCTTGCCCTTGGCGAGCTCGAGGTCGAGGACGCCGAGGAATTTTCCATTCGAGCCGGCATTGGTGACCAGCGTGTTGCCGCCGGCGTTCTTCACCGTGACCGGCTGCGGCACGGCGTCGTGGGTGTGGCCGCCGAGGATGATGTCGATGCCCGTGACGCGGCTGGCGAGCTTGAGGTCGACGTCCATGCCGTTGTGCGACAACAGCAGCACCGCGTCGGCCTTGTCGTTGCCGCGCAGGCTGTCGACGAGCTTCTGCAGCTCCTCCTCGCGGATGCCGAATTTCCAGTCCGGCGTGAAGCGCTTCGGATGGGCGATCGGCACATAGGGAAAGGCCTGCCCGATCACGGCGACGCGGTAGCCGCCGACCTCCTTGATCGTGGCCGGCTTGAACACGCGGCCCGAGGCGGGATCGAACGCCTTGGCGTCGTTGAACGCCGCCTCTTCGGTCAGGAACACGTTCTGCGCCAGGAACTCGCCCTTGAAGCGCGCGAGGTTGTCGCGCAGCGTGGCCTCGCCATAGGTGAATTCCCAGTGGCCGGTCATCGCATCGACGCCGAGCAGGTTCGTCGCCTCCACCATGTCGGCGCCGCGCATGGTGTTGGCGAGTCCCGAGCCCTGCCAGCTATCGCCGCCATCGAGCAGCAGCGAACGGTTGGGTCCGACATCGCCGCGCAGCCGGTCGATCAGCGTCTTCAGATAGGCGTAGCCGCCGAGCTTGCCGAAGCGCTGCGCCGACTTCTCGAATTCGATGCAGGTGAAGGCATAGGCGTCCGCGCTGTCGGCCCTTATGCCGTACCGGTTGAGGAAGGCACGGCCAACCAGGTGCGGCGGCCTTCCTTCCATCTCGCCGATACCGATATTGACGCCGGGTTCGCGGAAATAGATCGGCAGCAGCTGCGCGTGGGTGTCGGTGAGATGCAGGATGCGCGCATTGCCGAAGCGCTCGACGTCGTAGACGCCGCCCTCGGCCGCGCGGCCAAGCCGCGGCAGGCCGGCTGCGAGCGCGGCGGTGCCGGCCGTTTTCAGAAAATCGCGCCGGCGGATTTGCATGGGGATCTCTCCGCGCCGCCTTTCAGCGGATCTCCATGTCCTTCCAGCGCGCTTTCTCGCTGGTCGCCTGGAAGATCGACGCCTTCGCCTGCGCCTCGGCCTCCTTCGCCTGCGCGATGGCCTGATCGAAATCGCCGGAAGCGCCCGCCTTCTTCGCCGCCGCCAGCGCCGCTTCGGTGGTGGTCCATCGGTTGCGCAAGGTTCCCGCTTCCTTCTCGGCCGCTTCGGCAGCGGCGAGCGCCGCCTTGAACTCAGCCTCAGTGGCGGCCAACACGGCCGTCGCGCCGATGGTCAGCAGCCCCGCGGCCAGCAGCAAAGCCGGCAAACCTGTCGCGAGCATGGCCTTGCCGGAACGCCGCTTGCGGTTCTCGATCAGGCTCATGGCCGCGCTCCCGGGCCGGAAATCGGCAGGCCGTTGCTCATGTAGGAGAGATAATATTCGAGGTCGCGATATTCCTCGTCCTGCGCGTTGAGCGGCACGGCGCGGGTCTGGCTGTTGCAGGTCAGGAAGCGGCGGCTGGTCGTGCCCATGCCGCTCCATTCGGAGCGGTAGATCGGCATGGCGTTGAGGATGCCGAGTGCGGGGGCCAGCACCTCGGCGCGGATGCGCTCGCCCGGGCTCTGCACATGGCAGTTCGCGCAGGAGAAGTTGAGCTGGCCGCGGCGCGTGTAGAAATATTCCTTGCCCTTCTGGTAGGCGGCGAGCGCGCGCGGATCGTTCGGGATCGTGATGTTCATCGGCTTGCCGCGCGAGGTGAAGGCCATATAGGCGGTGAGCGAGGCCATCTCGTCCTTCACGTAGGAGAAGGGCGCTTCGCCATTGGCCTCGCGGCAGCGGTTGAGCGCGAGCTCGAGCGTGACGACCTGGCCTTCCTTCTCGTCGAAATAGGGATAGTTCTGGCGGATGCCGATGCCCTTGTCCGGAAAGCAGTCGCCATAGGTCTTGCCGTTCTTGAACGGCGTCGAAAACATCTCCTTGCCGGCCTCCAGCGAAAATTCGTAGGGCGGGAACTGCTCCTTCTCCTCCCACTGCCGGTGCAGGTCGGCATCCATGGAGTAGGGTCCGTTGACGAACTCCTGCGAGGTCACCTTGGGAAACTTGTCGGTGAAGTACTTCTGGAACACTTTCGCGTCGCGCGCCGGATCGACCGCGTCAGTGGCGCGCGAAGAGGTCGGCGCTGCGAGCACCAAAGCCGCTGAAGCGAAGAGGATTGCGAGCCGCATGCGCATTGCCCGGATCTTCTATTGGATCTTGGCCGTCGTGGAGTCGCGCTCGCCCTTGTTGTCGACCCAGCTGATCTTGAGGTCGTCACCCTTCTTGGCGCCCTTGAAAGCGAACTTCACGTAGGGATCCTTGGAGACCGCCGCGCCCCAGTCGGCGACGAAAACCTGCTTGCTGTCATGCTCGAAGGTCAGTTGCTGGATGAAATGCGGCGGAATGAGGTCGCCCTTGGCGTCCTTGACGAAGCCGGAATCCATCGGGTGCTGGATCAGGGTCTGCACCTCGGTAATGTCGCCATTGGCAATGGCGCGCACGCGAATGGTCGATGGCATCGTTTTTCTCCAACTCTATGTCTGGCGCATGATCGTTGCGGAAAACCCGGCTCCGCCTTTCGATCACACGCACGCCTATCCGCCGCAGCCGCCGACTGTGACCTTGACTTCCTTGGTAGCGCTGTAGAGCTTGCCGCCGGCTTCCACGATCGCGATCACGTTGCAGGTCTTGGCCATCTTCAGCCGGTTGGCGACCGCCGGCAGCGTGCCTTCCGGTATTCGGTAATGCGCCGCCAGCGCGTTGGGATTTTCGCTGGCCAGGAACGCGATCGAGGTCACGCCGTCGAGCGTGGTGGTGACGGAAATCGGCACCACGCCGCCGTTCTCGGCGATCTCGGGCGCATCGAGCTTGACCTTGTCGGAGGCTTCCGCGGTCCGGCCATAGAGCGCCTTGATCGCGTCGGCGTCGCCCTTCTGCTTGAAGGCTGCCTCCGGATAGGGATCGTTGGCGGCAGCAAGCACCGCCGGTGCGGCGATGCTGATGCCGAGGCCCGCCAGCGCCACGAGGCCCGCGCCCTGCAGGATCAGGCGGCGCGTCGCCGGAAAGCCGTTGTCTCTCTTCATCGAAACATCTCCTGGCGCGTTACAGCGTCTGCAGGAAATCAACGACGGCGTTGATCTCCTGCTCGGTGAGGATGCGGTTGCGGCCGAATGGCGGCATCACGGTCAGCGGGTTGCGCTTGGTCTCGTCGGTGACGATGGCGACGAGATCGTTGCGATCGGGGTATTTGCTCTTGATGTCGGCGAGCGGTGGTCCGATCGTGCCCGGCAGATCGCCGCCCTTGATGACGTGGCAGGTCAGGCAATTGCCCTTGCCGCGGTCGAACGCGATCTTCTGTCCCTCGGCGGCGGCCGATTGCGCCTGCGCGGAGCCGGCTGCCGCGATGCCGATCACCAGCGTCAGTGCCGGGATCAGGCCGGGCTTCGCCAAAAGTGGTTTGGTCAAAGGCGTTTCCTGCAAATCGATGGCCGTTTACTGATTACTTCGCTTGCATGGTGTCGAGCGGTCCGGTCGTGCGCGGTGTCAGGTTACGGCCCTCCGCCGTCGAGCTGACCTTGACGTCGGCCGGATCGGCGCAGCCGTTCATGCAGGGCTTGGCGGCGGTATCCGGCCTTGGATCGGTCCAGATGAAGCTGTCGCGATTGCGCATTTTGACCTTCGGCAAACTGTCCCGGTCGGCGATGAAATCATCGGAAACGGCGTCGTTCAGGTTCAGTATATAAGCGGTCAAAGCATAAACGTCATCCGATGACAATGAGTGCGGCGTCGGCATCGGCATGGCGCGGTTAATGTAGTCCCACAGCGTCGGCGCGAACGGCCAGTAGCTGCCGACCGTAGGCTCCGGGCGGTCGTCCCTGAGCGTCCCGACCCCGCCGGCGAGTTTTGGAAACCGGCCTTCGCCTTCGCCGAAAGTTCCATGACAGAGCGCGCATTGCTCGGCATAGACCTCCGAACCGCGCTGCACCGTGCCCTTGCCGGGCGGCAGCCCCTCGCCATCGTCGCCGCGGACGTCGATGTTCCAGCCCGCGATCTGCTCGGGCGTCGCCCTCTCGCCATAGCCGTAATGGCCGGGCTCTGCCGCATGCGCGAAGGGAGCGGCGGCGATGCCGACCGCCGCGCAAAGCAGGCGCACAGCGTCACGCAAGCTGGACATCGAACACGCTTCCGTCTGACTTGACCTGCCAGGTCTGGATCGAATTGTTGTGGTAGACCGAGTTGGTGCCGCGCAGCTTTCGCAGTTGCGCAATCGTCGGCTGCACATAGCCGGTCTCGTCGATGACGCGTGACTCGAGCAGCGCCGGCCGGCCGTCCCAGTGCCAAGGCATGGTGAATTTGGTCAGCGCCTTCGACAGCACCGGCTCGTGCAGCCGCGCGCTCTGCCAGTTGATGCCGCCGTCGGTGGAGACGTCGACCCGCTTGACCTTGCCGGTGCCGGTCCATGCCAGCCCGCGGATTTCATAGAGGCCCGGGCTTTGAAGCGGCTTTTCGGGGCAGGGGAAGATAATGACGGATTTGGCGTCGATCAGCCAGGTGAAGCCGCGCGAGGTGCCGTCCGGCATCAGGTCGGTATATTTGGAGGTCTCCTCGCGGGAATACCACGGCTTCTCGCCGAGCTTGATCCGCCTCAGCCATTTGATGTTGACGTTGCCTTCCCAGCCGGGGACCACGAGCCGCAGCGGATAGCCCTGCTCGGGGCGCAGCGCCTCGCCGTTCTGGGCGTAGACCACGAGGCAATCGTCGAGGCACTTGTCGAGCGGCAGGCTGCGGTTCATGTGCGCGCCGTCGGCGCCCTCGACCATCACCCACTTCGCGTCCTTCTTGACGCCGACCTCTTCGAGCAGCGTCGAGAGCTTGACGCCGGTCCACTCCGCGCAACCGATCATGCCGTGATTGAACTGCAGCGAATTGATCTGCGCGGCGCGCCATTCCATGCCGCCATTGGCCGGGCACTCGATGAAGTGGATGCGCGACACCTGCGGAAAGCGCATGATGTCCTTCATCGAAAGGATCAGCGGCCGCTCGACCAGGCCGTGGATCATCAGCCGGTGCTGCGCCGGATCGATGTCCGGCCGCCCCGCATGGTGGCGCTCGAAGAACAGACCGTTCGGCGTGATGATGCCCTGCAGCTCCTGCAGCGGCGAGAAGCTGACGGAGGATTCGGTGCCGGCAGTGAGCCAGGGCACGTTGCGCCTGATCACGCCGGCCTCGGCGTCCGCCGGCCTGCCATAGGGCCGGTCGACCACGCCGGCGCCGAGCGATTGCGACCATGGCGCGTCGGCCGGCGGGGAGGCCGGCTCGGGCGTGCCCGCCTTTGCGCCGAAGGCGAGGCTGCCGGTCAGCGCAGCACTGATGCCCAGAAATGCGCGGCGGGCAAGCCGGGCGGGCGGGCCGCCAGACTCCGGCAGTAAATCCATGCTGTCCTGGCGCTCAGGCCGCATGTTTCCTTCCCCTTGCGGCGACCTTGCCGCATCATTTGTTCTTTTTTCTCAGCTATCGGCATTTACTAATTTAGTCAATGCTAAACCAGTGTGGTCGCACCCGAGCGCAGCGGCAGATGTGCTAGATGTGCTCCGCGCCGTGACGGTGCGACCGGGACGGCGATCGGAACTGGTGATCGGAACTGGTGATCGGACTTGGCGACCGGACTTGGCGACCGGATTTGACGATCGGGAATTGGATTGATGCGAGCAGCCGCAGTCACAGCGAGAAAAATGCCGGCCGGCTTCGGTGCCGATGCCGCGGCCGATCTGAAGAAACTGACCAGGCAGGCTGGCGAAGCCGCGCAGCTTCTGAAATTGCTCGGCAACGAGAAGCGGCTTCTGATCCTCTGCTTTCTCGCCGCGCGCGGCGAGATGACGGTGGGCGAAATCGTCGGCGTCGTGAAGTTGAGCCAGTCCGCGCTGTCGCAGCATCTCGGCAGGCTGCGAAGCGACGGCCTGGTGGCGTTCCGGCGGACGTCGCAGACGCTGCACTACCGTGTCACCGATGCCCGCGCGCTGCGGCTGTTGCAGGTGCTCAAGGAGATCTACTGCAGCGACCTGAAGTGAGGCGTATCATGGCTGACTATGTCGTCGAATTCGGCAAGGACACGCCGCCTCTGCCGGATGGCCGGCTGGATGCGGCCGCCTTTCATCGCAACCACGTGCCGATCTGGGCCGTGCTCGAACGCTTCCTTGCCGGCCAGAGTGGCGACGTGCTGGAGGCCGGCAGCGGCACCGGGCAGCATGTCATCTTCTTCGCCCGTCAGTCACCCGACATCGTCTGGTGGCCGAGCGACTTCAACGACAATCACCTGAAAAGCATCGCCGCCTGGCGGGCGCATGCGGGCCTTGACAATGTTCGCCCGCCCTTGTCGATCGATCTCTCCGATCCCGCGTGGCCGAGTGCGATGCGCGAGGCTGGCGGGCCGCGGGATCTGGCGGCGATCTTCTGCGCCAACGTCATCCATATCGCGCCCTGGCGCGTGGCGGAGGGCCTGTTCGCCGGCGCGGGCAGCGGCTTGCGCGCCGACGGCTGGCTCCTGCTTTACGGGCCGTTCAAGCGGGACGGCAAGCACACCGCGCTCAGCAATGCGGTGTTCGACACCAGCCTGCGCGCGCAGGATGCCGAATGGGGCGTGCGCGACGTCGGCGACCTCGAGCGGCTCGCGGCGGGCGCAGGGCTCGTCCTGCGCGAGATTGTCGAGATGCCCGCCAATAACCTGATTCTCGCCTTTCGTCGCCAGCGCGCGGATGACGTCAGCGCATGACCCGCGCGCGCCTGCGTCGGTTGATCGCATAGCCTCGCCCCGCCATAGTGCCGGAATGATCGGCCGGGCGAAGCGATGATCGACGTGACTGCAGGCGGGGAGATAGCGGACGATGCGCGGGCACGCGCCAATGTCGTTCGGCTCGCGATGGCGCAGGCGCTGGCGGGGGCGAATTCCGCCGTCATCTTCGCCACCGGCTCGATCATCGGCGCAACGATCGCGCCCGACATCTCGCTTGCGACCGTGCCGCTCTCGATGTTCGTGCTGGGGCTCGCGGTCGGCACGCTGCCGACCGGTGCGATTGCGCGGCGCTATGGCCGGCGCGTCGCCTTCATCATCGGCACGGCTTGCGGCGTGCTGACCGGCCTGCTCGGCTGCTTCGCCATCCTGCACGGGATGTTCTGGCTGTTCTGCGGCGCGACCTTCCTCGGCGGCCTCTACGGCGCGGTGTCGCAATCCTACCGCTTCGCGGCGGCCGACGGCGCCAGCGCCGCGTTCCGTCCCAAAGCGCTGTCCTGGGTGATGGCGGGCGGCGTGTTCGCCGGCGTGTTCGGGCCGCAGCTCGTGCAGTGGACCATGGATTTCTGGCCGCCTTATTTGTTCGCCTTCAGCTTCGTGGCGCAGGCCGTGGTCGCGCTGGTGGCGATGGCGATTCTCGCCGGCGTCGATGCGCCGACGCCCGCACCGGCCGATCTGCATGGCGGCCGGCCGCTTGCCGAGATCGCGCGCCAGCCGCCCTTCATCGCCGCCGCGCTGTGCGGCATCATCGCCTATCCCATGATGAACCTGGTGATGACCTCGGCGCCGCTCGCCATGAAGATGTGCGGGCTCACGGTCGCCGATTCCAATTTCGGCATCCAGTGGCACATCGTGGCGATGTACGGGCCGAGCTTCTTCACCGGCGCCCTGATCGCCCGCTTCGGCGCGCCGGCGGTGGTGGCGCTCGGGCTGATCCTCGAAGCGGTGGCCGCGATGATCGGGCTGTCGGGCGTCACCGCGCCGCATTTCTGGGCGACGCTGGTCGTGCTGGGCCTGGGATGGAATTTCGGCTTCGTCGGCGCCTCCGCCCTGGTGCTGGAGACGCATCGGCCGAGCGAGCGCAACAAGGTGCAGGCGTTCAACGATTTCCTGGTGTTCGGGATGATGGCGATCGGCTCGTTCTCTTCCGGGCAGCTGCTGGCGAATTACGGCTGGAACGCCGTCAACCTTGTGGTGTTTCCGCCGGTCCTGCTCGGGCTTGCCGTGCTGTCCTTTTCGTCGTTCGCCAAAAGGCGAGCGCGGCTGGTGGAGCGGATTTGACGTTCGCACCCCGCCGGCCTGCGAATGTTGGAATTGGACCACTAGCCGCGATCGACGAAATGCCCGATCCCAGCATCTGACACTTCTGGCTGAAACAGTCGCAAGGAGCCTCCCATGCCCACGCGCGCCCGTCTCGATGAGTTCATCGCCGTCGTCGAATCCGGCGACCATGCCGGCGCGATCGAGCGCTTCTACACCGAGGACGCCAGCATGCAGGAGAACACGGCGGAGCCGCGCCTTGGCCGCGACAATCTGGTCGCCCGCGAACGCGCCGTGCTCGAGCGCACGCCCACCGTCTATTCCAAGGCGGTCGCTTCCGTGCTCGACGGCGACCGCGTCGCCATCCACTGGAATTTCGAGCTCACCGACAAGGAAGGCAAGACGCGCCGCTTCGACGAGGTCGCGTTCCAGGAATGGCGCGGCGACCGCATTTTCCGCGAGCGCTTCTTCTACGACCCGACCAAGGTGAACGCTTGACGCCGTCTGCCGACAGTTCGGCGGCGGTCGAAGCGTTTTGGCGGCGATGCTGCTAGCCTCGCGGTCATGGACGCCTTGAGCCCCGCAACTCTCAATGAAAGCTCGCTCCGCTATCCGGGCTGGCGCATCGTTGCAGTCTGCTTCCTGCTCGCGACCTTCGGCTGGGGGCTCGGTTTCTACGGCCAGAGCGTCTATGTCGCCGAGCTGCAGCGGCTGCGCGGCTGGCCGGCGTCGCTGATCTCGTCGGGCACCACCTTCTTCTATCTGTTTGGCGCGGCGCTGGTCGTCTTCGTCAGCGAGGCGATCCGCAAACTCGGTCCGCGCAACTGCCTGCTGATGGGGTGCGTGGCGCTGGCGCTGGCCGCGCTCGCGATCGGTCATGCCAGCGCGCCGTGGCAGCTCTATGCCGCGGATGCCGTGCTGGCGTTCGGCTGGGCCGGCACCAGCCTCGGCATCATCACCAACACGCTCGGCCTGTGGTTCGACCACAAGCGCGGCATGGCGATCAGCCTGGCGCTGAATGGCGCGAGCTTCGGCGGCATCATCGGCGTGCCGCTTCTGGTGCTCGCGATTGCCCAATTCGGCTTTTCCGGCGCCATGACGGCGGCCGCGATCGCGATTCTCGCCGTCATGGTGCCGGTGATCCTGCTCTGTGTCGGCGCGCCGCCGGCGCTGCATCCGGTCGTCGCCGCGCGCGCGGCCGATGCGCCGTCGGCAAGGCAGATCCGTGCTCACGCGTTGCGCGACATCGGATTCCTGTCGGTGACGACGGCGTTCGCGCTGGTGCTGTTCGCGCAGGTCGGCTTCATCGTCCATTTGATCGCGTTCCTCGATCCGGTGATCGGGCGCGAGAAGGCGGCGACCGCGATCGCGCTTCTGACCGCGATGGCGGTGGTCGGCCGCGTCTCGTTCTCCTTCGTGATCGATCGCCTCAACCAGCGCCTTGCCTCCGCGCTGTCGTTCGCAAGCCAGGCCTGCGCGCTTCTCGTCATCATCAACCTGCGCAGCGACGTCGCGTTGATCGCGGCTTGCGCGCTGTTCGGCTTTTCCGTCGGCAATCTGATCACGCTGCCGTCGCTGATCGTGCAGCGCGAATTCGACAAGCGCGCGTTCGGCGTGCTGGTCAGCCTGCTCACCGCGATCAACCAGGTCACCTACGCGTTCGGCCCGGGCGTGGTCGGGCTGCTGCGCGATCTCTCCGGCGGCTATGCGCTGCCGTTCTATGGCTGCATCGCGCTCGAGCTGACCGCGGCGGTGCTGATCATGATTCGCGGACGCGTTAGCTAGGCGCGCGCCGCGCCCGCGTCGTCTTCTTCCTTTCACCGATCACGCCTGAAGCCGCGGCCCGCAGCAGGCGGCGGAAGGTCGGGCATTCCATGTGGCTCGGCGCGGGACAGACCGCAGCGTGGCGCAGCCCGTCGCGCATCGCGTTGAGCTTGCGGATGGTCCGCTCCAGCTCGTCGGCCTTGGCCGTGAGCATCCTGCGGTCGATCCGCGGCCGGCCGTCGGGGGCGAACATGCGTGCGATCTCATCGAGCGTGAAGCCCGCGGCGCGGCCGAGCGCGATCAGCGCCAGCCGCTCCAGCACGCTGGCATCGAACAGGCGGCGCATGCCGCGCCGACCGATCGAGGCGATCAGCCCCTTTTCCTCATAGAACCGCAGCGTCGAGGCCGGCACGCCGGCGCGCTGCGCCACCTCGACGATATCAAGGTCCTTCATGGCTCTTGACCTCAAGTTCACTTGAACTGGCAGGATGCGGCATCCGATGCATGAAGGCAAGCGAGAGGAGAAGACGATGGAGCTCACGCGCGAGAGTGATGATGAGCAGGCGGCCCTTTGGAATGGCCCGGCCGGCCGCGCCTGGGTCGAGACGCAGGACCTGCTCGACCATATGTTCGGGCCGTTGCAGGACCGGCTGGTCGAGGCGGCGTCGCTGCAATCCACGAGCCGCGCGCTCGACGTCGGCTGCGGCACCGGAAGCCTGACGCTTGCCGTCGGGCGGCTGATCGGCGCCAGCGGGCGCTGTACCGGCATCGACATTTCCCATCCAATGATCGTCGCCGCAAAAGCCCGCGCCGAACGGGAAGGGGTGGCGGCAAGCTTCATCTGCGCCGATGCGCAGGCGCACGGCTTTGCGCCCGCAAGCTTCGACAGGATCGTGTCGCGGCTCGGCGTCATGTTCTTCAAGGACCCGGTGCGAGCGTTCGCGAACCTGCGGTGCGCTGCGACGTCAGGCGCCGAGCTTCGCTTTGTCGCCTGGCGCAGCGCGGCTGAAAACCCGTTCATGACCACGGCCGAGCGCGCCGCGGCGCCGCTGCTGCCCGATCTTCCCGCGCGACGGCCGGATGGCCCGGGACAGTTCGCCTTCGCGGACCCGCAGCGGATCGGCGCGATCTTGCAGGCGGGCGGCTGGGCCGGGATCGACATCGTCGCGGTCGATGTGGTCTGTACCTTTCCGGCGGCGGAGCTCGATCGTTATCTCACGAGGCTTGGTCCCGTCGGCGTGGTTCTCGAGACGGCCGACGCGCGAACCCGTTCGCGCGCGATCGACTCGGTGCGGCCGGCCTTTGACGCATATGTGCACGGCGACGAGGTTCGATACACCGCCGCCTGCTGGATGGTGGGCGCGCACGCCGCATCCGCGCTGGCGGGAGCACGGCATGCTTGACGTGGCGGACTATCTCCTGCAGGCCTGCCTGATCGGCGCCGGCGCGACGCTCGTGATGGATTTCTGGACCGTCGTGCGTCGCAAGCTGTTCGGCGTTCCAGCGCTGGACTATGCGTTGGTCGGGCGCTGGCTGCTTCATCTTGCGTGCGGGCGGTTTCGCCATGATCCCATCGCGGCGTCGCCGCAGGTCAGGGGCGAGCGCCTGTTCGGCTGGACCGCGCACTATCTGATCGGCATCGCGTTCGCCGGCGTGCTGCTGGCGGCCTGGGGCCTCGACTGGGCGCGCCAGCCCACAATCGCGCCCGCGCTGATCACAGGCGTCGGCAGCGTCGCCGCGCCGTTCTTGATCATGCAGCCGGCCATGGGGGCAGGTTTCGCGGCGAGCCGCACGCCGCGTCCGGCGCTCGCGCGGCTGCACAGCCTCGTCACGCACGCGATATTCGGTTTCGGCCTGTACGCGGCGGGCTGGCTCGTCAGCCTGTTGGGGCTATTGCGTGGAGCGTAAGCGACGACCCCGCTCCGCTCACATTCGCAATGATGATGAAAGCTACACGTCTCGCTGCCTGAGCAGGTCTTCCAGATCAAGCCGCTTCGTGAACATCGCAAGCGCCCCGTCGGCGCTGCGCGGCCATTGCTCCCTGGGCCGGTCCCAATAGAGCTCGACGCCGTTCTCGTCGGAATCGCGCAGGTAGAGTGCTTCGCTCACGCCGTGGTCGCTGGCGCCATCGAGCGGAATGCCGGCGCTCAGCACGCGGTGCAGCGCATCGGCGAGCGCCGCCCGCGTCGGGTAGACGATCGCGGTGTGGTAGAGCCCGGTCGTTCCCGGCGGCGGCGGATGGCCGCCCTTGCTCTCCCAGGTGTTGAGCCCGATGTGATGATGATAGCCGCCGGCCGAGATGAACGCCGCGCTGGAACCCATCTTCTGCATCAGCTCGAAGCCGAGCACGCCGCAATAGAAGGAAAGCGCGCGGTCGAGGTCGGCGACCTTGAGATGCACGTGCCCGATGCGGGTGCCTGAGATGATGGGCGGGTTTTGCGGCATGCGGGTCTCCGTCGTCGGATCACCGCAATCTATGTGCTGCACTGGCAATACGATACGGGCCGATCCGGAAATCCAGGGTTTCTGAAAATGGCCGCTGGCCTTCACCTCGCCCCGCGTGCGGGGAGAGGTCGGATCGCATCGTTAGATGCGATCCGGGTGAGGGGGATTCTCCGCGAGCTCAAATACGTCGAAGGGCCCCTCACCCCAACCCTCTCCCCGTAAGAACGGGGAGAGGGGGAACGGCCAGCGGTGATCCTGACCGTTGCGCCCTGCCTTACGCCAGCTCCGACACTTCCCCATCGGGCAGCGGAAACTCGAAGGTGTTCAGCGTCATCGACACCATGGTGTAGTAGCCGCACAGCCCGATCACCTCGACCACGCCGCGCTCGCCGAGCACCTTCACCGCCTCGTCGTAGAGGCCCTTGGCGACGCCATGGCCCTCATGCAGCGATTTGGCGAGGTCGTAGATCATCTTCGCCTTGGGGTCGTCGAAGGCGGGCGTGCGGCGGTCGCGGATGTCGTCGATCACCTTGGGATCGAGCCCGCCCTTCAGCGCGAGCCGCTTGTGCGCGTACCATTCGTAATGCGAGGCCCAGTGCCGCGCCGTCACCAGGATCGCGATCTCCGAAAGCTTCGCCGGAAAGATGGTGTCGTAGCGCACGAATTCGCCGAGCCGCGTCGCGTGCTTGGCCATGCCGGGGCTGTTGAGCCAGGCCATCATCGGCGGCGGCGCCGAGCCGCGTTTTCCCGCCACCGCCTCGTCATAGATCTGTTTTTGATCGGCGCTCATTTCGCCAGGCGAAAGCAGCTTCAGGCGCATGGCCGTTTCCTCTTTCTTTTCAATCGTTCGGGCGGCGAAACTATACAGGATCGCCTCGCCCTGGCTACCGGCGCGGCGGCAGGGCTCCGTGCAAGAGAACTGTTGAATTCCACGAGGCGCGGCTTAAGGTCGGCACAACGATCTTGACACTGGAAACACCGCCGGGAAACACACCCAGGAAACACACCCATGGCCGATCTCGAAAAATTCCGCCTGGAAACGCGCGCCTGGCTCGAGGCCAATTGCCCGCCTGAAATGCGCAAGCCCATGACCTCGGACGAGGACACTTTCTGGGGCGGTCGCAACACCAAATTCTCATCCGAGCCGCAGCGCGTCTGGTTCGAGCGCATGCGCGACAAGGGTTGGACCGTGCCGGACTGGCCGAAGCAATATGGCGGCGGCGGGCTCGACGCCGCCGAAACCAAGGTGTTGCGCGAGGAGATGGCGGCAATCGGTGCGCGCTCGCCGCTGTCGAGCTTCGGCATCTGGATGCTGGGCCCCGCGCTTCTGAAATACGGCAGCGAGGCGCAGAAGAAGGAGCACCTGCCAAAGATCGCGGCCGGGCTGATCCGCTGGTGCCAGGGCTATTCCGAGCCGAATGCCGGCTCCGACCTCGCCTCGCTGCAGACCCGCGCGGTAAGCGACGGCGACGACTTCATCATCAACGGCCAGAAGATCTGGACGTCCTATGCGAACTATGCCGACTGGATCTTCTGCCTGGTGCGTACCGATCCCGCTGCGAAGAAGCATGACGGCATCAGCTTCATCCTGTTCGACATGGCATCAAAGGGCGTCTCGACAAAGCCGATCCTTTTGATCTCCGGCCGCTCGCCGTTCTGCGAGACCTTCTTCGACAACGTGCGGGTGCCGAAGTCGCACGTCGTCGGCCAGATCAATCGCGGCTGGGATGTCGCGAAATACCTGCTGCAGCATGAGCGCGCGATGATCTCGGGGCTCGGCGAGCGCGGCGTCTCGCGCCCGCTCGGCCAGATTGCCGCCGACAGCGTCGGCGCCGACGAGCAGGGCCGGCTGGAAGACCCGATCCTGCGCGGCCAGATCGCGAGCTTCGAGATCGACGAGGCGGCGCTGGCGGCTGCGGCCGAGCGCATGATCGATCTTTCGAAGGCGGGCCAGGGGCATCCCGCGTTCTCCTCGGCGATGAAATATTACGGCACCGAGCTCAACAAGCGCCGCTACGAGATCCTGATGTCGGCGGGCGGCATCGATGCGCTGGAATGGGAGAGCGAGCGCTCCAAGGGCGGCGCGCGGCCGCGCGCCTGGTTGCGCACCAAGGCCAATTCGATCGAGGGCGGCACGTCAGAGGTGATGCTCGGCATCGTCGCCAAGCGCATCCTCGATCTGCCGGGGGCGTAGCTTCCGTCGTTCCGGGGCGGCGCGAAGCGGCGAACCCGGAACCTCGAGATTCCGGGTCCGCGTCTGCGACGCGTCCCGGAATGACCAATCAGAAATTCCCGCTACCGATACCGGAAACCCACCCATGTCCCTCGTCCTCACAGAAGAACAATCCATGCTGCGCGACAGCGCGCGCGGGCTCATCTCCGACAAGGCGCCGGTCTCGCATCTGCGCCACCTGCGTGACGCCAAGGACGCTACCGGCTTCTCGCGCGAGCTCTGGAAGGAGTTTGCCGAGATGGGCTTTGCCGGCCTCTTGGTGCCGGAAGAGTTCGGCGGCTCGGGTCTCGGCTGCGTCGAGGCCGGCGTTGTCATGGAAGAGATCGGCCGCAATCTGACGCCCTCGCCGTTCCTGTCGACCGCGGTGCTGGCGGCGTCCGCGCTGTCGCGCGGCGGCAGCACGGCGCAGAAATCAGAGCATCTGCCGAAGATCTCGGCCGGCCAGCTGCTCGCCGCGCTCGCGGTCGATGAAGGGGCAAAACATCGCCCGCTGCAGACCGCGATGCAGGCGGTGCGTTCCGGCAACGGCTTCAGGCTGAGTGGCGCCAAGGCGCTGGTGGTCGACGGCCATGTCGCCGATCTCCTGATCGTCGCGGCGCGCAGCGCGGGCAGTGCCGGCGAGCGCGATGGCTTGACGCTGTTTCTGGTCGATCCCAAGGCCAGGGGCCTCTCGACCGAGCGCACCATCATGGTCGACTCGCACAACGCGGCCCGCATCGACTTCGACAATGTCGAGGTCAATGCCGACGCCGTGCTCGGCGAGGTCGATCAGGGTCATGCGCTGCTCGAGGGCGTTCTCAACATCGGCCGCGGCGCGGTCGCCTCCGAAATGGTGGGCCTGAGCGAGGAGGTGTTCGGCCGCACGGTGTCGTACCTGAAGGAGCGCAAGCAGTTCGGCCGCGCGATCGGCGAATTCCAGGCGCTGCAGCACCGCGCCGCCCAGCTCTATATCGACATCGAGATCACGCGCGCCGCCGTGCTGAAGGCGTTGCAGGCGCTCGACGGCGATCTTGCCAATGCAGCCGCGGCGGTTGCGGTGGCGAAGGCGCGCGCAGGCTCAACCGCGACGCGCGCCGTGCAGGAAGGCGTGCAGATGCATGGCGGCATGGGCATGACCGACCAGTTCGACATCGGCTTTTTTATGAAGCGGGCGCGGGTCTGCGAAGAACTGTTTGGCGATGCCAATTTCCATGCCGACCAGCTCGCGCGGGCAAGGGGATATTGATCCTTACCCTCCAGGGGAGGGTGGAGAGAAGTGCTGTAGATCGTAGATGGGTTGAGCGTAGCGAAACCCATCGGAGGAAGCGACAGCGTGATGGGCTTCGCGTCGTTCAGCCCATGCTGCGCCCCGTCGATGAGCCGCGCGTGACAACGGCGAGGCCGGGTTTGCCGGTCACTCCGCCACCTCGACGATCATCTCCACCTCGACGGCATTGTTGAAGGGAAGGCCGGCCATTCCGACCGCAGATCGCGCGTGTTTGCCGGCCGCATCGCCGAAAACCTGCACCATCAAATCGGAAAATCCGTTGATGACCTTCGGTTGGTCGCCGAAGCCGTCGGCCGAGTTGACCATCCCAAAAACTTTGACCACGCGCTTCACGCGATCGAGACTGCCGAGCGCGGTGCGCACCTTCGCCAGCATGATCAGCCCGACCTGGCGCGCGGTGTCATAGCCTTCCTGCACGGTGAGGTCCTTGCCCACCTTGCCCTTGTATTTCCAGTCAGCCGCCGGCGTATTTCCCGCGAGGAACAGCAGGTTGCCGACCCGTACCGCGTCGACATAGTTGGCGACCGGAGGCGGGACGGCCGGCAGCGTGATGTTCAGCTCCTTCAGCCGGGCTTCGGCGGAAGCCGAGCCCTGCGCCAGAGCGTCCGCCGGAACAGCAATCCACATCATCAGTCCGAGCGCACACAGGCATGCCCATGAGCTCAGTCTCGTCGCGCCGTTTACGTAAGTCATGTGCCGCCTCCATCAGGATACTTCGCAGTTCTCAAATGACGGTAGCAGTCGCGAGCCAATAATCGCCGCACGTACCCGCTTTGGACGTTGGCGGCTGCTCCAGCAACAAAAAATCTACGCTACTCGCGGGTGCAAATGAAGGGCCGATTGCCGCGCGCGAATCAGTGACCGATCGGGCAGGCACTTTCGCTTGACAACGTCACCCCGCCGCGTCTCACATCTCGCCGCGTTCATCTGCGCGGACTCTTCCCTCCGGGGAAGGGCACGATTCCGAATTCTCACCTGAAGACCGAGGGTCGAGTGAACCGGAGGAATCGCCATGCTGGATCGTCGGACATTCTGTGCGCTTGCGGCCGGCGCGTTCGCGGCGCCGCGTATCGCCCGGGGGCAGGACATGACCCGCAAGGTGTTCTTCTATGTCAGTCTTGGACCGGCACTGAGGCTCTACCGGATCGACGCCGACGCGGCGACCCTGAGCCAGGGCGGCGCGGTGATGCTGCCCCAAAGGGTCCAGTATGCCTGGCCGCATCCGTCGGCTCCGTTCCTGTATGTCGTGTCGAGCAATGGCGGGCCGGGTATCAAGGGCGACAAGAATTTTCTGAGCGCGCTCCGGATCGATCCCGGCAGCGGAGACCTGAGGGAGCACGGACAAGCGGCCGCGCTGCGCTGGCGGCCGATCCACGTTTCGGTCGATCACGCCGGCGCCTTTGCGCTTGTCGCCTATAACGACCCGAGCGGCGTATCGGTGCACCGGATCAACGCGGATGGCACCGTCGGCGACGAGGTCGCGCAGGCCGCATCGCTCGATTGCGGAATCTTCGCGCACCAGATCCGCGTCACGCCCGACAACGCCGCCGCGATCCTGGTGTGTCGCGGCAACGACGCGGCCAAGGGCAAGGGGGAAGATCCCGGCTCCCTGAAGCTGTTCAGCTTCAGGGACGGCCAGCTCGCCAACCGGGTGTCGGTCGCGCCGAACGGCGGTTACGGCTTCGGGCCGCGTCATCTCGATTTTCACCCCGGCCTGTCGTTCGTCTACGTGTCGCGCGAGCGCGAGAACAAGCTCGATGTCTACCGGCTTTCGAACGGCGTGCTCGAGTCCGCGCCGCTCTTCGTGAAGGATACGCTGGCGGAGCCCACCAATATCCGCTCGCGCCAGGCCGCTTGCACGCTTCATGTGCATCCGAACGGCCGCTTCCTCTATCTCGCCAATCGCGCCTTCGATGCCGTCAAGGTCGATGGCAAGGACGTGTTTCCCGGCGGAGAAAACAACATCGCGGTGTTCGCCATCGATCAGGCGACCGGCGAGCCGAGGCTGATCCAGAACGAGGACGTCCGTGGCATCTACCCGCGGACCTTCGCGCTCGATCCGGGCGCCAGAATGCTGGTTGCCACCAATGTCGAGCCCAGGCTGGCGCGTGACGGCGCCGGCACGAAGACCGTGCCAGCGAACATCGCGACGTTCAAAGTCGGAGCCGACGGCAAGCTCACCTTCGCCCACAGCTACGAGGTGGATACAGGCGGCGATCAGCAGTTCTGGAGCGGGATGGTGACGCTGGGCTAGCGATCGAGCGGGGTGCGGGCTGCCAGCCAGGATCAGTATTTCGCGACGATGGGACCGCCGAAGGTGTAGTTCACCCGAACCGTCCCGATGTCGACGCCCTGGGATATGTTGTCGCTGCGTCCAACGGCGGTCGGGATCGGCGGGAAGGAGACGCTGTTGCGGCCCATGAACAGGTGATCGTACTCGACCGCCACCGACCAGTTCGGGGCAAAGCCGAATTCGATGCCGGTTCCGACGGCACCGCCCCAGCGGGTTTCGCTCGCCTGGTTGAACACGGCGCCGGTGCCGGTGAAGAAGGAAGTGTACTTGTTGTCGGTGACCGCGCCGCCGCCCTTCAGGTACCAGAGCACGTTGTTCCAGGCATATCCGACCTGACCGGTGAACAGACCGAAGGCGTCGATCTTGGTCTGGTTCATGTAGGGAATGATCGCAGTCCGGCTGCTGTTCGATCCCTTCAGATTCGCCCAGTCGCCCTGCGCTTCCAGCCCGAACACCCAGTTGGTCATCTGCCAGCGATAGCCGACCTGACCGCCGACCACGCCTCCGGTCGCGTCGTGGCAACCTTCCGAACTCGGAAACACCGGAGCGCCAGCAACGCTGGTGATGGTGTAGCAGTCGTGGCTCGAGCCGCCGCCGCCGTTGAGACCGATATAGAAGCCGCCCCAGTTATAGATGGGCGCGACCATCGGAGGTGCCTTGGTGTAAGGCCGCGCAGCGAGGTCCGCAGCCGATGCCGCGCCCGCAAAGCCGGCGATCGCAACCAGTCCAGTCCCAACAATTGCAAAACGACGCATTTCCAGTCCCCAGGGCATGATCGATGTGGCATGATCGATGTGCGTGGACGCGTTTTGCCATGGGAAGATTGCATGCGACAGACTGGCGCAGCCTAAGGTTGCCTTTTTTGGCGGGTCTGTTGCGGAAAAGTCTCACCGTCTTCCGGCCGACCAAGCTCGCCTGACGGACGGATCAGCGCGAGTTTTGCTTCGGACTTGTCGTGCGCGCAAAAATGAAATTCGCGAGCCGATTCAAACTGATTTGGGCCGTCCAGTCCTTTGCCAAAAAATAATTCGCTTGTTGCGTCGGGCAAATCAGTGGCTTCACTCGGCGCGTCCTGCACCGAGTGAGGGGCGTACGCGTCGTCACGAACGTTGGCGCAGGATGCGATGGACGTGATGGCGTCGCCAGACGAGCGGCGTTCACTCGCGGACGGCGAAGTCGTGTGGTCCTGGCATCCCGACGCTGATGCCAAGTTCGCGAGAGGCAAGCTCTCGCGGGCGACGGTGGCAAGAAAGCCCGGTCACCGGGGAGAGCACGAAGGAAACCGTAAAACCATCGCGCAGGGAGAGCCGGATGTTGTGGCCAAACCTGTGGTGACTAACTCGTGTGCTTTCTTCACTTGCACGCGAGGCTGCGGGTGCGGTCAGCGCCCGGCTTTCCCTGCGCCCTCTGTCTTCGGGGGACAATGATGCCGCAACGCTCGGGCGCGAACGCGCCGCGAGAAGGCGGAGGCGTGGCCGGCTGTTTGAGAAATGAAAACGAAAATTTGCGCCGCGGTCATCGCCCGGCTTGACCGGGCGATCCAGTACGCCGTGGCTTCACCGCATCATTCCGCCGTCTCTGGAATACTGGATCACCCGCTTGCGCGGGTGATGACAGTCATCGGTCGAGAAGGGCGCGTGCGCCTTCACCTGATCGGCGGGGCGTACTGGATGCCGCCGGCATTCCAGAGCTGGTTCAGCCCGCGCGGGATGTGCAGCTTCGACTCGGCGCCGACATTGCGCTCATAGACCTCGCCGTAATTGCCGACATGGCGGATGATGCGCACGGCCCAGTCCTTGGTGAGCCCAAGATCCTCGCCATAGGTGCCCTCGTTGCCGACCAGCCGCATCACGTCCGGCTTCTTCGACTTCAGCGCCTCGTCGATGTTCTTCGAGGTGACGCCGAGCTCCTCCGCGTTGATCATCGCGTACAGCGTCCACTTCACGATCATCATCCAGTCGTCGTCGCGCTGGCGCACCACCGGCGCGAGCGGCTCCTTGGAGATGACCTCCGGCAGGATGATGTGATCGTTCGGCTTCGCCATGTTGAGCCGCAGCGCGTAGAGCTGGGAGACGTCGGCGGTGAAGGTGTCGCACTTGCCGGAATCATAGGCCTTTATGACCTCCTCCAGCTTGGGAAACTTCATCTCCTCGTATTTCATGTTGTTGGTGCGGAAATAGTCCGCGAGGTTGAGCAGCGTGGTGGTGCCGTCCTGCACGCAGACCTTGCTGTTGTTGAGGTCGAGCGCGGTCTCGATGTTGCGCGAGCGCGGCAGCATGAAGCCCTGGCCGTCGTAATAGGCGACCGCGGGGAAATAGAGGTCGTAGTTCTCCTCGCGCGCCATGCTCCAGGTCGAGTTACGCGAGAGGATGTCCACCTTGCGGCTCTGCAGTTCCTTGAAACGCTCGCTGGCGTCGAGCGGGATGAACTTGGCCTTGCTCGGATCGTCGAAGATCGCGGCGGCGACCGCGCGGCAGAAATCGACGTCGAAGCCGCTCCAGATGCCCTTGTCATCGGGCGCCGAGAAGCCGGGCAGCCCGGCATTGACGCCGCACAGCACCTCGCCGCGGCGGATCGTGCGCTTCAGGGTGCGGGTGTCGTAGCGTTCATAGGCGACGGCGGCGGCTGCAACCAGGACGGCAACCGCGAGCCCGATCGTGAGCCCGCCTCGAAATGTACGCATGGTGATTTCTCGCTGAAATGGGGAAGGGGAGAGCGACGCGGCCGGAAAAGCCGGAGCCTAGAGCTCCGGCTTCTGCCTCACGACGACCTTGGTGCCGACGGGAACGCGGTCATAGAGGTCGGCGACGTCATTGTTCACCAGGCGGAAGCAGCCCGAGGAGACCTTGGTGCCGATCGTGTCCGGGCGGTTGGTGCCGTGGATGCGGTAGACCGTGGTGCCCAGATACATCGCGCGCGCGCCGAGCGGATTGCCCGGGCCGCCCGCCATGAAGCGCGGCAGATAGGGCTGGCGCGCGATCATCTCCGGCGGCGGTGTCCAGTCCGGCCATTCCTTCTTGTTGGTGATGTTCAAGAGCCCCTGCCACTGGAAGCCGTCGCGTCCAACCCCGATGCCGTAGCGGATGGCGCGGCCGCCGGGTTGCACCAGATAGAGGTGGCGCTCGGATGTCGAGATGATGATGGTGCCCGGCGGTTCAGTGGTCCGGTAGTAGACCACCTGCTTCTGCCATTCCGGATCGAGCTCGTAGGAATCGTCGGCAATGAGGCCCGGCTCGTCGCCGCGGTCGGGCTGTTGCGCAAAGCCATGCGAAGGCGCGGCGGCGATACCGATCGCGGCAAGCAGCATCCAGATCAGGCGGCGCGGTTGCATCATGGACAAGTTCTCCCGGGGCATGCGGCGCATGAGCCGCGCGGGTGTCGGCGCGTTCATGCTGGGTTCCCATCAAATCTCAGGGCCATCTTGATGGCAAGTTCAAGGCAGAGGAAAGCAAAAAAGCCTTGGTACACTGTCACTTAGCGTTCATGTGGAAAATCTGCCCCCGCCTCATTTCGCCACCAGCCAGAGCCTTAAGCCGAACGAGAGCAGGGCGACCGTGCCGACCCCCACAAGCCACAGGCCGGCAAACCACAGAAGACGCCGCCCGAGCGGCGGCCCGGCGCGTCGTTCGGCCATCAATGATATCCGTGTCCGGGGCGCACCTTGCCGCGGAACACCCAATAGGCCCAGCCGGTATAGGCGAGGATCAGCGGGATCAGCACGGCAACGCCGACCAGCATGAAGAGCTGGCTGTTCTCGGGCGCCGCCGCCTGCCAGATCGTGATGCTCTGCGGCACGATGTACGGATACATGCTGATGCCGAGCCCGGCATAGGAGAGCGCGAACAGGGCCAGCGTCTGGAAGAACGGCTGGTTGTCGCGCTTGTTGGCGAGGCTGCGGAGCAGCAGGAAGGTCACCGCCGCGACCGCCAGCGGCACCGGCGCCGTGACGATGATGTTCGGCCAGGTGAACCAGCGCTGCGCGTACTGGATGTGGAGGAAGGGGGTGGCGATGCTGACTGCGACGATGGCCCCGAGCATCGCGAACAGCAGCGACCACGACAGCGCATAAGCCTTCTCGCGCAGGTCGCCTTCCGTCTTCATCACCAGCCAGGTCGCGCCGAGCAGCGCATAGCCGATGACGAGGGCTGCGCCGGTCAGCACGCTGAATGGCGTCAGCCAGTCCCACCAGCCGCCGGCATAATGCCGTCCCTCGACATGGATGCCCTGCAGGACGGCGCCGAGCGCAATCCCCTGCGCCAGCGCCGCAAGCCAGGAGCCGCCGGCAAAGGCGAGGTCCCAGCGGTTGCGGGTCGCCTGCGTCGTGCGCCAGCGGAATTCGAAGGCGACGCCGCGGAAGATCAGGCCGACCAGCATCGCGATGACAGGCGTATAGAGCGCGGGCATCAGCACCGCATAGGCGAGCGGAAACGCCGCCATCAGCCCGCCGCCGCCGAGCACGAGCCAGGTCTCGTTGCCGTCCCACACGGGTGCGACGCTGTTCATGATCACGTCGCGGTCTGCCTTGGCGGGAAAGGCCGGGAACAGGATGCCGAGCCCGAGGTCGAAACCGTCCATCACCACATAGACGAACACGGCAAAGGCGATGATGAAGGCCCAGAGCGTGGCGAGGGAGGCGGCGGTCATGAGGCGGCCCCTTGGGTAGCCGGCGTGATGCCGGCGGCGCGCGCCGGCACGTCGCTCGGTGGGCCCGCTTCGCCCGGATGTGGCGGCTGCGCCATCAGGCGGAGGATGTAGACGATGCCGGCGATGAACACGACGAAATACACGATGACGAAGGCGAGCAGCGACGAGCCGACCGCGGGCGCGGCGAGCGGCGAGGCCGCATCCGCCGTACGCAGCAGGCCGAACACGGTGAAGGGCTGGCGCCCGGTCTCGGTGGTGATCCAGCCCGCAAGCACGGCGATGAAGCCGGCAGGCCCCATCATCGTGGCAAAGACATGCAGCGCCCGCGAGCGGTAGAGCGCGCCGCGCACGCGCATCAGGAGGCTCAAAAGGCCGAGCGCCGCGATCAGGAAGCCGAGGCCGACCATGATGCGGAACGACCAGAAGGTGATCGGCACCGGCGGCCAGTTTTCGCGCGGCACGGTGTCGAGGCCGTTAAGCGGCGCATCGAGCGAATGCTTCAGCACCAGCGAGGACAGCTTTGGAATCTCGATCGCATAGTCGACCCGGGCCGCACTCTGGTTCGGCAGGCCGAACAGGATCAGCGGCGCGCCGTCCTTGTGGCTCTGGTAATGGCCTTCCATCGCCATCACCTTGGCCGGCTGGTGCTCCAGCGTGTTGAGCCCGTGCTGGTCGCCGGCCAGAATCTGGATCGGGCCGACGATGGTGGCCATCCACATCGCCATCGAGAACATCACGCGCGCGCCGGCAAGATGCTGGTCGCGCAACAGATGAAAGGCGCCGACGGCGCCGACCACGAGCGCGGTGGTCAGATACGCCGCGAGCACCATGTGCACGAGGCGGTAGGGGAAGGACGGGTTGAAGATCACCTTCCACCAGTCGGCCGCGATGAACTGGCCTTCGGCGTTGACGGCGTAGCCCGCGGGCGTCTGCATCCAGGAATTGGCCGAGAGAATCCAGAACGCGGAGATCAGCGTGCCGATCGCAACCATCAATGTGGCGAGGAAATGCAGTTTTGGCCCGACCCGCTGCAGGCCGAACAGCATGACGCCAAGGAAGCCCGCCTCGAGGAAGAACGCGGTCAGCACCTCATAGGCCATCAGCGGGCCGATCACCGGGCCGGTCTTGTCGGCGAAGGCCGACCAGTTGGTGCCGAACTGGTAGGACATCACGATGCCCGACACCACGCCCATGCCGAACACCACCGCGAAGATCTTCAGCCAGTAATTGAACAGGTTGATGAAGACCTCGCGTCCGGTCGCGAGCCACAATGCCTCGAGCACAGCGAGATAGCTCGCAAGCCCGATCGTGAAGGCAGGAAAGATGATGTGGAACGACATCGTGAAGGCGAATTGCGCCCGCGCGATCGTGACCGCATCAAAATTGTCGAACATGCGTCACCCCGTCGCCGCGATATTCCTCGCGGAACCTATCACACCGGACGGGGCGGCGATATCGCGGTGCCGGGACGCAGCTCAGCTATTGGCGTTGAGCAAGCGGGCGACGGTGCGGTCGATGTCCTCGTAGCGGCCCTCGCCATCGTGGTGGAAGACGATGCGTCCGCTCTGATCGATCACATATTGCGCCGGCCAGTACTGGTTGCGGTAGGCGTCCCAGGTCTTCGAATCATTGTCCTGGGCGACCGGATAGGTAATGCCGTGCCGCTTCAACGCCGCCTGTACATTGGCCGCCGACCGCTCGAACGGAAATTCCGGGGTGTGGACGCCGATCACCACCAGGCCGCGGTCGCGATATTTCGCGTAGAGCGCGGTGACATGCGGCAGCGTGTTGACGCAGTTGACGCAGCCATAGGTCCAGAAATCGACCAGCACCACCTTGCCGCGCAAGCCCGCCATGGTGAGCGGCGCCGAATTGAACCAGTTGCTGATCCCGGCAAAATCCGGTGCGGTATCCTGTGCGGCCGCGATCGCGATCGGCGCGACCTTCGATGTGGCTTCGCCGGCAATGCCCGGTATCGCGGTGGTGGTCAGGCACAAAGTGACGGTCGCGGCAAGCGTGGCGAGCGAGCGTATCGTCATGGAGGTCTCCATTGTCGGGGTGGGTTACAGGCCGAACTGGCCGCTTGGATAAAGTGCGGTGAGCCAAGCCACGAGCAGCGTGTCGTACTGGAAGTAGGAGGCGACGGCGAAGGCGACGACGACGGTGCCGAAGGCCTGCTGCAGGCGCGGCGAAATCCGTGCAAGGCTGCGCACGCGGCTGGTCGCGGCCTGGCCGCCATAGGCGATCGCGAGCATCGGCAGCGCCGCGCCCATCGCGTAGACCACGAGCAGCAGGGCGGCCCATCTGGCATCGTGCGATGTCGCAATGACGGTCAGGATCGAGCCCAGCACCGGCCCCGCGCAGGGCGTCCAGACCAGGCCCAGCGTGGCCCCGAGCAGCAATCCGCTGGTTCGGCCCTGGCCGGGCGCGCCGAGGGCGGCGGTGCTGCCGTTGATGAGGGGGCCTGCGCGAAGCGACAGCCATTCGAACGGCCTTGGAAAGATCATCAACAGCCCGAAAAGGAGCAGCAGCCACGTCGCCGCGGTGCGCAGCGTGTTCGGATCAAAGTCGAAGCTGCGGGTGATCGCGCTCAGACCGAGCGCGACGAACGAGAACGAGATGACGAAGCCGAGCGCGATCATCGCCGGCCTGATCCGGTCGGTTTGGCCGACGGATGCGC
Source organism: Bradyrhizobium sp. NP1 (assembly GCF_030378205.1). Classification (NCBI taxonomy): domain Bacteria; kingdom Pseudomonadati; phylum Pseudomonadota; class Alphaproteobacteria; order Hyphomicrobiales; family Nitrobacteraceae; genus Bradyrhizobium; species Bradyrhizobium sp. NP1. The sequence continues at coordinate 770,899 of NZ_CP127385.1, forward strand.
CGAGCAGGATCGGCAGGACCGGAAGTGTGCAGGGTGCGGCGATGGTGGCGATGCCTGCCAGCAGAGCGAGAACGAGGTTGAGCATCGAAAAGGCTTCCCAGCGGTTCGATGCATTGTTCGAAAAGCAGCTGTGCCGCGTTACATCTGTCACGCTCTTGTGAGAGAGCGAGTTCGCCACAAACGGAAAACGACCCGGAGGGGGGCATCCCGTCCGGGTCGCTGGAGGTCCTTGGGAGGTTTGAAAATCGCTGACCCGCGAGACGGTGAGGCTCACCGGCCAATGATCAATTCATAACAGATGAGTTTTTCCGCCTGATGTCGTCGCGCGTTTCAATTGTTTCGTCGTCATTAATGCCCCGGAAACCATCCGGCTTACGCCGCCAGGCTGTTGACGCCAGCGCAGCGCAGCAGGTCGGCCAGTTGCTTGCGGGCGTAGAACATGCGGGTCTTCACCGTGCTCTGGGGGATGCCGATGATTGCGCCGGCCTCCTCGACCGACTTCTCATGGTAATAGACCAGGGTGATGATCTCGCGGTGCGCCGGCGACAGTTTCGCGACGCAGGCGCGCAGGATCTTGCTGGTGTCGCGGCGGTCGAGCGAGGTTTCGGGCGTGTCGGCCTCGTCGGCGATCTGCCGGACGTCTTCCTGGTCGATGTCCTCGTGGCGGCGCTGGCGCAGCGCGGTCAGCGCCTTGAAGCGCGAGATCGACAGCAGCCAGGTCGACACCTGGGAGCGCCCCTCGAACTGCCTGGCGGTGCGCCAGACGTCCAGGAAAACCTGGCTGACCAGGTCTTCGGCGACGGTCACGTCCCGCACGATGCGCAGGATGAAGCGGTAAACCCGCACATTGTGCCGGCAGTAAAGGTTATGCATCGCAGTACGGTCGCCGTTGGCAATGCGCTCCAGCAACATTTCGTCCGAGGTCGCCTGAGCAGTGATGATGCTCTGGCGGGCTGCGGCGTTGATGGCGATCACGTTCGGCATTTGACAGCTCCCACTGGCGCCGCTGGCGCGGCGTTGTCGTTGCTGCAAAGTGTTAATGAGCCATCGTTTCCGGACGTCTGCACGAAAAGCGGAAAATGGTTTCGTGGCGGACGGAATTGTTTCGTCGCGGCCGTCGCGACGAAACATTCGAGGTAAAAATGTGAGCTATTTCAACGATCGCCGGCTGGAGGTAGTGCCGGACGGGCCGGACTTCCCGGCCCCGGAACAAATCGCGGGCTGCGCGAATCAGGCCTTTTCGCCGGCCGGCGAGAACAGATAGCCGCCGCCGCGGATGGTGCGGATCACGGCCGGCTTGGTCGGGTCCGGCTCGATCTTGCGGCGGATGCGCATGATCCGCAGGTCCACGGCGCGGTCGAAGGCCTCGGCATCGCGGGCATTGGCGAGTTCGAGCAGCCGCTCGCGCGACAGCACCCGTTTCGGATTGGCCGCGAATACCTTCAGGAGGCCGAATTCGGACGCGGTCAGCGGGTGCTCGTTGCCCTCGTCGTCGCGCAGCGCCTGGGCCTCGAGGTCGAGCCATTTGGTGCCGAAGCGCACCAGCTGGTCCTTTTTCGGGGCGTCCTCGGCAGCGGCTGCGACCGCCCTGGCGGGCGAGCTTCGCCGCAACACCGAGCGGATGCGCGCCATCAATTCGCGCAGCTCGCAGGGTTTTGCGACATAGTCGTCGGCCCCGAGCTCGAGCCCGACCACGCGGTCGATCGGGCTTGCGGTCGCCGTCAGCATGATGACGGGGACGTTGGTGCGGCTCTTGAGGTCGCGGATGATCGACAGCCCGTCTTCCTCGGGCATGTTGAGGTCGAGCACCACGAGGTCGGGGGCGGTACCCGCCGCGATCGCGGCGCGCAGGCTGTTGCCGCCGTCGCAGAGCGTGACGGCGAAGCCGTGCATCTTGAGATAATCGCCGACCATTTCGCGGGCCGGCGCCTCGTCATCGACGATGATGATGTGCTGGCTTTGGGTCATGGCATCTCGGTTGCGGGCAGAGTGATGGTGAAGGTCGATCCCTGGCCGGGGCCGGCGCTGTTGGCCGCGACCTGGCCGCCATGCATGTCGATGATGCGCTTGACGATGGAAAGGCCGAGACCGGTCGAGCTTTCGCCGGCGGTGGGTTTTGCCGACAGCCGCTGGAAGCGCCCGAACAGGCGCCCGAGGTCCTCCGGCGAAAGCCCGGCGCCTTCGTCGGCGATGCGGATGATGGTGTTGTCGCCGTCATGGGTGACCAGGACGGCGATCTTGCCGCCGATCGGGCTGTATTTGATGGCGTTGGAGACGAGGTTGTCGATCGACTCCCTGATCCGGTCGGTGTCGCACATGGTGACGACGTTGGGCGGCGCGGAGACCGTGATGGTCTGCTGCTTGTTGACCGCAAGCGGCCGGTTGGCCTCGGCGACCTCGCTGACCAGCGCCGCGATGTCGACCGGCTCGCGACGGATGGTGATATCGAAGGCGTCCGCCATCGCGTCGGAAATCAGGTGGTCGACCATGGTGGTCAGCCGCTTGGTGGCGTCGCGGATGTGATCGACCTGCGCGGTGACGTTCTCCTTCGGCGAGCTGGCGCCGATCAGCTCGGTCAGCATCTCGGTGCGGCCGAGGATGACGCCGAGCGGGTTCTTCAGGTCGTGGGCGACGGTGCCAAGGATCTCGTTCTTGAAGCCGTTGGCCCGCTGCAGCCGCAGCCATTGCTGCGACAGCCTGCGGTTGGCCTGGATCAGCGCGCGGGTGCGCTGGGCCACGCGTTCCTCGAGCTGGGCGTTGGCCTCGTTGAGCTTCTGGTAGAGGATGACGTTGTCGAACGCGATCGAAAGCCGGCTGGAGAAGATCTCGACCAGCGCGCGGTCGGTCTCCGACAGCGGACGCTCCGCCTGCAGCAGCACCACGACCTCGCGGCCCGACCCGGTGCGCAGATAAAGCACGCTGCGGTGGTCGGCGAACTCGTTCTTGCGGCGCGAGAACGCGGCCTCCACCATCTGCCGCAGGTCGGCATCGAGCGCCTTCGAGCTGGTCTGGCCGATGAAACGGCTGTAGCAGCCGCTCCCCGCCAGCACGGAGAAGTCGCCGTCGTCCTTGCCGCCCTCGTCGCGCAGCACCAGGATGCCGGCGCAATCGACGTTGAGCAGCGAGGCGAGCTGGGTCAGCACGCCCTCGGCGAGCCGCTGCATCGACTTGAAGTCGTACAGGGTCGAGGCGGCGTCGATGATGATCTCGAGCCCGCGCCGCGTCTGCACCATGCGTTCGAGCTGCTGGTAGCTGCGTAACGCCGCGGTCAGCGAGGTGAACAGCTTGTCGGCGGTCAGCTCGGTCTTCGCCTTGTAGTCGTTGATGTCGTACTGGACGATGATGCGCCGCTCCGGCGCCTGGCCGGGCTGCCCGGTGCGCAGGATGATGCGGACGGTCTCGTTCCTGATCTCGTTGCGGATGTATTCCACGAGATCGAGGCCGGCGACGTCGGTCTCCATGATGACGTCGAGCAGCACCGCGGCGATATCGGGGTGCTGGCGCATCAAGGCGCGGCCCTCGGCGGCCGAATAGGCGGAGAGGATCTCCAGCGTCGCGCCGTTGAGGCTGTAGTCGCTCAGCGCAAAGCGCGTGCCCTCGTGCACGGCGTGATCGTCGTCGATGACGGCGATCTTCCATTTGCGGGCGGACGAATCCTCCGGAGTGGCTCCGGTGTCGTCGATCAGGTGGAGGACATCGTCCTGTTCGGCCATTGAGCGGTTCCGTCGGCGAGGGTCTCTGCGGTCGAGGCGCCGCCCTTGGCGACCCGGGGCATGATAATGCGAAACGTGGTGCCTTGTCCCAGCCTTGACTCGAGCATCATCCGGCCGCCGAGCTGCTGGGTGACCAGATTGTAGACGATATGCAGGCCGAGCCCGGTACCGCCCTCGTTGCGCCGCGTCGTAAAGAACGGGTCGAACGCCTGGCGCTGCACGTCCGGGCTCATTCCGGCGCCGTCGTCGGCGAAGATGATCTCGACATCGTCCTGGCCGCGTGGCCGCGCCGAGATCGAGATCGCGCCGGACCGGCCGTCGGCGAAGGCGTGGTTGACGGCGTTGAGGAACAGGTTGGTCAGGATCTGGCCATATGAGCCGGGATAACCGTCGATCATGAGGCCTTCGGGCACGTCGAGCGTGAGCGAGATCGGCGCGCGCTTGAGCACCGGCCGCAGGCTCGCGATGATCTGGTCGGTGGCCTCGGCCAGGTTGAACTGGCGCCGCTCCGCGTGCGAGCGGTCGACCGCGACCTGCTTGAACGACTGGATCAGCTCGCCGGCGCGGTGCAGGTTGGAAACCAGCTGCTGCGAGGCATCGCGCGAGGTGCGGACGAACTCCTCGAGCTGCGAGCGGCGCAGCCCGCCATCGGAGCGCAGCTCCGTCTCGAACATCTCGGCGCGGCGGGCGAAGCTCGATGCCACTGTCAGGCTGATGCCGATCGGATTGTTGACCTCGTGGGCGACGCCGGCGACCAGGCCGCCGAGCGCGGCGAGCCGCTCGGCATCGATCAGGTTCTGCTGCGCGGTGTTGAGCTCGAACAGCGCGCTTTCGGCCCGCTCCTTGGAGGCGCGCAGCTCGTCCTCGGTCTTGCGCTTGGCGATGGCGTTCTCACGGAACACCTCCACCGCGCGCGCCATCGCGCCGACCTCGTCGCGCGCGGCGGTGCCCTGCACCTGGCGGTCGTAGTCGCCGGAGGTGATGGCGCGCATCGCCGTCATGATCTGCTGCAGCGGCAGGCGGATCGAGAGCGCGATCAGGACGCCGGCGGTCAGGATGATGCCGAGGAAGATCACGGCGATCGACAGCACCCGCCGCGATATGTCGGCGAGCGTGCGATCGAAGGTCTCCTGCGCCTTCTGCTCGCGCTGGCGCATCTTCACCGAGAGGTCGTCGATCGCGGCGATCGCCTCGGCCTGGCTCGCGTCGATGGTGTTGCGCAACAGGTCGGTGCGGCTGGAAAGCTGCTCGGAGAGCTTGGCAAGCCCCTGGCGCAGCGCCGCGGTGCGCGTGCCCAGCTTCTGCAGCGCCATGCGCTGCAGGTCGTTGTCGGCAAGATCGCTCATCACCGGGATGGTCTTCTCGATGGTCTCGGTGTTGCGGCGGGCATCCTCGGCGGACGCTGTCGCCAGCGACAGGTAGTAGGCGTTGGCAGCCACCAGCATCGCCGTGAAGGCCTCGCGGGACTTGCCGAGCGAAGGCCAGATCAGCGCGTCGCGGTGACCGGTTGCGCCCTCGATGATGGAATAGAGCCCGGCCATGTCGCGGGCCGGGCCCAGCACTTCCTGCTCATAGGTCCTGGTGATCGTCGCCTGCACGCTGCGCAGGTCGCCGAACCCGTTGAGGAAGCGATTGGTGACGCGCTCGAGCTCCTCCACCGACCCCGACAGCATCGGATCGGTCGAGGCGCGCGTGGTCAGCGTGCCCAGCACGGCCTCGCGCAGCAGGAGGATTTCGGCGAACAGCTCCGGGCTCGGCTGGTTGATGTAGCGGTGGATCAGGTTCTGCAGCCGCGAGGTTTCGCTCTCGAGCAGCGCCAGGATCTTGTCGGACTCGCGGACCTGCCGCACGTCCTCCCAGGCCGAGCCGAGCACTTGGGCGCCGTTGTAGATCATTGCCGCCAGCACGATGACGACGGCCGAGTTCAGCGCCGCGATCGACAGGATGCGCCAACGGATCGGCACGGCGCGCAACAGCCCGACGATACGCGCACGGATGCGCGTGGCGAGGCTCGCCGGTCGTTCCGCAATGTCATTCGGTCCGGGCGCTGCCAAGGCCAGAGTCACTCCACCTTGCGAATGCGGTCGATCAGCCGAGCGGCAGCCGGATCACGCTGCGCCTTCTCGTAGATCGCGGCCATCGCCGCCTCGAAGGGCTTGCGGTCGAAATCCTTCACGACCGTCACGCCGAGGGCCTCGGCCTGCCGGCGCGATTGATCCTCGAGATCCTTCCATTTCTCGCGCATGAAGCGGCTGGAACGTACCGCGCTCTCGCGAAAGATCCGGCGATCCTCGGGCGAAAGGCTCGCCCACGCCTTGTGCGACATCACCAGCACCTCCGGGCTCATCGTGTGCTCGGTGAGCGTGTAGTAGCCGGCATGCCTGTAGTGACCGGTCGTGACGTAAGATGGCCAGTTGTTCTCGGCGCCGTCAATCAAATGGGTCGCCAGCCCGGTGGACACCTGACCATAGGGCAGCTGGACTGGCTCGGCACCGAGCGAGCGGATCATGTCGGCCATCAATTCCGATTGTTGCACACGGATTCGCAAGCCCTTGATGTCGGCGAGCGAGCGGATCGGCCGCACGCTGTCGTAAAGCGACCTTGCGCCGGAATCATAGAACGCAAGGCCGACAAAGCCATAAGGTTCGAAACTGTCCAGGATCTCGCTGCCGATCGGTCCGTCGAGAACCCTCTGCTGATGCTCGATGGAGCGAAACAGGAACGGCATCGCCAAAACGTTGGTCGCTGGCACGAAGGTCCCGATCAGCGCCACGTTGGTGCGATTGATGTCGATCGCGCCGGCGCGGGTCTGCTCGATGGTTTCCTTCTCTTCGCCGAGCTGGTGCGAATGAAACACCCGGATCTGGTGCCGCCCGCCGGTCCGCTCCGCGATCAGGCGACCCATATAGTGCAGCGCCTGTACCGTCGGATAGTCTTCATTCTGGGTGTCGGCGGCGCGAAACTCGCGCGCAATCGCACCTGTCGCGATGGCCGTCAAAAACAGCGCAACGGCAAGTGTAAGCGTCCGCGGAAGGTTGGCGCGGTACAAAGGCAACTTGATCCCCTTCGTGATGGAGTCTATGGCGGGAGGAAAAGGTTCAAGGATTTCTGGCTTCCGCGGGAAAGGCGCTATTGTGCCGACCCCGGGGTGATCGTCAATGGCGGGAAAGCACGGCCGTTTGGGCCAGATTGTGCGGCCGCAACAATGACAGGGCCGAAGGATGCGATCCCGCCGAGGTTGTGGCCGACGGGAATAGGCTGATGGAGAGGCCGGTGTTGAGGTTTTTGCGCGTTGCCGCCGCCGCGGCACTGTTCTTTGTCGTTTCGCCGGCCTGCGCCGCGACCGACATCAATTGGTGGCATGCCATGTCGGGCCAGCTCGGCAAGCAGGTCGACAGGCTTGCCGCCGACTTCAATGCCTCGCAGTCCGAATACCGGATCGTCCCGAGCTACAAGGGCAGCTACACCGAGACCGTGACGGCAGCGATCTTCGCGTTTCGTTCGCGCAGCCAGCCCGCCATCGTCCAGGTCAACGAGATCGCCACCTCGACCATGACCGCGGCGAAAGGCGCGATCTATCCGGTCTATGAACTGATGCGCGACCAGCAGGAGGCGTTTTCGCCGCAGGCCTATCTCCCGGCCGTGACCGGCTACTACGCCGACATGGCCGGCAACCTGCTGTCGTTCCCGTTCAATGCCTCGACCCCGATCCTCTATTACAACAAGAAGCTGTTCCGCGACGCCGGGCTCGATCCGGAAACGCCGCCGAAGACCTGGCCCGAGCTTGGCGAGGCGGCCAAGCGTCTGCGCAAGGCCGGCGCGCCATGCGGTTTCACCACTTCCTGGCCTTCCTGGATCAATGTCGAGAATTTCTCCGCCTTCCACAACCTGCCGATCTCGACCCGGTCGAACGGCTTTGGCGGGCTCGATGCCGTGCTCGTATTCAACAATCCCTTCGTGGTGCGGCATATCGCGCAGCTTGCGGAATGGCAGGCGACGAAAGAGTTCGACTATAGCGGTCGTGGCCAATCGGCCGAGCCGCGCTTCCAGAACGGCGAATGCGGCATCTTCATCGGCTCGTCGGCGACGCGCGCCGACATCAAGGCCAATTCCAAGTTCGAGGTCGGCTACGGCATGCTGCCCTACTGGCCCGATATTGCGGGAGCGCCGCAAAACAGCATCATCGGCGGCGCGACGCTGTGGGTGCTGCGCGACCGCCCGCGAGAGGAATACAAAGGCGTCGCGAAATTCTTTGCCTTCCTGTCGAAGCCGGAAGTGCAGGCCGCCTGGCATCAGAACACCGGCTATCTGCCGATCACGCGCGCCGCGTTCGAGCTGACCCGCGCGCAGGGCTTCTACGACCGCAATCCCGGCACGGCGATCTCGATCGAGCAGATGACGCTGAAGCCGCCGACCGACAATTCCAGGGGCGTGCGGCTCGGCTCGTTCGTGCTGATTCGCGACGTCATCGACGACGAGCTCGAGCAGGCGTTTTCGGGCAAGAAGTCGGCGCAGGCGGCAATGGATTCCGCGGTCGAGCGGGGCAACAAGCTGCTGCGCCAGTTCGAGCGAGCGAGCCCGGAGCGTTAGCGTTCGCTTAATAAAGCGGCGTCGGAGAAAGGCTGCATCCAAAACAGGCAAATGCGCGCCTTTGTATGCAAGCGCCGCATTCGCGGCGTGGCATCAGATGTTGGCATTCATAAGATAATTCATAGCGTTACGCGACGATTAAGCTGTCGTTAAGCTCTGGCACGAACCTTGCGAAGCCGGCTCCAAGCACGTTTTCCGTAGCGTTGGAGCAGCTGATGAAGCGCCGCGACTTCCTGAAATCCGTCTCCGGGCTTGCCGCCGGCGCCATGCTGCCGGCGCCTGCGATCTGGTCGCCCGCCAAGGCCGATGCGCGGTCCGAGACGCTGCTGATCGTCTCCGAGGGCGGCCCCAACAATCTCGACATCCACGGCGTCGGCACCAACGTGCCCGGCTATGAAGTGTCGTGGAATTGCTACGACCGGCTGATCAGCCACGAGATGAAGAGCGGCCCGGGCGGCGTCCCCTATTACGACCGCGACAAGTTCAAGGGCGAGCTCGCCGACGACATGAACGTCGGTGACATGTCGGCCACCTTCAAGCTGAAGAAGAACGCCAAATTCCATGACGGCACGCCGGTCACGGCGAAGGACGTCAAATGGTCGCTCGACCGCGCTGTCTCCGTCGGCGGCTTCCCGACCTTCCAGATGAGCGCGGGCTCGCTCACCAAGCCCGAGCAGTTCGTCGTCGTCGACGACTATACCGTGAGGGTCGACTTCCTGAAGAAGGACCGTCTCACGATTCCCGACCTCGCCGTCATCGTGCCCTGCGTGGTGAATTCCGAGCTCGTGAAGAAGAATGCGTCCGAGAAGGATCCCTGGGGCCTCGAATTCACCAAGCAGCAGACCGCGGGCTCCGGCGCCTACAGAGTGACGAAATGGACCGCCGGCACCGAAGTGGTGATGGAGCGCAACGACGCGTGGGTCGGCGGTCCGCTGCCCAAGGTGAAGCGCGTGATCTGGCGGATGGTGCCGCAGGCCGGCAACCGCCGCGCGCTGCTCGAGCGGGGCGACGCCGACATCTCCTACGAGCTGCCGAACAAGGATTTCCAGGAGATGAAGGCGGTCGGCAAGCTCGACATCGTGTCGCTGCCGTTCTCGAACGGCATCCAGTACATCGGCATGAACGTCACCAGGCCTCCGTTCGACAATCTGAAGGTAAGGCAGGCGATGGCCTACGCCATGCCCTACCAGAAGATCATGGACGCGGTGCTGTTCGGGCTCGCCAACCCGATGTACGGCGCCCCGGCGGAGAAGCCGACCGAGGTCGCCTGGCCGCAGCCGACCAAATATTTCACCGACATCGAGAAGGCCAGGGCGCTGATGGCGGAAGCCGGCTACGCCAACGGCTTCGAGACCACGCTGTCCTTCGACCTCAACTTCGCGCAGGTCAACGAGCCGCTCTGCGTGCTGGTGCAGGAAAGTCTCGCCCAGCTCGGCATCAAGACCACGATCAACAAGGTGCCGGGATCGAACTGGCGCACCGAGCTCAACAAGAAGGAGATGCCGCTCTTCACCAACGTGTTCTCGGGCTGGCTCGATTATCCCGAATACTTCTTCTACTGGTGCTATCACGGCAACAATTCCGTCTTCAACACCATGAGCTACAAGTCGGCCGAGATGGATCGGCTGATCGACGGCGCGCGCAACGCTGCGGCGATCGGCGACAAGGCGGCCTACGAGTCCGACGTCAAGGGCTTCGCCGATCTCGCCTTCGCCGACATCCCGCGCATCCCGCTCTACCAGCCCTTCGTCAACGTCGCGATGCAGAAGAACGTCTCGGGCTATCAATACTGGTTCCATCGACGGCTCGACTACCGCGCGCTGGTGAAGGGGTGAAACATAGCGGGGGCTAGCGCGTCATGCTGACCATGATCGGCAAGCGGCTGATGTTCGCGATCCCGAGCCTGATCGGCGTCGTGGTCGTGACCTTCCTGCTGACCCGCGCGCTGCCCGGCGATCCCGCCGCCTATTTCGCCGGTCCCGCCGCGACGAAAGAGGCGATCGAGCAGATCAGGAAGAAGCTCGGCTTCGACAAGCCGCTGATCGAGCAGTTCTTCCGCTACACCAATGATCTCGCCCATGGCGATCTCGGGACATCGCTGACCACAGGCCAGCCGGTGTCGACCGAGATCCGCAACCGCCTGCCGGCCTCGGCCGAGCTGACACTGCTCGGGCTCCTGGTATCGATCGCGATCGCGCTGCCGCTCGGCGTGCTCGCCGCCACGCGCCCCGGCTCGCTGATCGACCATCTGTGCCGCATCACCACCACCGCCGGCGTCTCGCTGCCGGTGTTCTTTACCGGGCTCGTGCTGGTCTACGTGTTCTATTTCCGGCTCGGCTGGGCGCCGGCGCCGCTCGGCCGGCTCGACGTGTTCTACAGCGCGCCGCCGACCGTGACCGGCTTCTACCTGATCGACACGCTGATCGCGCGCGATTTCGAGGCGTTCCGTTCGGCGCTGAGCCAGCTCCTATTGCCCGCCGCGACGCTTGCGATCTTCTCGCTGGCGCCGATCGCGCGCATGACGCGCGCCTCGATGCTTTCGGTGCTCGCCTCCGACTTCGTGCGCACCGCGCGCGCCAGCGGGCTGTCGCCCGGCACCGTCGTCGTCACCTACGCTTTCCGCAACGCCATGCTGCCGGTCATCACCACGCTCTCGATGGTGTTCTCCTTCCTGCTCGGCGCCAATGTGCTGGTGGAGAAGGTCTTTGCCTGGCCCGGCATCGGCTCCTACGCGGTGGAAGCGCTGATCGCCTCGGACTTCGCGCCGGTGCAAGGTTTCGTGCTGACCATGGCGGTCATGTATGTGCTGCTCAATCTCGCGATCGACATCCTCTATGGCGTGATCGATCCGCGCGTGCGGCTGGAGGGATAGGCCATGAGCAGCGTCGCCCCGACGATCGAGCCTGCCGCACCCGCGCGCAGCACCGGGCTTGCCGCCACGCTCGAGCATGCGCGCTACGTGCTCGGCGAGAACCGCGTTACGGCCTTCGCCTTCGTCCTCCTGATCATCATTCTGCTGGCCGCAATCCTCGGACCCTATGTCGTACCTTACGATCCGCTGGCCTCCGACACGGCGCGGGCGCTGAGACCGCCGTCGTCGGCGCACTGGTTCGGCACCGACCAGCTGGGCCGCGACATCTTCAGCCGCGTCATCGTCGCGACGAGGCTCGATGCCTTCATTGCGGTCGCTTCGGTCGCGCTCGTCTTCCTGATGGGTGGGCTGGCCGGCGTCGCCGCCGGCTATTTCGGCGGCTGGACCGATCGGATCGTCGGCCGCATCGCCGACACCATCATGGCGTTTCCGCTGTTCGTGCTGGCGATGGGCATCGTGGCGGCGCTCGGCAACACCGTGCAGAACATCATCCTGGCGACCGCGATCGTGAACTTCCCGCTCTATGCGCGCGTGGCCCGTGCCGAGGCCAATGTCCGCCGCAATGCCGGCTTCGTGCAGGCCGCGCGCCTCTCCGGCAATGGCGAGTTCCGCATCCTGCTCGGCCACATCCTGCCCAACATCATGCCGATCATGATCGTGCAGATGTCGCTGACGATGGGCTACGCCATCCTCAACGCCGCCGGCCTGTCCTTCATCGGGCTCGGCGTGCGGCCGCCGACCGCTGAATGGGGCATCATGGTCGCCGAAGGCGCGGGCTTCATGGTGTCGGGCGAATGGTGGATCGCACTGTTTCCGGGGCTTGCGCTGATGATCGCGGTGTTCTGCTTCAATCTGCTCGGCGACGGCCTGCGCGACATCGTCGATCCGCAGCGGAGGACCTGAGCGATGGTTGCGCGGCCTTTGCTCGACGTGCGCGACCTTACGGTCGAATTCTCCACCCGGCGCGGCATCGTCAAAGCGGTGCAGCATGTCGATATCACGGTGGCCAAGGGCGAGACGCTTGGCATCGTCGGCGAATCCGGCTCCGGCAAGTCGGTCACCTCCTACGCGGTGATGCGGATCCTCGACCGCGCCGGAAGGATCGCCGAAGGCTCGGTGATGTTCTCCGGGATCGACGTGCGCGCGGCCGGCGAGGACGAGATGCGTGACCTGCGCGGCCGCGAGATCTCGATGATCTTCCAGAACCCGCGCGCCGCGCTCAATCCGATCCGCAAAGTGGGCGCCCAGATCGAGGATGTGCTGCGCCAGCACGTGCAGGCAGCGGCCCAGGACCGCGGCGAGAAGGCGATCGAGGCGCTGGAGCAGGTGCGGATCGCCCGGCCGCGCGAGCGCTACCATGCCTATCCGTTCGAGCTGTCGGGCGGCATGTGTCAGCGCGTGGTGATCGCGCTGGCGCTCGCCTGCAATCCGCAGCTTCTGATCGCGGACGAGCCGACCACCGGTCTCGACGTCACCACGCAGAAGGCGGTGATGGACCTGGTGGTCGAGCTGACGCGCCGGCGCAGCATGTCGACAATCCTGATCACGCATGACCTCGGACTTGCGGCGGCCTATTGCGATCGCGTCGTGGTGATGGAGAAGGGCCGCGTGGTCGAGACCGCGAAATCGGCCGATATCTTTGCCAATCCGCAGCACCCTTACACGCGCAAGCTGATGCGCGCGACGCCGCGGATCGGCGTTTCCCTGCGCGATCTGCTGCCGGAGGATGAAGCCGCTGCTCAGTCCGTCATGGCCGGGCTTGACGCGGCCATCCATCACTCTTCGAAAGATTCCTCTGAGACGATGGACCCCCGGGTCAAGCCCGGGGGTGACGAGAATACCAAGCCGCTGCTGCTGGTCGACAAGCTGGTGAAGGAATATCCGCGCCAGGGCGCGACCGCGACGCTGACGAAACTGTTCGGGCGCAAGCCGCCGATCGAGCCGGAAGCCTTCCGTGCCGTCGACGGCATCAGCTTCACCGTCGGCCACGGCGAGAGCGTGGGCCTGGTCGGCGAGTCCGGCTGCGGCAAGTCGACGACCTCGATGATGGTGATGCGGCTGCTCGACCAGACTTCGGGCCGCATCCTGTTCGACGGCCACGAGATCGGCGCCATCATGCCGCATGCCTTCGCGCGGCTTGCCCTGCGCAGCCAGATCCAGATGGTGTTCCAGGATCCGACCGACAGCCTCAATCCGCGCTTCACGGCGGCGCGGGCGATTGCCGATCCGCTGATCCAGCTTGGCGACGTCAAGGGACGCGACCGCTTGCGCGCGCGCTGCGAGGAGCTGGCCGACCTGGTCGGCCTGCCGCTCAATCTGCTCGATCGCTTTCCGCATCAATTGTCCGGCGGCCAGAAGGCGCGCGTCGGGATCGCGCGCGCCATTGCGCTCCATCCGAAGCTCGTGATCCTGGACGAGCCGACCGCGGCGCTCGATGTCTCGGTGCAGGCAGTGGTGCTGAACCTGCTGCAGCAGCTCAAGCACTCGCTCGGCATGAGCTACCTTTTCGTCTCGCACGATCTCAACGTCGTGCGGCTGCTATGCGATCGTGTCATAGTGATGCGTGCGGGGCGCATCGTCGAGCAGGGAACGGCGGAGGAGGTGCTTGGCAATCCCCGGGAAGCCTATACAAAAGAGCTGCTGACGGCGATTCCGCATCCGCCGCTGCCGACCAGCGAACAACAATCGATGGGCGCGACATGACGGCCAGGACCGCCGATTTGAAGTCCGCCACACGGGCTTCCACGTATCAAGGAGGCGGACTTCAAATCGAAAGCGGTACTGGAATCATGAGATTGCCGGTACCCTTTGCTTTCCGGAGTTCGCAAAGGAGGATGCCGCAGTGACAAACGAAGTTCGGAAAGCGGGTAGCGATCCGCTGGATGACTATATCGAGGCCGCGGCGAAAGCCCTCGGGCTCACGATCGAGGAGGCGTGGCGACCGGCGGTGCGGACGAGCCTCGAGGTGTCGCTGAGGCAGGCGCGGCTGGTCGACGAGTTCCCGCTGCCAGACGAAGCCGAGCCGGCCAGTGTCTTCACCGCGTGACGCCATGGCATCCGGGTTCGACCGGCTGACCGCCGCGGAAATCGCAACCGCCGTGGCCGGCCATCGAATGTCGGCCGAGGCCGTCACCGAGGCGGCGCTGGCGCGGATCGCGCGGTACAATCCGGTCCTCAACGCCTTCACCGACGTCACCGCGGATCGTGCGCGGGCCAGGGCCCGCGCCGTCGATGCCGCGATTGCCGAAGGCAAGCAGCCGGGTGCGCTCGCCGGCGTTCCCTTCGCGGTGAAGAACCTGTTCGACGTGAAGGGGCTCTCGACCCGCGCCGGCTCGAAGATCAACCGTGACCGGCGGCCGTCCGCGCGCGATGCGACGCTGATCGAGCGCCTGGAAGCGGCTGGCGCCGTGCTGGTCGGCGCGCTCAACATGGGCGAATACGCCTACGACTTCACCGGCGAGAACGCCCATGACGGCCCCTCGCGCAATCCGCACGACACGACGCGGGTCAGCGGCGGCTCGTCCGGCGGCTCCGGCAGCGCGGTCGGCGGACGCCTCGTGCCGATCGCGCTCGGCTCCGATACCAACGGTTCGATCCGCGTGCCGTCCTCGTTCTGCGGCATTTTCGGCCTGAAGCCGACCTATGGCCGGCTGTCGCGCGCCCGCTCGTTCCCATTCGTGATGAGTCTCGATCATCTCGGCCCGTTCGCGCGTTCGGTCGCCGACCTCGCGATCGCCTATGACGCGATGCAGGGGCCGGACGCGGCCGATGCCGCCTGCACGACGCGCCCGGTCGAGGCGGTCACGCCGCAGCTTGCGCGGGGCGTCGAGGGCTTGCGCATCGCGGTTGCCGGCGGCTATTTCCAGAAAAACCTCGTCCCGGAGGCAATCGAGGCCGTCGCGCTCGTCGCCAGGGCACTCGGCGCGACGCAGACCGTCGAAATCCCGGAAGCCGCGCGCGCCCGGGCCGCTGCCTTTGTCATCACGACCACGGAAGGAGCCTCGCTGCATCTCGACCGCTTGCGCAACCGGCCGCATGATTTCGATCCCGCGGTGCGCGATCGCCTGCTCTCGGGCGCGATGATCCCGGCGCCGCTGGTCGATCGCGCGCAGAAATTCCGCCGCTGGTATCGCGCGCGCGTGCTGGAGCTGTTCAAGAGCGTCGACGTGATCCTGGCGCCGGCGACGCCCTGCTCCGCGCCGAAAATCGGACAGGCGACCTTTACGCTCGACGGCGTCGAGATGCCCGTGCGCCCCAATATCGGCCTGCACACCCAGCCGATCTCCTTCATCGGCCTGCCCGTCGTCGCGGTGCCGGTGCCGCTCGAGCCGATGCCGATCGGCGTGCAGATCATCGCTGCACCCTGGCGCGAGGACATCGCCTTGCGCGTGGCGTGCGCACTGGAACAGATGGACGTGGTGTCGGCGCCGCCGCCGCGGGGGATTTGACCATGGAAATCGACCTTCCCGACGTCGTGGCGGAGGTGACGGCACAGTTCCAGCGCTACGAGCAGGCGCTGGTGACCAACGACGTCGCCGTGCTCGACGAGTTGTTCCGCAATGATCCGCGTACGCTGCGCTATGGCATCGGCGAGAACCTCTACGGCTACGGCGCGATATCGTCGTTCCGCGCCGCGCGCTCGCCGGTCGGGCTGATGCGCAGGACCGCGCGCACCGTGATCACGACCTATGGGCGTGACGTCGCGGTGGCCTCCACGCTGTTCTATCGCGACAGCGCGCCGGGCAAGGTCGGCCGGCAGATGCAGACCTGGGCCAGGTTTCCCGAAGGCTGGCGCATCGTCGCCGCCCATGTCAGCGTCATCGACGAGCACAAGGACCCGAAGGCATGAGCCTCGACGACCTCCCGGCCGAGGCGGCGACGGGCATTGCCGGAGAGACAGTGCGCCGTGTCGATCGTGCGCCGCCCTCCTTGCAGAAGGTCACGCGCGCGGAGGAACTGCGATTGCAGCTCGCGGACGAGATCGTGCGCGGCACCCTGCCGCCCGGCGCGCCGCTCGACGAGACCGAGATCGCGCGGCGCTTCAGCGTGTCGCGCACGCCGGTACGCGAGGCGCTGCGCCAGCTCGCGGCAAGCGGCCTGGTGGAGGCGCGGGCGCATCGCGGCGCCGTGGTGGCGCGGCCCACGCTCGAACGGCTGACCGAAATGTTCGAGGCGATGGCGGAGCTGGAGGCGCTGTGCGCGGGGCTTGCCGCGGAGCGCATGTCACCGATCGAACGGCGGCGGCTCGAGGCGGTTCACGAGGAATTGCGCATGCTGAGCCATGCCGGCAATCCCGAGCGCTTTCACGAGGTCAACGAGCGCTTCCACAGCGCGATCTATGCCGGCGCGCGTAACGGCTATATCGCGGAAATGACGCTGGCGACCCGGGTGCGGGTGCAGCCGTTCCGCCGCGCCCAGTTCCGCAACCTTGGCCGGCTCGCCAAGTCCCATGCCGAACATGACCGCGTCGTGGTCGCGATCCTGCGCGGCGACCGCCTCGGCGCGGCCGGCGCGATGCGCGCGCATATCGAATTCGTCCGCGGCGAATACGAGATCTACGCGGTATCGGTCTAACGCGCACCACATTCCGAGACGCGCAAAAATGCGCTCCTCACCATGAGGCGCTATTCCGCCGCCTGTGCCATGAAGGCACGCCAGCCGCCAAAGGCCGATATGTCGCGCGCGCCTTCGAGCGCGGCGGGCTCGGCGAGAAAGCCCTTCACGCTGTGGCCGTCGGCGAGCCTGATGGTGCCGATCGAAAGCGGCGGCGGGATCGCGGCGACGAAGCGGCCGAATGCGTCGGCCGACAGCGACCACACTTCCAGCGCGATCGCCGCGCCACGGCCGGCCTCGATGCGCACCATGCCGGGCTTCGGCGGTGTCGTCGACAGCGCGAAGAGCCGGTAGTCCGGCGCGGTCGCGGTCTCCTCCAGCAATCTTGCGCCGAGCGCGCGCAATTCGCCGTTGAGCGCCATGCCGGAAAGATGCGCGCCGACCACGGCGATCGGGATTTCGTTCGCCTCGGCGCTCTCGCTTACATCCGCAAGCGGCGGCTGCGGCTGGCCCGTGGCGCCGAGCGCAAGCCCGCTGCCGGCGTGGAAGACGCGGCCGATGCTCGCAAGCATGGCGTCGCGTCCGCCCGGCGCCAGCAGCGTGATGCCGAAGGGGATGCCGTCGGAGCGCATTGCTGACGGCAGCGCGAGGCCGCAGAGGTCGAGCAGGTTGACGAAGTTGGTGTAGGTGCCGAGCCGGCTGTTGAGCTCGATCGGGTTGGCGAGCACCTGCGCGGTCGAATAGACGGTGGGCGCGGTCGGCAGCACCATCGCATCGATCTCGGCGAAGGTGCGCGCGGCGACCTGGCGCAGCGCCTGTAGCCGGTAGAGCGCGGCAAAGGTATCGGCGGCGCTGATCCGGCTGCCGGCAACCGTGATCTCGCGCGTCACCGGGTGGATCGCTTCGGGAGCGGAGGCGAGCAGATCGCGGATTACGAGGTAGCGCTCGGCGACCCAGGGCCCCTCGTAGAGCAGCCGCGCGGTCTCGTAGAAGGGCTCGAGATCGAAGGCGACGAGTTCGGCGCCGAGCGACCTCAAGCGCTCGATCGCCTCGCCATAGGCTGCCTCCGACTTCGTGTCGCCGAAGAAGAGCAACTGGCCGTTGCGGGGAATGCCGAGCCTGGGCTTGTTCGGCAGCGCCGTGAGATAGCCAAGCGGCCGGTCGCGCGAAAACGGATCGGCGGCATCGGGCGCCGCCATCGCCTCCAGCGCGAGCATCGCGTCGTCGACCGTGAGCGAGAAGAGCGAGACGCAGTCGAGTGTGCGGCAGGCCGGCACCACGCCCGTGGTGGAGACCAGCCCGAGGCTCGGCTTCAGCCCGACGATATTGTTGAGCATCGCCGGCACGCGGCCCGAGCCGGCGGTGTCGGTGCCGAGCGACAGCGGCACCAGCCCTGCGGCAACCGCGACGGCCGAGCCCGAACTCGATCCGCCCGGAATGAGATCGGCGCGAACAGGGTTTTTCGGAATGCCGTAGGGCGAGCGCACGCCGACGAGCCCGGTCGCGAACTGGTCGAGATTGGTCTTGCCGATGATGATGGCGCCCGCCGCGCGCAGCCGCGCCACCGCGGTCGCATCGCGCGCGGGCCGGTAGGAGAAGGCGGGGCAGGCCGCGGTGGTTGGCAGGCCCGCGACGTCGATATTGTCCTTCACCGCGACCGGCACGCCGAACAGCGGCAGCGATGCCGCCTTTGTGCCGGAGAGCGCCTCGGCTTCGGCGAGCACTTCCTTCTCGTCGCGCAAGGCGATGAAGATGGCGGGATCGCCATGCGCTAGGATGCGCCGATAGCTGCGCGCCATCGTCTCGGCCGGCGAGGTGGCCCCTGCACGATGGGCGGCGACGATCGCGGCGACGGTTTCGGTCAAGGCGTGCCTCTTGGCTGGCCGGAGGGTTCAACGGGCCTCGGGCGACAAATTCTAGCCCGTTTCGCTGCAAGCGATGTGCCATTGTGTACAGGATCGATGCTGGCCGGAACGCCGATCAAGCCAAATAATATCAATGGCTTGGCTCAGCACTGACGAGCCGTGCGGAGATTTCCGGCCGCGCGCTGCCAACTTTTTGAGCAGCACCGGCAAGAGCGTCGCAGGCGCGCGACAGGCGTTGCCGCGCTGCGCGGTTCTCGCGTAGAGAGCAAAAGGCCCTTCAACGAAAGCGGCCTTCGCGAGGAAACCCCATGACCCCTGTCGCCGCGGCCCACGACGATTCCGCCGTGCTGTTCGCCAAGCCCGATATATCGGCCGAGCATCGTCCTGACGGCAGCACCGTCGTCCGATCCCGGACGCCGCTGCGCGCCCACGCGCGCTGCGCCGGCGACTGGCTGGAGCATTGGGCGCGGCGCACGCCGGACAAGGTCTTTCTCGCCGAGCGCGCAAGTGTCGATGCGCCCTGGACGACGGTTTCCTATGCGGATGCGATGCGCCGGGTGCGGTCGCTCGGTGCCTGGATGCTCGCGCAGGGCCTGAGCGCCGATCATCCGCTCGCGATCCTTTCCGACAACAGCATCGATCACGCGCTGCTGACGCTTGCCGCGATGCATGTCGGCGTGCCGGCTGCCGCGATCTCGCCGGCCTATTCGCTGATGTCCAAAGATTTCGACAAGCTGAAGAGCATGATCCGCCTGCTCGAGCCCGGCGCGATCTATGTGTCGAGCGTGACGTCATTTGCAGCGGCGCTCGCCGCGATCGCACCGCTGCATGCGGCGAAGCTCGTCAGCGGCGATGCGCAGGACGCCGAGGCGATTTCGTTCGCGGCGATTGCGGCAACGTCGGAGACGCCTGAGGTCGAAACAGCCTTCGCACGCGTGACGCCGGACACGATCGCAAAATTCCTGTTCACCTCGGGTTCGACCGGCACGCCGAAGGCTGTGATCAACACGCAGCGCATGCTGACCTCGAGCCAGGAGGCCAAGGCACAGACCTGGGCCTTCCTCGAAAACGCGGGCGACGCGCTCGTGATCCTCGACTGGCTGCCCTGGAGCCACACGTTTGGCGCCAACCACAATTTCAATCTGGTGCTGCGCAACGGCGGCACGCTCTACATCGACGGCGGCAAGCCGGCGCCGGGGCTGTTCGCGACCTCGCTCGCCAATCTCCGCAGCATCCGCCCGACGATCTATTTCAACGTGCCGCGCGGCTTCGACATGCTGATCGCAGCGTTGCGCGAGGACGAGGACCTTCGCCGCAAATTCTTCACCGAGGTGAGGCTTGCGTTCTATGCCGGCGCGGCGCTGCCGCAGAACCTCTGGGACGCGCTCAACGAGCTCTCGCACAAGACCATCGGCCGCGCGCTGCCGATGGTCTCGGCCTGGGGTTCGACTGAAACCTCGCCGCTCGCGACCGACTGCCACTTCCAGGCCGAACGCTCGGGCAATATCGGCGTGCCCATCCCCGGCACCGAGCTGAAGCTCGTGCGCGCCGGCGACAAGCTCGAGGTGCGCGTGCGCGGCCCCAACATCACGCCCGGCTACTGGAAGGCGGCCGAGCTCACGGCGCAGGCCTTCGACGAGGAAGGATTTTACCGGATCGGCGATGCCGTGAAGTTTGCCGATCCGGCGCGGCCGGAACTTGGCTTGTTCTTCGACGGCCGCGTCGCGGAGGATTTCAAGCTCAGTTCGGGAACCTGGGTCAATGTCGGCAGCCTTCGCGTCGCCGGCATCGCCGCGCTCGCGCCGCTGGCGCAGGACATCGTGGTCGCCGGCCATGGCGGCGATGCCGTGCATTTCCTGATCTTTCCGAACCTGGCGGCCTGCCGCGCGCATGCAGGTCTTGCCGAGCAGGCGGATGTTCGCGCGGTGATCGCGCATCCAAAAGTGCGCGACGCGATCGCGCAGGGGCTCGCGGGTCTGAAGGCGCGGGCTCCGCATTCGTCCGCTCACGCCACGCGCGCGCTGCTGCTTGCCGAGCCTCCGTCGGTCGATGGCGGCGAGATCACGGACAAGGGCTACATCAACCAGCGCGCGGTGCTGACGCGCCGTTCCGAGGCGGTGGCGCGGCTCTGTGATGACGCGTCAAGCGAATGGATCGGCTGCGCCAGCTGAGCTGGTCATGGCCGAGCTTGTGCCGGGCATCCACGCCTATGCCCGCATCAAGAAAGAAGTGGATGGCCGGGACATAGGCGAGCGGAAGCGACGCCGTCCTCGGGACGGCCATGCCCGACCATGACGAAACGTGAAGCTCACTTCGTCACCTTGCTGCTGCCCTGCGTGATCAGGCGCGCGGCGCGCTGGTCGCGCAGATAGATCCAGAGCCAGCTCAGTGCGACGCTCAACCGATGGCGAAGGCCGATCAGGAAATAGATGTGGGCGATGCCCCAGATCCACCAGGCGAGCGCGCCGCGCAGCTTGATGCGGCCGAAATCGATCACCGCCTGCCGCTTGCCGATCTGGGCCAGGCTGCCGGCGTGGCTGTAGCGGAACGGCGGCAGCTTTTCGCCGCGCAGCCGCGCCTTGATCACCGCCGCGACATAGCGGCCCTCCTGCTTGGCCGCCGGCGCAATTCCGGGCACCGGCTTGCCGTTCCAGGCGTCGATCGTCACGGTGTCGCCGACGGCGAAAATGTCGGGATGGCCGGGCACGGTCAGATCAGGCTCGACCTGCACGCGCCCGGCGCGGTCGGCCGGCGCATCGAGCCATTCCGCCGCCGGCGAGGCGCGCACGCCGGCGGCCCAGATGATGGTCCGTGCCTCCAGCTTTTGGCCGCCATAGACCACGCCGTCGGCGCTGCATTCGGTGACCGGCTTGCCCAGCACGACCTCGACGCCGATCTTTTCCAGCGATTTCTGGGCATAGGTCGCAAGGTCATCGTCGAAGCCGGCGAGCACGCGCGGGCCGGCCTCGATCAGCACGACGCGCGCCTTCTGCGTGTCGATATTGCGGAAGTCGGGCCGCAGCGTGTGCTGCGCCAGTTCTGCAATGGTGCCGGCGAGCTCGACGCCGGTCGGTCCTGCGCCGATGATGACGAAGGTCAACAGCGCGGCGCGGCGCTCGGGATCACTCTCGCGCTCGGCGCGCTCGAAGGCGACGAGGATGCGCCGTCGCAGCGTGGTGGCATCCTCCAGTGTCTTCAGGCCCGGCGCGAACGGCTCCCACTCGTCATGGCCGAAATAGGCGTGGCGGGCGCCGGTGGCGAGCACCAGCGTATCGTAGGCGAGCGAATCGCCGTCATCGAACAGCACCCGCTTGCCAGCCGCATCGACACCGCAGACGGTGGCGAACAGCGTCGTTACCTCTCGCCGGCCGCGCAGGAGGTAGCGCACCGGCCAGGCGATCTCGGAGGTGGCGAGCGAGGCGGTCGCGACCTGATATAGCAGCGGCTGGAACAAATGGTGGTTGCGGCGGTCGATCACGGTGATCTTCACCGGCGCGCCGGCAAGGCCGAAGGCCGTTTCGAGGCCGCCGAAACCGGCGCCGACGATGACCACGTGATGGGGATTTGCCGGCGCCGTCGTTGTCATGAGAACCCGTGTCGCTGTTCTGATCGCTCCGTCCATGGATTATGTAGTCCTCCGCACCCGGGAACCAAGCAGCAATTTCCGATCGGGCGATCGCGAATGCCGATCGCCGTCAGGCCTGTTGCGGCTTTGGCAGGTCCTTGGGCTGATCGGCGGGCCTGGGCTGAACGGCGACCGGCTGACGCGCCGGAATGAAGCAGCCGGCCAGTGCCGCAAGCAGCGAGAGCGCCGCCGCGACGCTCATCGCCGCGGCGAATCCGGAACCGAAATGAGCG
Organism: Bradyrhizobium sp. NP1; assembly: GCF_030378205.1. Lineage (NCBI taxonomy): Bacteria > Pseudomonadati > Pseudomonadota > Alphaproteobacteria > Hyphomicrobiales > Nitrobacteraceae > Bradyrhizobium > Bradyrhizobium sp. NP1. The sequence continues at coordinate 793,350 of NZ_CP127385.1, forward strand.
CCCGAGTCGGTGGCGCCGTTCGCGGAGAATACCGCAACCAATAGCGCAATGCCGAACAGGCCGCCGAGGAAGCGGCCCATGTTGAAGATGCCAGATGCCTTGCCCATCTCGGTCAGCGCGACCGCGCCGAGCACGGCGTTCTGCGCCGCGGGCATTGCCACGGAGACGCCGACGCCGGCGACAACGAGCGGCACGATCATGGCGGGATAGCTGGCGCCTGCCGTTACCTCCATCGCGATCCAGCCGAGTCCGGCGGCCTGCATCACGAGCCCCGCGACCACCAGCCGGCGTTCACCGAGCTTCTGCACCATCGCGCCGGCGATCGGGGCGGTCAGGAACAGCGTCGACGTCCATGGCAAGAGGCGCAGTCCCGCGCCAAGCGGGCCGAAGCCGAGCGCGCCTTGCAAATATTGCGGCAACAGGAACAGTACGCCGTACATCGCGGCATAAAACAGCAGGCTTGCGGCAATGCCTGAGGCGAAGGGGCGGGACGCGAACAGCCGCATCGGGATCATCGGCGCGGCTGCGCGCGTCTCGTAGGCGACAAAGGCCAACGTAAACAGCACGCCGGCGGCGAGCGCGCCGATCACTTCCGTGCTCGCCCAGCCGATCGGGTTGCCGCGGATCAGGCCCCAGACCAGCGCCAGCGCCGCGACCGCAACCAGCGAGAGGCCGATCATGTCGAGCTTCGCCGGAGGCCCGAAGCTTTCCTGCACACGGCGCAGGACAAACCCGATCAGCAACGCGCCGATCGGTAGGTTGATCCAGAAGATGGCGCGCCAGCCTATGGCCTCGGTCAAGAAACCGCCGACCGCGGGGCCGATGATCAGGGCGCACCCGGTGATGCCGCTGAAAATGCCGAGCGCGCGGGCGCGCTCTTCCTTCGCGAAGGCGCCGCTCAGGATCGCCATCGCGAGCGGCATCACCAGCGCCGCGCCGGCGCCTTGCGCGGCGCGGCTTGCGATCAGCCAAACCGCGGTCTGTGCCAAAGCGCAGGCAACGGATGCAAGGACGAACAATGCAATTCCAACCGCAAACATGCGCCGGCGGCCGAACCGGTCGCCGACGGCCGCCCCGGTCAGCAGCAGCACCGCGAAGGTCAGGTTGAAGGCGTTGACCGCCCATTGCAGCGTTTCGACGGACGAGCCGAGCTCGGCGCGAATGGAGGCAAAGGCCGTGGTGATGACCATCGCATCCAGCGCCATCATGAAGGAGGCAGCCGAGGTCAAGCCCAGCACCCAGTTTTTGGCCGTTCGATCGTTGGTTCCTTGCATCGCCGCTCTCCGCGTCCATGACGGAGCGCGCCAGCCGCGCCCCTTTGTGATGAGACGAAGCGGATGGCACTGGGGATTCGGCCAAAGATTTTTTGTTTTCCGACGAATCCTTTCGCCGGTGTCGAACGTCTTGGAGGCGAGATCACAAGCCGATGGAGACGACGATGAGGCGCACCTTGATCCGCTACAAGACCAAACCCGAGGCCTCCGACCGCAATGCCGCGCTGATTGCGGCCGTATTTGCCGAACTAAAGGCTGCCAAGCCGGACGGCGTGCGCTATCTTTCGCTGCGGCTCGAGGACGATACCTTCATCCACATTGTCGAGACCGACGCCGAGGACGGAACCAGCCCGATACCGAAGCTCGCGGCATTTGCCGCGTTCCAGGATGGCATCCGTGATCGCTGCGCCGAGCCTCCGCTGGTACGCGCGGTGGGCATCGTCGGAAACTACCGCATGTTCAATGAGCCGTGAGGACGAGTGTCGCCGGTGCCCGTTTCAAATACAGACGATATCGAGCCGCTCCTGATCACGATGCGGCCGAGGCTGCATCGCTATTGCGCGCGCATGGTCGGCTCGGTCATCGACGGCGAGGACGTGCTGCAGGACGCGCTGATCAAGGTCGTCGAGGCGCGGCCGGCGGCAGGCGCCATCGAGAACCCGGAAGGCTGGCTGTTTCGGATCGCGCACAACACGGCGCTGGATTTCCTGCGCCGCCGCAGCCGGCTCGAGGCGCTCCGCTCGGACGAGGAGGTCGAGATGGTCGCCGATCACCTCGATGATGTCGCAAGCCGCGAGATCGCAAGCGCAAGCCTGCGCACCTTCATGCGCCTGCCTGTCGCCCAGCGCGCCAGCGTGATCCTGATGGATGTGCTCGGCTGCTCGCTGCTGGAGATCTGCGAGATCATGGACTATTCGCTGCCGGCGGCGAAAGCAGCCTTGCATCGCGGGCGGGCGCAACTGCGTGAGTTGGCGGAGGAGGCGGACGATGCGCCGCGTCCTGCGCTGTCGGAGGCCGATCGCGCACGGCTGTCAGCCTATGTCGCCTCCTTCAACGCGCGCGATTTCGACGCCATCCGCGCCATGATCGCCGACGACGTCAGGCTCGACCTCGTCAGCAAGACGCGCCTGCGGGGCAGGGACGAAGTGTCGTCGCGCTATCTCGGAAACTATTCCAGGGCCAGCGACTGGCACCTGGTTCCGGGGATGGTGGAAGACCGCCCGGCCATCCTGGTGTTCGATCCGGATGATCCCAACGGGGGGCCGAAATATTTCATGCTGCTGTCCTGGGAGGCCGGCAAGGTCGCGACCATCAGGGATTTTCGCCACGCCCCCTACATCGTCGAGAGCGCCGACTATCGCGTCTGAGGAGAAGCAGCCGGCGGCCAGTCCAGCGAAGCCTCGATGACCAGAGCCGTCCGCCGGTAGTGCTCGGCCAGGTGACGAACCGCGGCTTCGCTTCGGCGCAGCGTGGCGTCCATGATCTCCTGATGCTCGGCGGATACGTCGCGCCGCTGCTTGCCCGGGGCCCGGCCGATCAGGCTCGGCAGCCGATAGCGCTGCGTCTCGACATAAAGCTGGTCGGCAAGCTCGAGCAGGCGCGGCGATCCGCAATCGGCGATCAGCGCCCGATGGAAATGATGATGCCGCTCCTCCATCGCGAATATGTCGGCGGCATCGAGCTTGCCCGCGCTTCGCGACTGCCGTTCGACCTGCAGCGTCAGCGCATGGAAGGCGGCGACAATGCCGGCCTCCCAGTCGTCGTCGCCGTCGCGCATCGAGCGGCGCAGCGCCTCGCTTTCGATCAGGATGCGGGTTTCGGTCGCATCCCTCATCTCCTCGCGCGACAGCGGCGCGACGGAAAAGCCGCGCAGCGCCGTCGAGAGCACCAGCCGCTCGGACTGCAGCCGCATCAAGGCCTCGCGCAGCGGCGAAAAGCTGAACCCGTAGCGCTGGCGCAGCGCTTCCAGCCGCAATGGCTTCCCGGCATCCAGGTTGCCTGCGACGATGTCGGCGCGCAAACGTTGATAGGCCGCTTCGCCCAGGGTCGCGGGCTCCGCCGTTCCCTCGCTGCCGATCCGGCGCTCTCCTGCCGCGTTTGCCACTGCCTGACCCCCTGCCTCATGCCATGTTCGATAGAAGTGATTTCTTTCGAAAATTTTGCCTTGCGTCGTCTATATAACTTATTTTATATGTCGGGACAATATCGGGAGAGGGCCATGGCAACAGGGCGCCAGGAAAAAAAGCAGGAAAAAAAGCAGGAAAAAAATCGGGAGAACCATCGGGAGAACGTTGCCGGGCGGGCCAATGTCGAGGACACCCCGGAGCTGCTCGCCTATTACGACGAGCTGGAAAATCTGGACGCGGGCGCGCTTTGGACCGTCGCCAACAAGATCGAGCCCTGGCAGCCTAAATCGTCGTCCGTTCCGGTGCTCTGGCGTTACCAGGACCTGCGCGCGCATGTGCTGCGCTCGGTCGGGCTGGTGTCGCCGGAAAAGGCCGGCCGGCGCGTCATCTATCTCAACAATCCCGGACGCCGCGAGCACGCGGCCGCGGTGGGCTGGCTCTATTCGGGCCTGCAGGTGATGCATCCGGGCGAGGTCGCGTCCGCCCACGCCCATTCCGCCTCGGCGCTGCGCTTCATCATGGAAGGCGAGGGCGCCTACACCATCGTCGACGGGCATAAGCTTACCCTTGGCGCCAACGATTTCGTGCTGACGCCGAACGGCACCTGGCACGAGCATGGCGTTGCCAGCGACGGCACGCCCTGCATCTGGCAGGACGGCCTCGACATTCCCCTGGTGAATGCGCTGGAGGCCAACTTCTACGCCGTTCATCCCAACATGCAGCAGGACGTCGGCTATCCCGTCGACGACATGGCGCACAGCTGGGGCAATCCGGGCCTGCGGCCGGCGGGCGAGCAATGGACGCGCGGATATTCGCCGCTTTTGAAATACGAGTGGGCGCCGACCTACGAGGCGCTCGAGCGTTACGCCAAATCGACCGACGGTTCGCCCTATGACGGCGTGCTGATGAACTATGTGAACCCGGCGACCGGCGGACCCGTGATGCAGACGATCGGCGCATCGATGCAGATGCTGCGGCCGGGCGAGGCCACGCGCGCCCATCGCCACACCGGCAGCTTCATCTACCAGGTCGCCAAGGGCGCCGGCTACTCGATCATCGACGGCAAGCGTTTCGACTGGAAGGAGCGCGACATCTTCTGCGTTCCGTCCTGGGCCTGGCATGAGCACGCCAACGCCTCGGCAAGCGAGGACGCCTGCCTGTTCACCTTCAACGATCTCCCGGTCATGCAGTCGCTCGGGCTGTACCGGGAGGAAGCGTTCGGCGACAACGAAGGGCGCCAGCCGCTCGCATCCTAGGAATCGAACAATGCGTCTCGTTACCTACCGTGGCAACGTCGAGGCCGCGGCCCGCCTCGGTGCCGTCGTCGGCGATCTGGTCGTGGATGTCGAAGACATCGGCGCGCACGCCGGTATCTCGCTTCCCCACTCGATGCTCGACTTCATCGATCTGGGATTGCCCGCGCGCGCGGCACTGAAGAAAGTCCTCGACGATTGCAGCGGCAGCTGGCCGGTCGGCGCCGCGCTGCCGCTTGCGAATGTCAGGCTGCTCGCGCCGATTCCGCGCCCGCGCAAGAACATCTTCGGCATCGGGCTGAACTATGTCGAGCACGTCGCGGAATCCTCGCGCACGCTGGATACCGCAAAGGAATTGCCGAAGCAGCCGGTGATTTTTTCCAAGCCGCCGACCAGCGTGATCGGTCCCGACGACGCCATCCAGCACGACCGCAAAGTCACCCAGCAGCTCGACTGGGAAGTCGAGCTTGCAGTCGTGATGGGACGAACCGCGCGCAAGGTGCCGGAAGCGGACGCGCTCGACTTCGTGTTCGGCTATAGCGTGATGATCGACGTCTCGGCGCGCGACAATCGCCGCGCCGGCCAGTGGATCTATTCCAAGGGACAGGACACCTACGCGCCGTTCGGTCCGTGCATCGTCACGGCAGACGAGATTGCCGATCCGCACGGCCTCGATCTCTGGCTCACGGTCAATGGCGTCGAGAAGCAACGCTCCAACACGCGCCACATGCTGTTCAAGGTGCCGCTGCTGATCTCCGACATCTCGGCCGCGATCACGCTGGAAGCGGGCGACATCATCGCCACTGGCACGCCCGATGGCGTGGGCGCCGGGCGAAACCCGCAGGAATGGCTCTGGCCGGGCGACGTCGTGGAGGCGGAAGTGACCGGGATCGGCCGGCTGCGCCATCCCGTTGTGGCCATCTGAAGCGCGCCACGGCGCAACACGATCGAAAAGAGGGGCATGTGGGGTCAGCTTTGTTCTTCGACATGGAAGCCCTTGAGGCGCAAAGCCGCTACAAGATCCTCACCGCGACCGTGACGCCGCGTCCGATCGCCTGGGTGACGACACGTTCCGAAAAAGGCGTCGTCAACGCGGCCCCGTTCTCGTTCTTCAACGTGCTGGGGCACGAGCCGCCGACGGTCGCGCTCGGGCTTCTCGCGGGCGAGGGCCGTTTCAAGGATACCGCGGCCAACATTCTCGAGACCGGCGAGTTCGTGGTGAACCTCGTTTCCGAGGCGAATGCCGAGGCCATGAACGTCACCTGCATCGATGCGCCTTCCGATGTCGATGAACTCACGCTCGCCGGCCTGACCGCTGTTGCCTCGCGCGCGATAGGTGCGCCGCGGATCGCGGAATCGCCGGTGTCGTTCGAGTGCCGCGTTCTGGCGTCGCTGGTGACCGGGCCGCGCCAGACCATGGTCGTCGGGCGCGTCATTGGTGCGCATATCGACGGGGCGCTCGTTCAGGACCGGGAACGCTGCTACATCGACACGAAGGCGTTGCGCTTGATCGCCCGCATGCATGGCAGCGGCTGGTACGCCCGCAGCACGGATCTGTTTCAGATGGACCGGCCGAAATGGGCCGACTGGCAGCGCGATGGTTCGACGGACCAGCCTCAGCCGGGTCCGCCGTCGTGAACGCGATCGCAAATGACGGGTGGGGAAGCTCATGGAGCAGGCGCGCACGGCCCGCTGCTGCGACATCAGGCGCCCGAAAAACCGGCACTATATTTCTTGCCATTCTCGCTTCTGGCGAACTATGGTGCAGGCGTCTTCAGCGACATGGGCCGAAGGTTCTAAGCCGGACCATCGCTTCATGCTTGCTGCGGAGCTGAGATTTCGCGCACAAAACGGCAAGTCCAACGGGCAGTTATCCCGGCCGGACAGGTTGGGTTGAGGTAACGAGGAGGGGAAACCAAGATGAGGACGGCATTCTGGCTGGCGGGCGCAACCGCTCTGGCGCTGGCGGGGCCCGCATGGGCGGGCGACACCATCAAGATCGGCTTTGTCTCGACCTTCAGCGGGCCGACCGCGGTCATCGGCAACGACATGCGCAATTCCTTCGAGCTCGCGCTCGACCATCTCGGTCGCAAGATGGGCGGCAAGCCGGTCGAGGTGATCTACGAGGACGACCAGCAGAAGCCCGACGTCGGCAAGCAGAAGACCGAGAAGCTGGTGCAGTCCGACAAGGTGGATTTCATCGCCGGCTACATCTGGTCGAACGTGCTCTTGGCCTCGCTGAAAACAGCGGTCGACTCGCAGACCTTCCTGATCTCGGCCAATGCCGGGCCGTCGCAGCTCGCGGGCGAACTGTGCTCGCCTTACGTGTTCTCGACCTCCTGGCAGAACGACCAGACGCCGCAGGCCGTTGGCCTCTACATGAACCAGAAGGGCGTGAAGTCGGTGTTCCTGATCGGCCCGAACTATGCCGCGGGCAAGGACATGCTCGCCGGGCTCAAGAGCACCTTCAAGGGCCAGGTGGTCGGCGAGGAATATACGGTCTGGCCGAGCCAGCTCGACTTTTCCGCCGAGCTGACGAAAGCGCGCAACTCGGGCGCGGAGTCGATCTTCGTGTTCTATCCGGGTGCTGCCGGCGTGCAGTTCCTCAACCAGTACGTCCAGGCCGGCATCAAGGAGAAGATGCCGCTCTACACCGCCTTCACCATCGACGAATTGTCGCTGCCGCTGCAGAAGGAAAACGCGCTCGGCGTTCCCGGCGCCCAGGAGTGGGTCAACGACCTGCCGAATGACCAGAACAAGAAGTTCGTCGCGGACTACCGCAAGAAATATCCGGGACTGCGCCCGACCTATTACGGCGCGCAGGCCTATGACGCGGCGCAGCTCATCGACAGCGCGGTGATCGCGGTCAAGGGCGATACCTCCAAGAAGGACGCGATGAAGGCCGAGATGGAGAAGGCCAACTTCAAGTCGCTGCGCGGTCCGTTCAAGTTCGGCAACAACCACATCCCGATCCAGAACTTCTACCTGCAGGACGTGGTCAAGGATGCCGACGGCCAGCTCTCGCTGAAGACGGTCGCCACCATCGTCAAGGACGATCAGGACCGCTTCCACGACAAATGCCCGATGAAGTAGTGCGGAACTTGCTTTAAGCTTAAAATATTTGCTAGATGGGCGGCAGCGGTTCGCCGGCTGCCGCCTTCTTGCTGTCGTTGAGTCTGATGTAGGGGCGCATGCTTCTCGTCGTCGAACAAGTCTTGAACGGATTGCAGTTCGGGCTCCTGCTGTTCCTTTTGGCGGCGGGGCTGACGCTGGTGTTCGGCATCATGGACCTCGTCAACCTCGCGCACGGCTCGCTCTACATGATGGGCGCCTATTTTGCCGCGACCTTCGTGGCCTGGACCGGCAATTTCCTGCTCGGTGCGTTGCTCGCGCTCGGCGCCACGCTGCTGCTCGGCATCGTGCTGGAATTCACGGCGCTCAGGCACCTCTATGGCCGCGACCATCTCGACCATGTGCTGGCGACCTTCGGGCTGATCCTGTTCTTCAATGAGGCCGTGCGGCTGATCTGGGGCCCAGCGGGCCTGGCGCTGCCGCTGCCCGCCTGGCTCACGGTGCCGGTGCAGATCATGCCCGGCATCCACTACCCCGCCTATCGGCTCGCGATCATCGTGGTCGCGCTTCTCGTGGCGCTCCTGCTTTATCTCGGCGTGATGCGCACGCGCATCGGCATGCTGATCCGCGCCGGCGCCTCCAACCGCGAGATGATCGGCGCGCTCGGCATCAACATCAAGCTGCTCTACACGCTGGTGTTCGGCCTTGGCGCCGCGCTTGCCGGCCTCGCCGGGCTGATGCAGGCGCCGATCCTCACCGTGCAGATCGGGATGGGCGAGAACATCCTCATCCTCGCCTTCGTCATCATCGTGATCGGCGGCATCGGCTCGATCCGCGGCGCGTTCCTGGCCGCGATCTTCGTCGGCCTGATCGATACGCTCGGCCGTGCCTTCCTGCCCAATCTGCTGCGGCAGGTGCTGAGCGGGGCCGCGGCCTCGACCGCCGCGCCCGCGCTGTCCTCGATGCTGATCTATCTCGTGATGGCGATCGTGCTGGTGCTGCGGCCGGAGGGGCTGTTTCCGGCCAGCCGCCGATGAAGCGCGCGCTCGACCTTCGTACCATCGTCGCCGGGCTGCTGATCGCCGGCCTCGTCCTGCTCCCGGTCTATTCATATCTCACCGGCAGCGTATTCGTGCTGACACTGTTTACGCGCATCGTGATCCTGGCGCTGGCGGCGGCTAGCCTCAACCTCATCATGGGCTTTGGCGGCATGATGAGCTTCGGCCACGCCGCCTATCTCGGCATCGGCGGCTACGCCGTCGGCATCCTGGCGCAGGAAGGCATCGGCTCCGGCTTCATCCAGTTTCCGGTGGCGCTGGCGGCATCGGCGGTCTATGCGCTCGTCATCGGCGCGCTGTCTCTGCGGACCCGCGGCGTCTATTTCATCATGATCACGCTGGCCTTCGCGCAGATGGCCTATTACGTCGCCTCGGGGCTCGCGCGCTATGGCGGCGACGACGGGCTGACCATCTACAAGCGCAGCGATTTCGCGGGCCTGATCAACCTCTCCAACCGCACCCAGTTCTACTATCTCTGCCTCGCCTGCCTGTTCGGCGTGATGATCCTGATCTGGCGCATCGTCAATTCGCGCTTCGGCCTTGTCGTGCAGGGCCTGCGCTCCAACGAGCAGCGCATGCAGGCGATCGGCTTTCCCGGGACCCGCTATCGGCTCACCTGCTTCGTGATCGCCGGCACGATGTGCGGGCTGGCCGGCGCACTGCTCGCCAACAACACCGATTTCATCAGTCCCGCCGTGATGTACTGGACCCGCTCCGGCGACCTCATGGTGATGGTGATCCTCGGCGGCATGGGCACGCTGGTCGGGCCGGTGCTCGGCGCGGTGGTCTATCTCGTGCTGGAAGAACTGCTGTCGCAGGTCACCGAATTCTGGGCGCTGATCATGGGGCCGCTGCTGCTTCTGATCGTGCTGTTCGGGCGCGGCGGCATCATGGGGCTGCTAGGGAGGTTTTCCCGTGGCTGAGCCGCTATTATGCGTGAAGGACCTGGTGCGCCGCTTCGGCGGCATCACCGCGACCGACCGAGTCTGCCTCGATGTCGCGCAAGGCGAGCTGCACGCCATCATCGGGCCGAACGGCGCCGGCAAGACCACGCTGATCAGCCAGCTCACCGGGCATCTCGCCCCGCATGCGGGCAGCATTCGTCTCGGTGGCCGCGACATTACCTTTCTTCCGGCCTATCGCCGCAGCGTGCTTGGGCTCGCGCGCTCGTTCCAGATCACCTCGCTGTTGCCCGACTTCACCGCCGCCGACAACGTCGCGCTCGCAGCGCAAGCGCATGAGGGGCACTCCTTCTCCTTCTGGCGCAACGCCCGCAAGGAAAGCGGGTTGCGCGGGCAGGCGGAGGCGGCGCTGGCGCGGGTCGGCTTGAGCGACCGCGCCAATGTGCCGGTGTCAAAACTCAGCCATGGCGAGCAGCGCGAGCTCGAGCTTGCGGTGGCGCTTGCGACGCGGCCGCAACTATTGCTGCTGGACGAGCCGATGGCGGGCCTGGGCGTCACCGAATCCGCGCGCATGGTCAAGTTGCTGCAGGAGCTGCGCAAGGAAGTGACCATCGTGCTGGTCGAGCACGACATGGAGGCAGTGTTCGCGCTCGCCGACCGCATCTCGGTTCTGGTCTATGGCCGCGTGATCGCCTCCGGCGTGCCGTCGGCGATCCGGCAGAACGACGAGGTCAAGCGCGCCTATCTCGGCGACCAGCATGTGGTGACCGCGCATGGCTGAAAACATGGCTGAGAACACGAAGAACGCTGGACCCGCCGCGTTGCTCGCGGTCGAGGGCATCGAGACCTGCTATGGCCTGAGCCAGGTGCTCTTTGGCCTGTCGTTGTCGATCAATGCCGGCGAGATGGTCTCGCTGATGGGTCGCAACGGCATGGGCAAGACCACGACGATCCGCTCCATCATGGGCCTGACGCCGGCGCGGTCGGGCGCGATCCGATTCGCCGGCGTGGAAGCGCGCGGGCTGCCGTCCTACCGGATCGCCAAGCTCGGCATCGGGCTCGTACCCGAAGGCCGCCAGATCTTTCCCAACCTCACGGTCAGGGAAAACCTCGTGGCGGCGGCGGCCAACCGGCTCGGCGCGCGCGATCCATGGACGCTCGAGAAGATCCACGCGCTGTTTCCGCGGCTCGCCGAGCGCGGCGGCAACATGGGCAACACGCTCTCCGGCGGCGAGCAGCAGATGCTCGCGATCGGGCGGGCGCTGATGACCAACCCGAAGCTCTTGATTCTCGACGAGGCGACCGAGGGGCTGGCGCCGCTGATCCGCGAAGAGATCTGGAATTGCCTGTCGATGCTGAAGGCGCGCGGACAGTCGGTGCTGGTCATCGACAAGAACATCGAGCACCTGACGCGGATCTGCGACCGCCACTACATCATCGAGCGGGGCCGCGCGGTGTGGAGCGGGACCTCGGCGCAATTGATGGCCGAGCCTGATCTGCAGCACCGCTATCTCGGGATCTAGAGCGTTTTTGAGCGAAGTGGATACCGGTTCGCGTGAAGAAAACGCGTCAAAACAAGAATCTAGAGCATCGGTTCTGATTCCATCAGAACCGATGCTCTAGCGGCGCAGCTTGCGCCGCATGACGTAGCGGCGGCTGCCGGCGCGACCGATCATCTCGAAGCCGGCAGCCTCAAAGGCCGGCACATAGCCCATGAAGCGGTAGCTCGGCGAACCCGGCGCGACCGGATAGGCCTCGAGCACCTTGGCGCCGCGCCTGCGCGCCTGTTTGACCGCAGCCTCGATGAGCTGCGGCACAAGATCCTGTCCGCGCAGGTCGCGGCGGATGAAGAAGCAGGCGAGCGACCAGACATCTTCGGGATGCTCGCCCGCGATCTCGGCGCCCCCGAGCGGGCGATAGGTCGAGCGCGGCGCGATCGAGCACCACGCGACCGGTTCATCGTCGAGATAGCCCAATAGCCCGATCGGCACGGCCATATCGACCCGCCGCTTGATCGCAGCCTTGCGCGCCGCGCCCTTCTGTTTGGCCTCCGCGCCTTTGGCTCGCCAGGCCATGCACCAGCAATAGCCGGGACCGCCGCGGGACTCGAACAGGCGCTCGAAGTCGGCCCAGCGGCGTTGATCGACCTCGTGGAAGCTGAGCTTGGTCATTGCAAAGGGTCAGGGGTGGGCGACGGCGTGCGGGTCGGGTGCGCCGGGCGGAGAAAGCCATTTCCTGCCGGCACGCTTAGGTTTAGAACTGTCATTGTTTCATTTGGTTGATCGTACTCGAACTGCCGGCGCATGAGAACCGAACCCGTAGCACATCGCAGTCGCAGGCTCTGGAAAGGCGCGCTGCTCGTGCTCGTGCTGCTGCCGCTCGTGCCGGAGATCCTGATCCTCGCGGCGAGCGCCTATGCCGCGGCGTCGGGCTGCGAGGTCCAATCGACGGTTGCCTGCGCGGTCGGGCCGCCCTCGGTCACCAACGTCATCCGTGGCTCGCTGCAGGTCGCCGCGGTCATCGGCAAGGAATTCGCCGACGACAATGTCGTCCTGGTCTGGCTCGCGCTCTGCTACGTGCTGATCGTGCTCGGCTGGACGCGGCTTTCCAGCCGTCTGCTGCTGGCGCTGGGCACCAGCCTGATCCTTGCGATCCTGCCCTATTTCGGACCGATCCTGGCGATCGGACCGCTTGCCAATCCCAAGTGCAATCCCAACGAGGGCGGAATTCCGCCCGAATGCATGATCTATGGCGGCAATGTCGGCGAGCCGGCCCATGAAGCCGTGCGGCTGGGCTGGAAGTTCTTCTACGGCGCGCCGGTTGCGATCGCCGCCTTCGTCGTATTCGCGCTCGCCGTCACGGCTATGCATTTTGCTGCGAAGCGGCGCCAAAGCTCGGCGGCAGCGCAGGACCGTTCCATTTAGCCCGCTTGCCGGCGGATCACGCACGACATCACGCGCAATCGGCCTTCGGCTCAACTTGTCACGGTCGGGTGATTGTGATCTCATACACGTATAAATTGAGCGCTCTTTGCGGAGATATTGGCCATGGGCACGCTTTTGCGGTCGATTTTCCCAGGCATCATGATGGCTGCATCGTTGCTGATGACGGATCCGGGTCCGGCGGCGGCGCAGTCCGGGACCGACGGCGGACAAGCCATCAAGGCGTCCTTTGTCTACAAGTTCGCCAGATACTACGCCCCTTACGCGATCCAGGCCGCCGCGGCCTACCTGCCGCCCGACCAGCTCGACGCCCTGAAGCAGAAATGGGATCAGGACAACTATGGGGCGGACGTGACGTTCGCGGTCGCGAGCCTGCAAACGGACGATCAGGTCGCCAAGAGCGCGCGGGACGCGTTCAAGAACTGGCAGTATCAGTTCGGCAGCGACCGCTACCTCGACTGCCTCGACTGGAACGATGCCGACTGCAAGCGCGAGTGGGACAAGAGAGGCTGGAGCTTCGGCCAGGGACCGGCCTATCAGGTCTGGGCCCGCACCCGTTTCCCTCATTCCGGCAACGACGTCTGCACGGAGGTCAGCATCGCCTTTCGCGGGACGGTGGGCCTGAACCGGTGGGATTGGGTTTCGAATGCCGACCGGTACTACACGCCCTATGACGACTACTATTATCAGCTCCGGCGCAACATCAACGCCATCGTCAAGCAGATCACGAATCTCGATTGCTACCGCCGCGCCGTCCGCAAGCCGCAGATCGTCTCGACCGGCCACTCGCTGGGCGGCGGGCTTGCGCAGTTCGCGGCGCTGGCCAACAAGCCGAGCGGGCCGCGCATCACCAAGGTGTTCGCGTTCGATCCATCGCCCGTCACCGGCGCGCATCTTCTGACCGAGGACGTGCGCAGGACAAACGCCAAGGGACTGACGGTCGACCGCATCTACCAGGAGGGCGAGGTGCTTTCCTATGCCCGCGGTATCGTCGAGGAGTTTCCGCCGGCAGGGAAGACCTGCGATCCCTTTGTCCGCACTGTCAGGGTCGATGCGCTGCCCTCCGGCGGCGCGGTCGATCTGCATGCGATCAGGCCGCTCGCCGTGCAGCTCGTCCGGCTGTCCTATGACGACAACACGCCGCTCGCTTACCGGCCGCCGGATGCGCCGGCCAACTGCGACGTTCGCTACCTGGCACCATCCACGGAGGACGGCACGGTCGTCGCCAGCGCTGGCGGTGCGTCCCGCCGGGCGCTTCTGGCATCGAACCGCAGGCGTGGGGAAAGCGCGGCGCGGTTCGCCGCGTCCCGTCAGGATGCGATAGCCTCCAGCGATCCGATCATGCGGCCGGCGGAGGTGACGCTACCTGTGGCGACCGCGCGGCCAGTCACCTTGCGGAGCAAACGGATCCGGGCGGCGTCGGCGCGGGCCGCCGGGTCGACGTAGCAAGGCTGCCGGTCGATCCGGCAGGATTTGCGGTCGCGGCGTCGCATGCCGCGCCCGGTCCCTATTTCTCGAACGGAATATACTTCTGGTACTGCTTCGGCACCGAGCTGCGGTAGCGCGAGGGCACCGTGCCGGTCTCGATCGAATGGCTGATCTCCTGCCGCCGGGTCATCCGCTTTCCGGCGTTCTTCTTTTTCGTGCCAGTGCCCTTGTCGTCCGTCGCCGCCGACTTCTCGGTGGTCGCCGCCGGCTTGTCGGGTGTCGTGGTGGCCTGGGAAGGAGCCGGCGTCGGCGGCGGCGTCGTGGCCTGAGCGGGAGCCGGCGCCGTCGGTGCGGTCGTGGCCTGCGGAGCTGCCGGCGGTGGCGTTGTGGCAGCGGGGGCCGGGGTCTCAGCCGGCGCCGCTGCGGGCGCCTCTGGTTGCGCCGGCGGTGCCGCAGCCGGCGGCTGTGCCGGCGCGGCCGGCGCTTCGTTGCTCGGCGCGTTCTGGGCAAGCAGCGTGCCCGGCAGGCTCATGAAGATGGCCGCGGCGGTCGCGATCAGCGAAACTCTCCTCATCCGAAACTCCCTTAACTCAGCGTGGCCCCGTCATCTTTCAAGCCTACACTATTTCGGATTTTGGCGCCGCTTTGTGGCGCCGGCCAGGGCGGGATGGCTTTGCAGGTCTCAAAACATCCCGAAATATTCACGCTGTTCCCAGTCGGAAACTTCCGCCTGGAAGCGTTCGATCTCCGCATTCTTGATGTGGACGTAATAGTCGATGAACTCTGCGCCGAATTCCTGGCGGAAGAACGGATCGTCCCTCAAGGCGAGCACCGCCTCGCGCAGGCTCTTCGGCAGCAGCGTCGCGTTGGTCTCATAGGGCGTATCGGCCGACGGGCCGGGGTCGAGCTTGCGGTCAACGCCGTCGAGGCCGGCGAGGATTTGGGACGCCATGTAGAGATAGGGATTGGCGGCGGGCTCGCCGACCCGGTTCTCCAGCCGCGTGGCGGCATCGCCACTGCCGAGCAGGCGGATCATCACGCCGCGGTTGTCGCGGCCCCAGATCGCGCGATCCGGCGCCAGCGAATAGGAGCGGTAGCGCTTGTAGCCGTTGATGGTCGGCGTCGTGAACACGGTCGCGGCGCGCGCGTGCTCCAGGAGGCCCGCCATGTAGGCGCGTCCGAAGCTGGAAAGCCCGTCACGGTCGTCCTTGCCGGCAAAAGCGTTCTCGCCGGTCGCCCGCGAGACGATCGACTGATGCAGGTGCCAGCCGGACGCGAACACGTTCGGCACTTTCGGCCGGCACATGAAGGTCGCGTGGTAGCCGTGCCGCTGCGCGATCTGCTTGGCCGCCGCGCGGAACAGCACCATGTTGTCGGCGGGCTCCAGCCCCTTGGTCGGCGCGAAGGTGAATTCGCACTGGCTCGGCCCGAACTCGACCTCGACCGAGCGCAAGGGTAGCCCCAGCGCGAGCACGTCGCGCCTGATGACGTCGAGCGCCGGCGCCATCTGGTCGTAGCGCTGCTCGGTCAGATATTGGTAGCCCTGCGAGATCAGGCTGACCGACGGCGGCGAGCCCGGCTGCGTCGCGTCCTCGGGCGCGAGCTTCTCGTCGTTGAGCTTGAAGATGTGGAATTCGACCTCGAGGCCCGCGACGAAATCGAGGCCGCGGCTTGCCAGCCTGTCGAGCATGTTGCGATAGAGCTGCCGGGTCGAGAACGGCACCGGGCGTCCATTACCGAAATAGATGTCGCAGAGCAGCCATCCGGTGTGCGGCGCCCAGGGCAGCACGCGGAAGGTCAGGGGATCGGGCACCATCAGGAAATCGGCGCCGCCTTCCATCTCCTTCATGCCCATCCCGCCGCCGGCGGTGAACACCGGGAACACCGTGCGGTGCGAGGTGTCCTTGGCCAGCATCGTGGTGGTGATGGAGCAGCCGCT
The DNA here is from genome assembly GCF_030378205.1 of Bradyrhizobium sp. NP1. NCBI lineage: Bacteria > Pseudomonadati > Pseudomonadota > Alphaproteobacteria > Hyphomicrobiales > Nitrobacteraceae > Bradyrhizobium > Bradyrhizobium sp. NP1. Next base: position 809,344 of record NZ_CP127385.1, read on the forward strand.
TTCGAGCGAGGCCAGCGCTTCGGAGGCGATCAGCGTCTTGCCGCGCAGGATGCCGTGCTGATCCGGGAACGACAGCCGGATCACCTCCAACTGCTGTTCCTCGACGATGCGGCGCAGCCGCGCTGCGGCCTCTTTCTGCTCGTCCGACCAGAGCGCGTGACGCGCGACGAAGCTCACTATGTGTCCCCCTGTTGAGCGACAGCCACAATCTGACACTCGTCATGCGCGGCCTTGGCCCGCGCATCCATCAGGAAAAATTCTTTCAAGACGATGGATTGCCGGGTCAAGCCCGGCAATGACCGACGGAGAGGGTCGCGTGCCAAACCCATCACTCCGCCGCCGAGAGACGGCCGACCTTGTCGGCGATCGCTTCCGGCACGGGCGCCGCCCATGGCGCGCCGCGGCGGCGCCTGACGTCGACCTCCATCCAGAAGGCTTCCCAGCCGCGCGTCGGCCCGATGCCGTCCATCGTGGCCGGGCCCTGGATGCTCCGCGCATGCGCCGCGTCGAGCACCATGAACGGCGTCTCGCCCTTCACGGCCTTGTCGATCTCCTGGCGCAGGAGGCGGCGATACTGCACGATCGCCTTGTCGGCGGTGCCTAGATGCTCCCTGGTGCGATCCTGGATCGGACCCATCGATTCCACCGCCCACTGGTCGTGGACGTTGATGTCGCTGCCCATGCCGGTATAGGTCGCCGTCGTCTGCTCGTGCGGATCGAAGCCGTAATCGTTGGCCTTGTTCTTGCGCGACTTGTAGTCCGGCAGCTCGTAGAGTTCGAGCCGCTGCGCGCGCATCTTCCGCTTGTCGACCGGCGTCGTATAGCTGGTGAAGATCGCGTACCAGTAGCAGTTCTCGTCATCGACAGGCACATGCCACTGCGTGATCGTCATCTCCGTGCTCATCGGGATGACGAAGCCGTGCGGGAACAGCTGGTTGGTGACGCGCACATGGGTGCGCTCCTCGTCGATCTCGCGCAGCGCGATCAGCCGCAGGCCGTATTCGGTCGCTTCCACATTGATGATGGGGCGGTCATATTCGCGCAGGATCTTCGTCATCGGCATCTCGCTGCCGGCGGACGCGCCGCGGAACTGCTTGCCGTAGGCGCTGGCCGTGTCCTCGTCCTCGAAGAAGCGGTGCAGGAAGGATGCATGCGAGGGATCGATGCCGACCTCGAGCGCCTGCAGCCAGTTGCAGTTGATGTGGCCCTTGAACGCGAAGGTGTGGCTGTCGGGCGCCACGAAGGCGTCGATCTCGGGAAAGGCGGGCGGAGTGCCCTCGCCGAGATAGGCCCAGAGGATGCCGCTCCTTTCCACCACGGGGTAGGAACGCTGCTTGATGCCCTGGCAGAGTTTTGAGCCCTTCGGCTCGGCCGGTGTCTCCAGGCACTGGCCTGATGTGTCGAACAGCCAGCCATGGAAGGCGCAGCGCAGGCCGCCGCCTTCGAGACGTCCGAAGGCGAGATCGGCGCCGCGATGCGCGCAGTGCCGCTCGATCAGGCCGTAGCGCCCCTGCTCGTCGCGGAACAATACGAGGTTCTCGCCGAGCAGCTTCACGGGGCGGACCGCGCGCGGTGCTTCCAATTCGTCGACCAGCGCCGCCGGCTGCCAGTACATCCGCATCAGCTTCCCGCAAGGGTCTTTCGCTCCGGTGCGGGTGATCAGGTCGTTCTGCTCCTGGCTCATCATGGCGGATGACCTCCCTCTGGACGGATGCAGTTTGTTCGTCTATTGAACATTTGTTCAATATATTATCAGAGCCGCTGTCGATCGCAAGCGCCACTTTATCACCGGACGGGACACCCCATGCCCAAGCTGAAGCGCGAAGAAAGCTCGCCGCGCGCCACCGATTTCGTCGAAAGCCTCGATCGCGGCCTGCGGCTGCTCAAGGTGTTCGGCGAGAGCACGGCGCCGATGAGCCTGAGCGAGATTGCACGCGCCGCTGATCTGCCTCGGGCGACTGCGCGGCGCATCCTCTTCACGCTGCAACATGGCGGCTACGTCTCCGGCGACGGCAAGCTGTTCGCGCTGACGCCGCAGGTGCTCACGCTCGCGGCGTCATACCTGCGCTCGAGCCAGGTGGTGAGCGTGCTGCAGCCGGTGCTAGACCAAGTCGCAAGCGAAGCGCAGGAGATCTCCTCGCTCGCGGTGCTCGACGGCGACGACGTCGTGTTCATCGCGCGCGGCAGCCCGGCGCGGGTGTTTTCCGCCGGGATCGACATCGGCTACCGGCTGCCGGCTTTCTGCACCTCGGTCGGCCGCGCCATGCTCGGAAAGTACGATGATCCCGAGCTCGCGAAGCGATTGACTGCGATGCGGCGCGAGGCGCTGACGCCGCAGACGGTCACCGATGCGAAGCGCCTCGTCGCCACCATCGCCGCCGACCGGAGCCAAGGCTATTCACTGGTCGACCGCGAGGCGGAGCCGCACTTCCGCTCGATCTCGGTGCCGGTGCGCCGCTATGACGATGCGATCGTCGCCGCCATCAACATGGGCGCGCATGTCGACCGGGTGTCGAAGGAGCAGATGATCAAACGCTTCCTGCCGCTGCTCGCGCGAGGGGCGGAGCAGGTGAAGAGTCAGCTTCTTTAGCCGCGTGAAATTCGGCGCTACACCGCCGCCGTGCGCAGGCCGAACGCCGGCGCATCGCGCTCGATCATCGGCTTCACCGCCTCGATCAGCCGGGCGGCGGCGTTGTCCACCGAAAGCCCGGCGGTGTCGACCACGGTGGAGGCGCGCGCATAGAGCGGCTCGCGGCTCAAGAGGATGTTGCGCAATTCGGCCATCGCCGAGCGATCGTCGGCCATCGGCCGCAGGTCGCCCTGGCGGCGCACCCGCGCCATGTGCTCCTCCGGCTCGGCCTTCAGCCAGATCGTGTAGAACGACGACAGGATCAGGTCGAAGGTCAAAGGCTCGGAGACGATGCCGCCGCCGGTCGCCAGCACCATCGGCTCCTTGCGCGCCAGAAGTTGCTTGAGCGCGACCTGCTCCATGCGCCGAAAGCCTTCCTGGCCATAGAGTGCGATGATCTCGGCGACCGACAGCCCGTTCTGCTGCTCGATCTCCTTGTTGAGCTCGACGAAACTCCAGCCAATCTTCTTCGCCAGCATGCGGCCGAGCGTCGACTTGCCGGCGCCGCGCAGGCCGATCAGCGCGATGCCGGAAAACGACTGCCGGTGCGCAATCGCCTCGCTGCCCGCCAGCATGTCCTTGGCGCGCGCGATCTGCGCGGGCGTCGCTTTTCGCAGGAGATCGCGGATCACCTGCCAGTCCGGCGCGGGATCAGATGCCGGAATGAGATCTTCGAGATGCGCGCCCATGGCGTTGGAGACGCGGCGCAGCAGCACGATCGAGACATTGCCGCGGCCGGCTTCAAGCTGGGCGATATAGCGTTCGGAAATCCCGGAGACTTTTGCGAGCACCTTGCGCGACATTCCGCGCAACGCGCGCATGGTGCGGACACGCTGGCCGAGCTGTTCGAGGAAAGAGGATTCGGGGTCGCCTGCTTCGCTCATGTTCCGGAAACATAATGCCGGAGAGGATTGACAGCAAGCGCGGCCAGTGGCTTTCTATGAATTATAATTCTTAAAGGTTGGGGAGAAACCACGTGAGCGGCGTTGGCGACGGGACCGGTTCCTACAATGCGGTGACCTGGCTGCTCGACCGCAATGTCAGCGAGGGACGCGGCAACAAGCTTGCCTTCACCGACACCGTTTCCGAGCTCACCTATGGCGGGCTGCAGAAAGAGACATATCGCCTCGCCAACCTGTTGCGCCGTCTTGGCGTGCGCCGCGAGGAGCGCGTGGCGATGATCATGCTCGACACCATCGACTTTCCGATCGTGTTTCTCGGTGCGATCCGCGCCGGCGTGGTGCCGGTGCCGCTCAACACGCTGCTGACGTCCGATCAATATGCCTATGTGCTCGCGGACTGCCGCGCGCGTGTCCTGTTCATCTCGGAAGCGCTGCTGCCGGTCGTCAAAGACATGGTCGGCCGCATGCCCGACCTCGAGCATGTCGTGGTCGCGGGCCAGAACGCGCACGGCCACAAGAAGCTTTCCGACGAGCTGGCGCGCGAGAGCGATTCCTTCGCAACCGTCGCGACCCACGCCGACGAGCCGGCGTTCTGGCTCTATTCCTCCGGCTCGACCGGCATGCCGAAGGGCGTGCGCCACCTGCACTCCAATCTGCAGGCGACCGCCGAGACCTATGCGAAGCAGGTGCTCGGCATCCGCGAGGATGATGTCGGCTTGTCGGCCGCAAAGCTGTTCTTCGCCTACGGGCTCGGCAATGCGCTGACCTTCCCGATGTCGGTCGGCGCCACCACGGTGCTCAACACCGAGCGCCCGACGCCGGCGACGATGTTCGCGCTGATGAACAAGTACAATCCGACGATCTTCTTCGGTGTGCCGACGCTGTTCGCGGCGATGCTCAACGACGAGGCCCTGAAAGGGGCCGCCGCCGGCAGCCGTCTGCGCGTCTGCACGTCCGCCGGCGAGGCGCTTCCGGAGTCTGTCGGCAATGCCTGGAAGGCGCGGTTTGGCGTCGACATCCTCGACGGTGTCGGCTCGACCGAGCTGCTGCACATCTTTCTGTCGAACGCACCCGGCGACATCAAGTATGGCTCATCAGGCAAGCCCGTGCCGGGCTACAGGGTGCGGCTCGTCAATGAGGCGGGCGCCGACGTCCCGGATGGCGAGGTCGGCGAGCTCCTGGTCGATGCGCCCTCGGCCGGCGAAGGCTACTGGAACCAGCGCAGCAAGAGTCGCAGGACCTTCGAGGGCCACTGGACCCGTACCGGCGACAAATACATCCGCGATGCTGATGGCCGTTACACCTTCTGCGGTCGCGGCGACGACATGTTCAAGGTGTCCGGCATCTGGGTCTCGCCGTTCGAGGTCGAGAGCGCGCTGATCACCCATCCCGCCGTGCTCGAGGCCGCCGTGGTGCCGGAAGCCGACGCCGAAGGGTTGTTGAAGCCGAAGGCCTTCGTGGTGCTGCGCGCGGGCGCGGCGACCGGCGGGCTCAATGACGCGCTGAAGGAGCACGTGAAGCAGAAGATCGGCCCGTGGAAATATCCGCGCTGGATCGACGTGGTGGAATCGCTGCCGAAGACCGCGACCGGCAAGATCCAGCGCTTCAAGCTGCGCGATGGCGCACCCCATTAAGTCGTCATGAATGGGACAAGCCCTGGCATGACAAATAAAAATAAAGAGTGGCGGGATGGCACCTCAATCTTCCGGCTTCTTGCACATCGGCGACGCCGATCTCGAATACCGCATGATCGGCCCGCCGCCGGATCGCGCCCCGACCCTCGTGCTGCTGCATGAGGGCCTGGGCAGCGCCGCGCTGTGGGGTGACTTCCCGGAAAAGCTGCAGGCGAGAACCGGCGCCGGCGTGTTCGCCTATTCGCGCGCGGGCTATGGCGCCTCGTCTGCGGTCACGCTGCCGCGCCCGCTCGACTACATGCACCGCGAGGCGCGCGACGTGCTGCCGAAGCTGCTCGATGCCATCGGCTTTCGCCGCGGGCTTCTCGTCGGCCATTCCGACGGCGCCTCGATCGCGGCGATCTATGCCGGCAGTCATCAGGATCATCGCGTACAGGGGATCGTGCTGATCGCGCCGCATTTCATCGTCGAGGACATCTCCGTCGCCTCGATCGCGAAGATCAAGCAGACTTACGAGACCACTGACCTGAAGGCGAAGCTCGCGCGCTGGCACAAGGACGTCGACAACGCCTTCTATGGCTGGAACGGCGCCTGGCTCGATCCAGAATTCCGGGCGTGGGACATCAGCGAATATCTCGCCTACATCCGCATTCCCGTCGCGATCGTCCAAGGTATGGATGATGAGTATGGTACGATGCGCCAGGTCGAGGTCGCCCGCGAGGAATGCTATTGTCCTGTCGACGTGACTGAGATCCCGGCGGCGGGACATCAGCCGCATCGCGAGGCGCCCGCGGCAACGCTGGACGCGATCGCGGATTTCGCCGACGCCGTATTGCGCTAGTGTCCCGGACCCGAAGTCCGCATCATTTCGCGGCGGGTTTCCGTTGTGAAGGTCGGAAAGGGCACTGGCAAAGATTTTATTGATGCTCGCGGAGCGTTGGATTTTGACGTTCGCCATGCAAGGAATCGCGGCGCGTGGGTAGCGAACGTCAGACCCGCTCGGCGACGAGGGCGCGTGGCCCCGACGGGATCGCGTTGCGATGATCCCGCCGCGATCAGGAACCGGCCTGCCGATGCCGCGCTGGGCCTATGTGCCGGGCGAGACCGATGAGGCCAGTGCCGACTACGACACGCTGGCGCAAGCCAAGCTGCTGGTGCCGCCGCGCTTCGGCGGCTATGTCCCGGCGCGCCACCCGGCGCTGCGCTACGGCCTCTCGCTCAATGACCACGGCTATTTCTGGGAAGCGCAGGAAGTGCTGGAGGCGGTGTAGGCGGCGGCGCCGCAGGGCGGGCGCGAGCGCATCCTGCTGCGCGCCTGCATCCAGATCGCCAACGCCAATCTGCGGCTGCGCGTGCAGCGGCCGCACGCCGCGGCGCGGCTGTTGCGCGAGGCCTTGCAGGAATTGCATGCGCTCGGCATCCGCAACCGCACCGCGCCCGGCGATGGTTTTGCCGATGGCTTTCCTGCCGAAGCGCTCGCCGATCTCGTGCATGGCCGGCTGGAAAAGCCCCTGCTTTCAAAGGCCGACTGGATCCCGATCGGCCCGGTTTCCCGAACATGAAACAAAATGCATGATGGAGCGTTCTGGGCTAGACTCTGCCCAGAACATGCATTATATTGCATCAATCTGATCAGAACAAAACTCGAAACAGGCGCAAGGGTGGCTCATGGCCGGTGAAGATCGTGCCCTCGCAGGCGGGGCGAAACACATCGATTTTCAAACCGATCCGTCCCGCTACCGGCACTGGAAGCTCGACGTGGCCGGCGATGCCGCGACGCTGACCATGGACGTCGACGAGAACGCAGGCCTGTTCGAAGGCTATCAGCTCAAGCTCAATTCCTACGATCTCGGCGTCGACATCGAGCTGGCGGACGCCGTGCAGCGGCTGCGCTTCGAGCATCCGGAAGTGAAGGTCGTGGTGGTTCGCTCGGGCAAGAACCGGGTGTTCTGCGCCGGCGCCAATATCCGCATGCTCGCGGGCGCGACGCACGCCCACAAGGTCAATTTCTGCAAGTTCACCAACGAGACCCGCAACGGCATCGAGGATTCATCCGAAAATTCCGGCCAGCGCTACATCACCCTGGTGAGCGGCGCTGCGGCCGGCGGCGGCTATGAACTGGCGCTCGCGACCGACCACATCATGCTTGCCGATGACGGCTCGTCGTCGGTGGCGCTGCCCGAAGTGCCGCTGCTTGCGGTGCTGCCCGGCACCGGCGGGCTGACGCGCGTCGTCGACAAGCGCAAGGTGCGCCGCGACCACGCCGATTTCTTCTGCACCACCGAGGAAGGCGTCAAGGGCAAGCGGGCTGTCGCCTGGCGCCTGGTCGACGAGATCGCGCCCGCCAGCAAGCTCGAGGCGAAGCTCACCGAGCGGGTGAAGGAATTTTCGTCAGTCTCGCCGCGCAATGCCACGGGCCAGGGCATCAAGCTCACGCCGCTCGCGCGCACCATCGACGACAATGGCGTCCGCTACGGCCTCGTCAGTGTCGACATCGATCGCGAGGGGCGGATCGCGACCGTTGCGATCAAGGCGCCGGAAGCGCCTCCGCCGGCCGACATCGACGGCATGGTGAAGCAGGGCGCGTCGTTCTGGTCGCTTCAGGTCGCCCGCGAGCTCGACGATGCCATCCTGCATCTGCGGCTCAACGAGCTCGGCATCGCGATGATCGTGTTCAAGTCGCATGGCGATCCGGCCCAGGTGCTCGCCCATGACGCGTTCATGGAGCAACACAAGGCGCATTGGCTGGTCAACGAAATCAGGCATTACTGGAAGCGCGTTCTGAAGCGCATCGACGTCACCTCGCGCACGCTGGTGACGCTGGTCGAGCCCGGCTCCTGTTTTGCCGGCACGCTGGCCGAACTCGTGTTTGCCGCCGACCGCTCCTACATGCTGATCGGCTCGCGCGAGGGCGACAACCGCCCGCCGCCCTCGATCGAATTGACCGCGATGAATTTCGGGCCCTATCCGATGAGCCACGGCCTGACGCGGCTGGCCTCGCGCTTCCAGGCCGATCCGGCTGATCTTGAACGCGCGCGTGCTGCGATCGGCAAACCGCTCGACGCGGAGGAGGCCGAGGAGCTTGGCCTTGTCACCTTTGCATTGGATGATATCGACTGGGACGACGAGATCCGCGTGTTCTTCGAGGAGCGCGCATCGTTCTCGCCGGACAGCCTCACCGGCATGGAGGCGAACCTGCGCTTCGTCGGGCCCGAGACGATGGAATCGAAAATCTTCGCGCGGCTGACCGCCTGGCAGAACTGGATCTTCCAGCGTCCCAACGCGGTCGGCGAGGACGGCGCGCTGCGTCGCTACGGCACCGGCCAGAAGGCGCAGTTCGACATGACGAGGGTTTGAGAGAGCGCATGGTGGTTAGCGAGTAGCGAATGGCTTCTTTTCCATTCGCTACTCCCTGTTCGCCATTCGCCAGCCAGGGAGCACGGCGATGAATGTTATGAATGTGGACTACAGCACGAAGATTCCGAACAACGTGAATCTCGCCGACGACCGCCAGGTGCTCAAGGCGCTGGAGGGCTGGCATCCCGGCTATATCGACTGGTGGCATGACATGGGGCCCGAGGGCTTCCAGCAGTCGCTGGTGTATCTGCGCACCGCCTATTCGGTCGATCCGCGCGGCTGGGCCAAGTTCGACTATGTGAAGATGCCCGACTACCGCTGGGGTATCCTGCTCGCGCCGCAGGAAGAAAATCGCGTCATCCCGTTCGGCGAGCATTATGGCAAGCCGGCGTGGCAGGAGGTGCCGGGCGAATACCGCGCCATGCTGCGCCGCCTGATCGTGATCCAGGGCGACACCGAGCCCGCTTCCGTGGAGCAGCAGCGCCATCTCGGCAAGACCGCGCCCTCGCTCTACGACATGCGCAACCTGTTCCAGGTCAATGTCGAGGAGGGCCGCCACCTTTGGGCGATGGTCTACCTCTTGCAGAAATATTTCGGTCGCGACGGCCGCGAGGAGGCCGACGAATTGCTGCGCCGCCGTTCCGGCGATGCCGATTCACCGCGCATGCTTGGCGCCTTCAACGAGGAGACGCCGGACTGGCTGTCGTTCTTCATGTTCACCTATTTCACCGACCGCGACGGCAAGATGCAGCTGCACTCGCTGGCGCAGTCGGGCTTCGATCCCTTGTCGCGCACCTGCCGCTTCATGCTCACCGAAGAGGCGCACCACATGTTCGTCGGCGAGACCGGCATCACACGCGTGGTGCAGCGGACCTGCGAGGCGATGCGCGAGGCCGGGATCACCGATCCGACGGATATCGCGAAGGTGCGGGCGCTTGGCGTCATCGATCTTCCGACCATCCAGAAGAAATTGAACCTGCACTACTCGCTGTCGCTCGACCTGTTCGGCTCGGAAGTGTCGACCAATGCCGCGAACGCCTTCAACGCCGGCATCAAGGGCCGCTATCGCGAGACCCAGATCGAGGACGATCACCAGCTCAAGAATTCCACCTATCCGGTGCTCAAGCTGGTCGACGGCGTCGTCAAGCGCGTCGACGAGCCGGCGCTGACCGCGCTCAACATGCGGCTGCGCGACGACTACACCCAGGACTGCGTCAAGGGCCTGCTGCGCTGGAACAAGGTCATCTCGACCGCGGACTACGACTTCAAGCTTATGCTGCCGAACGTCGCCTTCCATCGTGCGATCGGTGAGTTCAAGGACGTGCATGCCACGCCGGACGGCGTCCTGGTCGATGACGCGACCTGGGCGAAGCGCAAGCACGAGTGGCTGCCCTCCACGGCGGACGGCGACTTCATCGCCTCGCTGATGACGCCGGTCACCGAGATCGGGGAGTTCGCGTCATGGATTTCGCCGCCCAAGGTCGGCATCGACAACAAGCCGGGCGATTTCGAATATGTGAAGATCGAGACGTGACTCCTGAGAGTTCGCAATAGCAAAGACTGTCATCACCCGCAAAAGCGGGTGATCCAGTATTCCAGAGAAGTCAGCAAGGACCGAGAGGCCGCGGCGTACTAGATGCCCCGGACAAGCCGGGGCATGACAGCGAGGGAACTGCGGCCGCCCCTGCTTACCCCGCGATCTCCAGCCCGGCGCTGGCGTACACCACGCCGCCGTCGACGGCGATCGTGTTGCCGACGACATAGTCGCCGGCGCGCGAGGCAAGATAGATCGCAGCCCCCGCCATATCCTCGTCGGTGCCGACGCGCCGCGCCGGAACGCGCTTGGCGACTTCGTCGGCATGATCGCGCGCGGCCCGGTTCATGTCCGACTTGAACGCGCCCGGCGCAATCGCCGTGACGTTGATGTGGTCCTTGATCAGTCGGGTCGCCATCCGCCGCGTCAGATGGATCACCGCGGCCTTGCTGGCGGCATAGGAATAGGTCTCCATCGGATTGACGAAGATGCCGTCGATCGAGGCGATGTTGATCACCTTGGCCGGCCGCTCGGCGCTGGCGGCAGCGCGCAAGGGCTTGGCCAGCGCCTTGGTCAGGAAGAACAACGACTTGACGTTCAGGTTCATGACCTTGTCCCAGCCGCCTTCCGGGAATTCGTCGAAATCCGCTCCCCAGGCTGCGCCGGCATTGTTGACCAGGATGTCAAGCTTCGGCTCGATCTTGATGATCTCGGCGGCAAGCTTTTCGCAGCCTTCGACCGTCGAGATATCGATCGGCAGCGCGATGCACTGGCCGCCATATTCGGCCGAAAGCTCCTTCGCGGTGGCCTCGCACGGCCCAGCCTTGCGGGCGGTGATGTAGACCCGCGCCGCTCCTTGCGCGAGGAAACCTGCCGCGATCATCCTGCCGATGCCGCGCGAGCCGCCCGTCACCAGCGCGACGCGGTCTTTCAGCGAAAACAGATCCTTCATGCGCTCCTCCCATGAATTTTGCCTATGGTTCTGGAAGGGACGAGAGGATGAGTCAAGGAAAGCTGTTGTGGCCGTCGTCCTGGCGAAAGCCAGGACCCATAACCACGGTCCGATGTTCCTTCTACGGACTCGTGGCCCCAACCGGCGAGCGCCTGCGGCTTGGCCGGGACGATGGCTATCTACGCCGCGTCGACGCGGCGAAAACCGTTCCACATCGCGGTTGCGGCCCCCGAGGTCAGAACGGGGAGGATGCGCGCATCCTGGTAGTTGCCGTTGAGCGAGACGCGCGGCAGCGCGGTCAGGTGATCGGCGCTTTCGCGGAACATCATGCCGGGCCGTGTCGTCACCGCGGTCTTGAAGCCTGCCGCGCGCGCCAATGCGAATTCGCGTTGGCCCGCCGCGATCCGGTCGCCATAGGGATAGGCAAGATGGGTGACGGAGCGTCCGAGCGCGGTCTCGATCCGTGCCCGGCTCTGTGCCATCTCTTCCATGGCGACCGCTTCGCTCTGTCCGGCGAGGTTGCAATGGGTGATGGTATGCGCGCCGATGCCGACGAGGGCTTCCCGCGCAAACGGCTTCAATTCGTCCCAGGAGAGGCAGAGCTCGCGGCAGATCGCGGCTTCGTCGATGCCGTGGCGTGCGCACAGCGCGCCGATCTCGCGCCTCAGGTCGGCCTCGGTGGGCAGCGCACGCAGCCAGTCGTGCAGGCGGTCATAGGCGGCCTGCTTGGCAGCCGGCGTCGTCGCGTCGAGCCGCGTCGGCGCGCCGGCGAAACCGATCTCGATGGCGGACGCCTTCGCGATCGCCCTTTCGAGGGCGATCCACCACAGCCGGCCGCTGCCTTCGGCAAAGTCGCTTGCGACATAGACGGTGAAGGGTGCGTCAAATTCGCGCATCACGGGCAGCGCGAAATCGCGGTTGTCACGGTAGCCGTCATCGAAGGTGAAACTGGCGAAACGGCGCGAGAAATCCCGCTCGACCAGGCGCCGATGCACTTCGTCCATGGTGACGATGTCGATGTCGCGGGATCGCAGATGGGCGAGCACCACGCGGAGGAATTCGGGTGTGACTTCCAGATGGCGGTTGGGCTGGAATGCCATCTCGCGCGCGGGACGCACGTGATGCAGCATGAAAACGGCGCCGACGCCGGCAAAGATCGGCCGCAGCAGGTGATGCGCGCCGCTGAAATACAGCGCGCCCAACCCGGCGCGGATGACAGCGTTGCGAAACTGCTTCATTGCGGGAAGTTAGGGGTCCGTTAGGTGTTATCGTGACGTTAGCGAAAGACCGCTGAACAAAGGGTTAGCCGCGGGGCAGGGCGGCGCCCGCGCATGCCTGCCATTTCCAGTTTGACAGCCCAGCAAGGGTTTGTTTTCTCTCACCTTCCTTACCCAGCAGGATGTCGAATGCACGGACCCTTCAGGTGGAGCAGCAAATGGTGGCCGGGTGTAGTTCCCCTTGCCGTTCTCTGGGTGGTCGCCTGCTGGACCAACACCGTCCCGGTGGAATCCGAGCTCGCCGGCCAGAGCACGGCGGCGCTGAAGGATATCGTGCTTAACAAGACCAGGGTGACGGTGGCCGGACGCGACGTGGCGCTGTCGGCGGAGGCGTTTTCCGGGGATGGCCGTCACAGTGCGGTGGCGGCCGTTGAAGCCGTGCCCGGCGTGCGGCTGGTCAATGACGAGACCCAGCTCGTGCCGGAGGCAAAACCCTTCGTCTGGACGGCCGAGCGCGACGTCGTCCGGGTCACGCTGTCGGGCAGCGCGCCGCTGCCGGCCAGCAAGGCCAAGCTGCTCGATGCCGCGCGCGCCGCGCTCGGCGGCGTCGAGGTCGTCGACCAGATGGGGCTCGCGCGCGGAGCGCCGCCGCGCTTCGAGGGCGCCGCGCTGCTCTTGATCGACCAGATCGGCAAGTTGAAGGACGGCAAGATCGCGATCGCCGACGACAAGGTGACGCTGTCGGGTATGGCGCGGGAGCTCGGCGGACGCGAGGCGATTGCGGCGGCGCTGAAGAACCTGCCGGAAGGCTTTGCGGTCGCCGCCAACGAGATCAAGGCGCCGCCTTACGTCTTCCAGGCCTACAAGGATCCGGTCGCGGTGACGCTGACCCTGTCCGGCTATGTGCCTGACAATAACGCCCATGCCGCGATCGCGGCCGCGGCCGAGCGCAAATTCTTCAACGAAAAGGTGGTCGACAACCTCAAGGCCAGCCTGGGGGCGCCATCGGGGTTTGCCGCCGCGGTGGTGCCGGCGCTCGGGGCGCTGTCGCGGCTGTCGACCGGCACGCTCGTGGTGTCGGATCGCGAAGTGAAGCTCTCGGGCGACGCGCTTTACGACGCGGCCGGCAGCCAGATCAGGGGCAGCCTCGGCAAGGAGTTTCCGCAAGGCTGGCAGTACAAGGCGGACATTTCGGTGAAGCCGGCTTCCGCGCCGGTCGACGCCACCGTGTGCCAGCAGCTGTTTTCGGAACTGTTGTCGAAGGGCAAGATCCGCTTTGAATCCGGACGCGCCGACATCTCGGCCGACTCCGCCGGGCTGCTCGATCGCCTGGTCGAGATCGCGGCGCGGTGCCCGGCGGCCGGCATCGAGATCGCCGGGCATACCGATGCCGATGGTGACGATGCCTCCAACAAGGCGCTGTCGGAGAAGCGCGCGCAGGCGGTGGCGGACTATCTGGTCAAGGCCGGCCTGCCGGCGGACCGCTTTACGGCGGTGGGCTATGGCAGCAGCCAGCCGGTGGCATCGAACGACACCGATGAGGGCAAGGCGGAGAACCGCCGCATCGAATTCGTGGTGAGGTGAGGCGATGGCATTTCTCGCGACGTTTCACTGGGGTTTCCTGCTGGGGGCTTTCCTGATCGGGCTGGCCGCCGGATGGATCGCGGTCGTGCATCGCGGGCAGGGCGTCTCGAAGGTGCTGGCGCGCTGGCTCGCCGCAGTCGCCGTGGTGCTGGTCGCCGCTTCGCTGGCGCGCATCGTTCCCGGCCGTCCCGGTTACTGGCTCGATCTCGGCTTGATCCTGTTCGCCTGCTATCTGGTCGGCTGCACGATGGGTTCGGCGTTGCGCGGCTGGGTGGTTTCGCGCAGCCGGCCGGCGGTCTGAGGCTTTCACCCATTTCAAGCTGATTTTCCAAGGGCTTGGCTGCGAGCTATTTTCTGTATTGACAATCAATACGTACGTACGTATTGATCGCGCATGCCCAAGCCATCCCTGAAAGACACCATCATCGACGCCGGCCTTCAGGCCATGTTCCGCACCGGCTATCACGGCACCAGCGTGCGCGACATCACCGCCGCCGCCGGCGCGCCGCAGGGCTCCTTCACCAACCATTTCCGCTCCAAGGAAGCGTTCGCCGGCGAAGTGCTGGAGCGCTATTTCACCTATACGCGCGGCCTCGTCGCCGAAGCGCTCGGCAATGCCTCGCTTCAGCCCCGCGCGCGGCTGAAGCGCTATCTCGACATCATCACTGGCAAGCTCGAAGGCGACGGCTTTGCCCGCGGCTGCCTGATCGGCGATCTCAGCCTGGAAGCATCCGGCAGCAGCGAGGCGTTGCGCACGCGCCTTGCCGCGATCTTCGCCGAATGGCGCGCGCCGTTCGCGGCCTGCATCGGCGAGGCGCAGCGCGCGGGCGAGATCGCCTCCGATTTTCCGGCCGACGATCTCGCCGATTTCCTGCTGGCGTCGTGGCAGGGCGCGATCCTGCGCATGAAGGTCGAGCGCAGCGCGGCGCCGCTGGAGCGTTTCAAGACCATCGCATTCCAAACCGTGTTCAGGGAGCCAACATGAGCAAGCAAGCCGACATCACCCTTCGCCACCACGTCCTGCTCGGAACCAGCATGGCCTATCGTGAAACGGGCCAGGCCGAGGCACCCGTCGCGCTGTTCCTGCACGGCAATCCGACCTCGTCCTATATCTGGCGCAACATCATGCCGCTGGTCGCGCCGGTTGCCCGCTGCGTCGCGCCCGATCTGATCGGCTTCGGCCAGTCGGGCAAGCCCGATATCGCCTATCGCTTCGCCGACCAGGCACACTATCTCGACGCGCTGATCGACGATCTCGGCATCAATTCGGCCTATCTCGTGGCGCAGGACTGGGGCACGGCGCTCGCCTTTCATCTCGCCGCCCGCCGGCCGGACTTCGTGCGCGGGCTCGCCTTCATGGAGTTCATCCGGCCGATGCCGCAATGGTCGGATTTTCACCAGCAGGAAATGGCGCGCGAAACCTTCCGCAAGCTCAGGACTGCGGGCGAAGGCGAGGCGATGGTGCTGGACGGCAATGCGTTCGTCGAACGTGTGTTGCCGGGCTCGATCCTGCGCAAGCTCAGCGAGGCGGAGATGGAAGCCTATCGCGCCCCGTTCAAAACCCGCGACAGCCGCCGTCCGACGCTGGCGCTGCCGCGCGAGCTGCCGATCGCCGGCGAGCCCGCCGACGTCTGGCGCGCGCTCGAAGCGGCGCACGCAGCGCTCGCCGCATCGACCTATCCAAAACTCTTGTTCGTCGGCGAGCCGGGCGCGCTGGTATCGCCGGATTTCGCAAGCCGCTTCGTGGCCGGCCTGCACAACGCCGCCCTCATTCACCTGGGGCCCGGCCTGCATTATCTGCAGGAGGATCATCCCGAAGCGATCGGCCGTTCGGTCGCAGGCTGGATCGCCGGCATCGAGGCGGCGCGTGGCCGGCCGCACCGGCAAGCCGCCTGATCCGGTCTTTTTTGGGGAGATTGCAATGGTGGTGCCGGCCTCGATCACATGGACGGAAGACCTGGCCGGCATCGATTGGGAAGAGGCTTCCGCCCTCTATCGCGTGGCCCCGCTCGGCAACAAGCCGGCGTCCGACCTTCGCCTGGTGTTCGAAAACAGCATGTTTCGCGCCTTCGCCTTCGATTCCGGTCGGCTGGTGGGCGCGGGGCGGGCGCTCGCCGACGGCCGCGATTGCTCCTACATCTGCGACATCGCGGTGCATCCGAGCCATCAGGGGCAGGGGCTCGGCAAGGCGATCGTCGGCCGCCTGGTCGGCCTGTCGGCATCGCACCGCAAGATCATCCTGTATGCGGTGCCGGGCAAGGAATCCTTTTACGAAAGCTTCGGTTTTCGCCGCATGGCGACCGCCATGGCGATCTTTGACGATCCCGCCAGGGCCGAGGCCGGCGGCTACCTGATCCGGGCGCAAGGCGCCGGGTGAGGACCGGGCCTGCGGCGGGAAGACGCCGGCCGGATCATCAAACCTTCATTGCCGCATGCGCACAATATTGCCCAAGATTCGGCCTCCGCCGAACGATGTGGCAAAAGATGTATTCTGCCGCCGCGCAAGGACACCGTATAATCCCGTAATATGTTGAACGACCGCGTTTTATTCTCATCCTGCGAATTCCACTCCGGCTCAAAACGCGCTACCACAGGGCCCCGGGGAGCAGGCGCAATGAGCCGGCGTCGAGGATCGCCCATCTGTTGGCGTCGCTGGATTGAGGTGTAGATGCTGGAAGCCATACGCGGGGCGATCTCATTGCTGCGACAGAAGCAAATCCTGCACAAACTCGGGGTCGCCATCAGCGTGACCGTGATCGGGATCGCCTGCTATGTGCTCTATCACATGCTCCGCGGCATCGACACGTTCGAGGTCATCGAAGCGATCAAGGGTACCGACCTGCGCCAGATCGCGCTCGCGGCGCTGTTCGTGGCGGCCGGATATTTCACGCTGACCTTCTACGATCTGTTCGCGGTGCGGGCGATTGGCCATCGCAACGTGCCCTATCGCGTCAACGCGCTCGCCGCCTTCACCAGCTACTCGATCGGCCACAATGTCGGCGCCAGCGTCTTCACCGGCGGCGCGGTGCGCTACCGCATCTACTCGAACTGGGGCCTCAACGCGATCGACGTCGCCAAGATCTGCTTCCTCGCCGGCCTGACCTTCTGGCTCGGCAACGCGGCGGTGCTCGGGCTCGGCATCGCCTATCATCCTGAAGCCGCCGCTTCGATCGATCAGCTGCCGCCCTGGCTCAACCGCACCGTTGCGATCGCGATCATCCTCGCGCTCGCCGGCTATGTGGCCTGGGTCTGGAGCCAGCCCCGGGTGGTGGGCCGCGGCCCGTGGACCGTGGTGCTGCCGGGCGGCCCGATGACGCTGCTGCAGATCGCGATCGGGATCATCGATCTCAGCTTTTGCGCGCTCGCGATGTATGTGCTGGTTCCGGACGAGCCCAATCTCGGCTTTGTCGTGGTCGCCGTCATCTTCGTGTCGGCGACGCTGCTCGGCTTCGCCAGTCACTCGCCGGGCGGCCTCGGGGTGTTCGACGCGGCGATGCTGGTCGGCCTGTGGCAAATGGACCGGGAGGACCTCCTTGCCGGTATGCTGTTGTTCCGCCTGCTCTATTATATTGCGCCCTTCGTCATATCTGTAATCTTGCTGACGTTTCGGGAGGTTATCCTCGGCGCTCGATCGAAGCGTCTGCGTCAGGCGGCGCTCAAGCTTGACCCCGGATCTGCGCCAGAGGCTGCTTACGTAAGGGAACGCAGCGACGGCGGCGCCTGAGTTGCGGACCTGACCTTGCGGACCTCACTTGGCGGACCTGACTGGCGGAAAAGGGCCCGATGGCGATAGACGCTCCCACATCCTCTCCCCCGTCGTTCTCGCCGTGGTCGGATCGGCTGCGGCATTCCGCGATCATCCTGCTTGCCGCCGCGCTCGCGCTCTCGGTGGTGGTTGCGCTCGGCGAATTGTCGCCGATCCGCGCTGCCGCGGTGTTCATCTGCATCGCCGCCGCGGCGCTGGTGCCCTGGCGGCTGCACAATGCCGCGACCTCCCGCGAGGACGTTCGCGGCGTCAATCCGGTCGAGACGGCGGCGGTTGCCGCCGTGGTCGCCGGCATGCCGGATCCCGCGGTGCTGCTGGACCGGGCCGGCCGCGTCATCCACCTCAACGTCGCCGCGGCCCAGCTCGCGCCGGCGCTGCGGCGGCACGAGCTCGCGCAATTCGCGCTGCGCTCGCCGGAGATCATCAACGCGCTGCGCGAGGCGATCGCCACGTCCGAGCCGCGGCGGGCGATGTATCACGATCACGCGCCGGTCGACCGCTGGATGGAGCTGATCATCTCGCCGGTTCCGGTACCGACGCTGTTCGGCGGCACCGACAAATGCATGCTGTTGACCTTCCACGACCAGACGCCGCTGCGCCGGGTCGAGGAAATGCGCGCCGATTTCGTCGCCAATGCCAGCCACGAGCTGCGCACGCCGCTCGCCGCGCTCTCCGGCTTCATCGACACGCTGCAGGGCCAGGCCAAGGACGACGCCAAGGCGCGCGAGCGTTTTCTCGGCATCATGCATGCGCAGGCAACCCGCATGGCGCGCCTGATCGACGATCTCTTGTCGCTGTCGCGGGTGGAACTGTCGGCCCATGTCCGCCCCGATACCCAGGTCGACATCGTGCCGATCATCCGCCAGGTCGCCGATGGTCTCGAGCCGCTCGCGCGCGAGCGGCAGGTCGTGGTCGAGACCGACCTGCCGGAGGCGCCGGTCGTGATCGCCGGCGATCGCGAGGAACTGCTCCGCCTGTTCGAGAACCTGATCGAGAACGCGCTGAAATACGGCGCTTCCGGCGGCCGGGTGATCGTGTCGCTGTCCTCGGCCGTTTCCGGCGAAGGCACGCCGGAGGTGCGGGTGATGGTGCGCGATTTCGGCCCCGGCATCGCGCCGGAACATCTGCCGCGGCTCACCGAGCGCTTCTATCGGGTCGATGTCGGCGACAGCCGTGCGCAGGGTGGAACCGGACTCGGTTTATCGCTGGTGAAACATATTCTTAACCGTCACCGCGGCCGTCTTTTGATCGAAAGCCTGCCGCGGCACGGCGCCACCTTTACCGCCTGTTTCCCCCAGATACGGACCCCCGCGGTAGCGCAAAGCTGATATTTTTCAGCTGTTTAGTGCTGTCATCCAAGTGTCATCTAACCTTCGTAAAACGAGCACCGACCGCTCCTAAACGGACCGGCGTGAGCGCGATCGGGCGTGCCAGACGCTTCGCTCACCAGATGGAGATCAGCATGAATTTCGTCAAAGCAATCGTCGCCGCCGGCTTGGTCGCCGCTTCGACCTCGGCGTTCGCCGCCGACATCACCGGCGCGGGTGCGACGTTCCCATTCCCGATCTATTCGAAATGGGCGGATGCCTACAAAAAGGAAACCGGCAACGGTCTGAACTATCAGTCGATCGGCTCCGGCGGTGGCATCAAGCAGATCCAGGCCAAGACCGTCACCTTCGGCGCCACCGACATGCCGCTGAAGGCCGACCAGCTCGAGAAGGATGGCCTCGCGCAGTGGCCGATGGTGATGGGCGCGATCGTTCCGGTGGTCAACATCGAGGGCGTGAAGCCCGGTGAGATGGTGTTCGACGGCGAGACGCTCGCCAATGTCTATCTCGGCAAGATCACCAAGTGGGACGATCCCGCGATCAAGAAGCTCAATCCGAACGTGAAGCTGCCGTCCGAGGCCATCACCGTTGTGCGCCGTTCCGACGGCTCCGGCACGACCTTCAACTTCACCGATTATCTCTCCAAGGTCAGCGCCGACTGGAAGAGCAAGGTTGGCGAGGGCACGGCGGTCGAGTGGCCGACCGGTGTCGGCGCCAAGGGCAATGAAGGCGTCTCCGGCAACGTCGGCCAGACCAAGAACTCGATCGGCTATGTCGAGTACGCCTATGCCAAGCAGAACAAGCTGGTCTACACCGCGATGGTCAACAAGGCCGGCAAGTCCGTGCAGCCGACGGTCGAGACCTTCCAGGCGGCCGCCGCGAACGCCGACTGGACGCATGCGCCCGGCTACTACGTCATCCTGACCGATCAGCCCGGCGACAAGTCCTGGCCGATCACCGCCTCGACCTTCATCCTGATGCACAAGGATGCGACCGACAAGGCGGCCTCGCAGGAAGCCATCAAGTTCTTCCGCTGGGCGTTCAAGAACGGCGGCAAGATGGCCGAGGAGCTCGACTACATTCCGATGCCGGCCAACGTCGTCGATCTGATCGAGAAGACCTGGTCGTCGGATATCAAGAGCTAAAGGCCTGCTCCTCCCCTGGCCAGGGGAGGCCCGGTCTTCAGGTACAGGGGCGCGGGCGGCTCGAACCACCCGCGTCGCCTTCTTCAAGAGAAGGCGCAAACGAAAGAGAAACCGGACCCAGCCAAACGCGGCCCGGATCGCGTAAGCTGCTAGAGACCAGGGGATTGGCGTGGCAGAGATGGCCGTTGAAAGCGACGCGTTGCAAGCCGCCGGGCCTTACGATCGCGCCAAGGCACTCAGTGCCTTCAAGCTCGGCGACATCACCTTCTATTGGATCACCCGCGCTTCGGCGATTTCGGTGCTGCTCATCCTTGGCGGCATCATCCTGTCGCTGATCGTCGGTGCCTGGCCCGCGATGCGGGAATATGGCGTGAGCTTCCTGACCACGCAGCGCTGGGCGCCCTCGGCCGACCCGCCGGTGCTGGGCGCGCTCGGGCCGATCTACGGCACGCTGGTGACTTCCTTCATCGCGATGCTGATCGCCATTCCCGTCGGCCTCGGCATCGCGATCTTCCTCACCGAGCTCTGCCCGCAATGGCTGCGCCGCCCGATCGGCATTGCGATCGAGCTGCTCGCCGGCATCCCCTCGATCATCTACGGCATGTGGGGCTTCTTCGTGCTCGGGCCGTTCCTGGCCTACACCTTCCAGCCGGCGATGATCCACCTGTTCGACGGCGTGCCGGTGCTAGGAGCGATTTTCGCCGGCCCGCCGTCCTATCTCAGCCTGTTCAACGCGGCGCTGATTCTCGCGATCATGGTGCTGCCGTTCATCACCGCGATCTCGGTCGACGTGTTCCGCACCGTGCCGCCGGTGCTGAAGGAGGCCGCCTACGGCGTCGGCTGCACCACCTGGGAGGTCGTGCGCAGCGTGGTCATTCCCTATACCCGCGTCGGCGTCATCGGCGGCATCATGCTGGCGCTCGGTCGCGCGCTCGGCGAGACCATGGCGGTGACCTTCATCATCGGCAATTCGTTCCGCATCACCGGATCGATCTTCTCGCCGGGCACCACGATCTCGGCGGCGATCGCCAGCGAGTTCGCCGAAAGCGACGGCCTGCATCAATCGGGCCTGATCCTTCTCGGCCTGCTGCTGTTCGTGCTGACCTTCATCGTGCTTGCCGCCGCGCGGCTGATGCTGCTGCGCCTGGAAAAGAAGGCGGGGAACTAGCGCCATGGCCCTCAACTCGATCTATGCGCGCCGCCGCCGCCGGGACATCATCGTCCGCGGGCTGTGCGTCTGCGCGGCGCTGTTCGGCGTCACCTGGCTCGCGCTGATCCTGTTCACGCTGTTCTATAACGGCATCGCCGGCCTCAACCTGCAGGTCTTCACCGAGAACACGCCGCCGCCCGGCTCGACCGAAGGCGGCCTGCTCAACGCCATCACCGGCTCGATCATCATGACCGGGATCGGGGTCGGGATCGGCGCGCCGCTCGGCCTGTTCGCCGGCACCTACCTCGCCGAATATGGCCGCAACGACCGCCTCACCTCGGTGATCCGCTTCATCAACGACATCCTGCTCAGCGCGCCGTCGATCATCATCGGTCTCTTCATCTACGGCGCGGTGGTGGTGCCGATGAAAGGCTTCTCGGCGATCGCGGGCTCGCTCGCGCTTGCGGTGATCGTGATCCCGGTCGTGCTGCGCACCACCGAGGACATGCTCCTGCTGGTGCCGAACCCGCTGCGGGAAGCCGCGAGCGCGCTCGGGCTGCCGCGCTCGCTGGTGATCAAGAGGATCGCCTACCGCGCGGCGCGAAGCGGCCTGATCACCGGCGTGCTGCTCGCGACCGCACGCGTCGCCGGCGAAACCGCGCCGCTGCTGTTCACCGCGCTGTCCAACCAGTTCTTCAGCCTGAGCCTGACCAAGACGATGGCCAACCTGCCGGTGACCATCAACAACTTCGTGCAGAGCCCGTATGCCTACTGGAAGCAACTCGCATGGAGCGGGGCCCTGCTGATCACACTGACCGTGCTCGCGCTGAATATCGGCGCGCGCATCCTGGGCGCCGAGAGGAGCGCAAAATGAACGATCTTTCTGTATCCATGAGTACCGCAAGCTCGCACGGCCATTCGGTGCCGCTGCCGGAGGCGCCCGCCAAGGTGACCGCTCGCAACCTCAATTTCTACTATGGCGAGAACCACGCGCTGAAGAACATCAACCTGACGCTCGGCACCAACAGGGTGACGGCATTCATCGGTCCCTCCGGTTGCGGCAAGTCGACGCTGTTGCGCATCTTCAACCGGATGTACGACCTCTACCCGGGCCAGCGCGCCAGTGGGCAGTTGATGCTCGACCAGACCAATATCCTGGACCCCCGGCTCGACCTCAACCTGTTGCGCGCGCGGGTCGGCATGGTGTTCCAGAAGCCGACGCCGTTCCCGATGACCATCTACGAGAACATCGCCTTCGGCATCCGCCTCTACGAGCGGATTTCCAAGTCCGAGATGGACGACCGGGTCGAGAAGGCGCTGCGCGGCGGCGCGCTCTGGAACGAGGTCAAGGACAAGCTGAACGCCAGCGGATTGAGCCTGTCCGGCGGCCAGCAGCAGCGGCTTTGCATCGCCCGCACGGTGGCGGTGCGGCCGGAGGTGATCCTGTTCGACGAGCCGTGCTCGGCGCTCGATCCGATCTCCACCGCCAAGGTCGAGGAGCTGATCCAGGAACTGTCCGAGCAGTACACGATCGCGATCGTCACTCACAACATGCAGCAGGCGGCGCGCGTCTCCGACAAGACCGCCTTCATGTATCTCGGCGAGCTGATCGAGTTCGACGAGACCAGCAAGATCTTCACCTCGCCGAGCGATCGGCGTACCCAGGACTACATCACCGGCCGCTTCGGCTGACACGCTGACCGCGGAGGATTTTGACACATGGCTTCTGAACACACCGCCAAGGCTTTCGACAGCGACCTGCAGGAACTCACCCGCCTGGTAGCGGAGATGGGCGGCCTCGCCGAACGCATGATCGTCGAATCCGTCGACGCGTTGGTGCGCCACGACATCGCGCTCGGCCAGCGCGTGGTCGCGGCCGACCTCGAGATCGACAACATGCAGCGCCTGATCGAGGAGCGCGCGGTGCTGACCATCGCGCGGCGCCAGCCGATGGCGGTCGACCTGCGCGAGATCGTCGGCGCCATGCGGGTGGCGATCGACCTCGAGCGGATCGGCGACCTCGCCAAGAACATGGGCAAGCGCGTCGCCGCGCTGGAAAGCGATTTCCATCCCTTGAAGCTGATCCGCGGATTGGAGCACATGACCGACCTCGTTCAGCAGCAGGTCAAGAGCGTGCTCGACGCCTATGCGGCGCACGATTTGCCGGCGGCGATGAGCGTATGGAAGGGCGACGAGGAGGTCGACGCCATCTGCACCTCGCTGTTCCGCGAACTGCTCACCTACATGATGGAAGATCCGCGCAACATCTCGTTCTGCATTCACCTGATGTTCTGCGCCAAGAACATCGAGCGGATCGGCGACCATGCGACCAATATCGCGGAAACCGTGTTCTACATGATCGAAGGCCAGCAGATTCTCGACAAGCGTCCGAAGGGTGACATGACGACCTTCGCTGCCACGATTCCGGGCAACAATTAAGCCGCGGGGCGAAGCAGCGGATCAGGCCACGGCTCAAGCCAATGGAGAAGACCTAGCCATGAGCGCGCGCATACTGGTGGTGGAGGATGAGGAGGCGCTGACCACGCTGTTGCGCTACAACCTCGAGGCAGACGGCTACGAGGTCGAGACGGTGGCGCGCGGTGACGATGCCGACACGCGAATGAAGGAACGCGTTCCCGACCTGATCGTGCTGGACTGGATGCTGCCGGGCCTGTCCGGCATCGAGCTGTGCCGGCGCCTGCGGGCGCGGCCCGAGACCAAGCAGCTTCCGATCATCATGTTGACCGCGCGCGGCGAGGAGAGCGAGCGCGTCCGCGGGCTTGCGACCGGCGCCGACGACTACATCGTCAAGCCGTTCTCGGTGCCGGAACTCCTGGCGCGCGTGAAAGGCCTGCTGCGTCGTGCGAGCCCCGAACGGCTCGCAACCGTGCTCGCCTATGGTGACATCGAGCTCGATCGCGAGAAGCGCCGCGTGGCGCGATCCGGCCGTCCGATCGATCTCGGCCCGACCGAGTATCGCCTGCTCGAATTCTTCCTCGAGCACCCGGGCCGGGTGTTTTCCCGCGAGCAGCTGCTCGACAGCGTCTGGGGCCGC
This sequence comes from Bradyrhizobium sp. NP1, assembly GCF_030378205.1. Classification (NCBI taxonomy): domain Bacteria; kingdom Pseudomonadati; phylum Pseudomonadota; class Alphaproteobacteria; order Hyphomicrobiales; family Nitrobacteraceae; genus Bradyrhizobium; species Bradyrhizobium sp. NP1. Next base: position 833,597 of record NZ_CP127385.1, read on the forward strand.
GACATCTATATCGACGAGCGCACCGTCGACGTGCATATCGGCCGCCTGCGCAAGCTGCTCAATCCGGGCCGCGAGCAGGATCCGATCCGCACCGTCCGCGGCGCCGGCTACGCGCTCGACGACCGCTTCGCCAAAGCCGCGGAGTGATCGCCGTCGTCCCGCGAACGCGCGCGTTGATAGGCTCCGCGCGGGCCGCGACCCATAACCGCAGGTCTTGATTGCTTGGACGAGCTGCATCGACAGCTCGAAATGACCACGTGGTTCAGTGGTTCGGAGTCCCCGCCTTCGCGGGGACGACATCCGCCGGCGAGCGAGCCTACCTCGAATTCGGCTTGGTCGACGGCCGCCTTCGATCGGCGGCGGGCTGATAGGCGACCCGCGAGTGATGTGCGCAATAGGGCAGTCCGGCAAGCGCCTTGCCGCCGCAGAAGAAGAAGTCGGGGCTGGCGGGATCGCCGACCGGCCAATGGCAGGTGGCCTCGTTCAATTCGAGCAGCGACAGCCGCTGGCTCATCGGCACCACGTTGTCATAGGCGATCGGATCGGGCTCGAGCTCGACCTCGAAGGCGTGCGCGAGCGCCGTGTTGCCGCGCGAGACCGGGCGCGATACCCGCATCATGTGCTGGGCGGGGCGCGCCTTGCGCTGGCGTGGCGCCGCCGACGATGGACTCTTGGCGCGGCCCGAAAGGCCGAGCCGATGCACCTTGCCGATCACCGCGTTGCGCGTCACGTTTCCGAGCTCGGCGGCGATCTGGCTCGCCGACAGGCCGGCCTCCCAGAGTTTCTTCAACTGCTCGACGCGCTCGTCGGACCAGGTCAATACCGTCATCACGCTCTTCCCTTCGCGTAGCGCCGGCCGCTTGCCAGGCGGTGCTGCGATGCCAAAAAAAATCCCTGCGCGCAGAATCCCTTAACCCTCGCCGGGCCGATCAGGCGCGCCCGGACGTTTACGCGAACCGTTAACACTCTTGAGGGTCAGAACCGCCGCACGAGATGTCGTATCCGACGGCCCAAACGCTACAATATGGCGTGACTCGGGCGCAAGAGTCCCCGGCCACGACGTCCACATGTTCCGTTACTTATGCATTTGATTTTGTCTTTTCCACCACACCGCAATGTTACGGGCGGCACAGGCCCCGCGCAGCCTGCGCCTGACGGCATTGACACCCATCTCTGCGCGCCTAGAATGCTTCTACGTGCCGCCCTGAAAAGGCGGCACGTTTTGTTTTCTGCTGTTGATGCGGCCGCGCCAATGCGCGCATCATCATTGTTCTCGAACGCTCAAGTGACCGCCATGACCAACAGCGCCACGTCGCATCTGCTTCCGGTTTTCGCCAGGGTCGACCTCGGCTTCGAACGCGGCGAAGGCTGCTGGCTGGTCGCGACCAACGGCGAGCGCTATCTCGATTTCACCTCGGGCGTCGCGGTCAACGCGCTCGGCCACGCGCATCCGCATCTGGTCAAGGCGCTGCAGGAGCAGGCGACGAAACTCTGGCACATGTCGAACCTGTTCAAGAGCCCCGATGGCGAGAAGCTCGCCGCGCGGCTGTGCGATGAGAGCTTCGCCGACCTCGTGTTCTTCTGCAATTCCGGCGCGGAAGCGATGGAGGGCGTGATCAAGCTGGTGCGCCACTATCACTTCTCCAAGGGCCATCCCGAGCGCTACCGCATCATCACCTTCGAGGGCGCCTTCCACGGCCGCACGCTCGCGACGCTCGCCGCCACCGGCTCCGCCAAATATCTCGAAGGTTTTGGGCCGCCGGTTGACGGCTTCGACCAGGTGCCGCATGGCGACATCGAGGCGGTGAAGAAGGCGATCGGTCCCCACACCGCCGGCATCCTGATCGAGCCCGTGCAAGGCGAAGGCGGCGTGCGCTCGGCGCCGATGGCCTTCTTCAAGGCGCTGCGCCAGCTCTGCGACGAGCGCGGCCTTCTGCTCGCCTTCGACGAGGTGCAGACCGGCATGGGCCGCACCGGCGAGCTGTTCGCCTACAAGCGGCTCGGCGTTACCCCTGACGTGATGTCGCTCGCCAAGGCGCTCGGCGGCGGTTTTCCGATTGGCGCGGTGCTGGCGAGCGCGGAGGCCGCCTCCGGCATGGCGCCGGGCTCGCACGGCTCGACCTTCGGCGGCAATCCGCTGGCGATCGCAGCCGCCAATGCCGTGCTCGACGTCATGCTCAAGCCCGGCTTCTTCGCGCATGTGCAGAAGATGTCGCTGCTGCTGAAGCAGAAGCTCGCTTCCGTCGTCGACCGTTATCCGACCGTGCTCTCGGAAGTGCGCGGCGAGGGCCTCTTGATCGGCGTCAAGGCGGTGGTGCCCTCGGGCGATCTCGTCACGCGCTTGCGCGAGCAGAAGCTCCTGACTGTCGGCGCCGGCGACAACGTCGTCCGCTTCCTCGCGCCGCTGATCGTGAGCGAAGCGGAGATCGAGCAGTCCGTGCAATGCCTGGAGCGCGCCTGCGCGGCGCTTGCAGGCGGCGCGAATAAGGCGGCAGCGCAATGAAGACGCCGCGTCATTTCCTCGACATCAGCGAGCTGCCGCTCTCCGAGCTCAGGCGGGTGCTCGCCGCCTCCAGCGCCATGAAGGCAAAGCTCAAGGCGCATGAGAAGGGCACCAGGCCGCTCGACGGCAAGGTGCTCGCGATGATCTTCGAGAAGCCCTCGACGCGCACCCGCGTCTCCTTCGACGTCGGCATGCGGCAGCTCGGCGGCGAAGCGATCATGCTGACGGGTCAGGAGATGCAGCTCGGCCGCGGCGAGACCATCGCCGACACCGCGCGCGTGCTGTCGCGCTACGTCGACGCCATCATGATCCGCATCCTCAACCACGACGCGCTGCTGGAACTTGCCGCGCACGCCACGGTGCCGGTCATCAACGGGCTGACGCGGCGCTCGCACCCCTGCCAGGTGATGGCCGACGTGATGACCTTCGAGGAGCATCGCGGGTCGATCGAAGGCAAGACCGTGGCCTGGACCGGCGACGACAACAACGTGCTGGCGTCGTGGGCGCATGCGGCCGAGCGCTTCAAGTTCAAGCTCAATGTCGCGACCCCGCCGCAGCTTGCGCCGAACAAGACGATGCGCGACTGGATCAAGGCCACCGACGCGCCGATCGTGCTCGGCAACGATCCGGAAGCCGCGGTGCGCGGCGCTGACTGCGTCGTCACCGACACCTGGGTGTCGATGGGCGACAAGGACGGCGAGCACCGCCACAATCTGCTGCAGCCCTACCAGGTCAACGCCAAGCTGATGTCGCTCGCCAAGCCCGATGCGCTGTTCATGCATTGCCTGCCGGCCCATCGCGGCGAAGAGGTCACCGACGAGGTGATCGACGGGCCGCAATCGGTGGTGTTCGACGAGGCCGAAAACCGCCTGCATGCGCAAAAGGGCATCCTGGCCTGGTGTTTTGACGTGGCCGGGTAGGATTATCCGGTCGTGTCGTCCTGGCTTCCGCCAGGACGCGCGCGTTCCCTCGTTCGCGCATCATGGCCGACATGCTCTGCCGCAGCCGCCGACGGCTGTGGTCATGGGTCCGGGCGTTCGACGGGAGGACTGTCAAGCCCTTTTGTTTCGTCGCGAGCGACCCCAGATAGGCGCCATGGTTTCACAATCTCCCGACACCAAAAGCTCGCCGCAGAGCCCGATCCGGGCGCCGTCGGCGGTTCCGCTGGACGACACCGTGCTGCCCTTCGAGGTCGCGCCGCTCGACCTGCGCGGCCGCCTGACGAGGCTCGGCCCGCTGCTCGACGACATCCTCACCAAGCATGATTACCCCGCGCCGGTCGGCAAGCTGTTGGGCGAAGCGATCGTGCTGACGACGCTGCTCGCCACGTCCCTGAAATTCGAGGGCCGCTTCCTGCTGCAGACCCAGACCGACGGTCCGGTGTCGTTCCTGATCGTGGACTTCCAGGCGCCGGACCGGTTGCGCGCCTATGCGCGCTTCGACCGGGCCCGCCTCAAGGACGGCCTCACGTCGGGCGCGCTGCTCGGCAAGGGCCATCTCGCCATGACCATCGATCGCGGTCCCACCATGAGCCGCTATCAGGGTCTGGTCGCGCTCGACGGCGGCAGCCTCGAGGATGCCGCCCACGAATATTTCCTGCGCTCCGAGCAGATCCCGACCCGTGTGCGGCTCGCGGTCGGCGAGGAATGGCGCGAAGGCGGCGAGCATCGCTGGCGCGCCGGCGGCATGCTGGTGCAGTTCCTGCCGAAGGCGCCGGAGCGCGCGCGGCAGGCCGACCTCCATCCCGGCGATGCGCCGGAAGGCACCGCCCCCCATGTGGTCGCGGAGGACGACGCCTGGGTCGAAGGCAAGTCGCTGGCTTCAACCGTCGAAGACATCGAGCTGATCGATCCTGATCTGTCGGGCGAGCGGCTGTTGTACCGGCTGTTTCACGAGCGCGGCGTCCGGGTATTCGCGCCGCTGCCGCTGAAGGCGCAATGCTCCTGCTCCCGCGACGCGGTGTCCGCGATGCTCAAGAGCTTCGCGCCGAAGGACCGTGCCGAGATGGTCAAGGACGGCAAGGTGGTCGTGACCTGCGAGTTCTGCTCCTCGGTCTACGAGTTCACCCCGCACGAGGCCGGCGCGGAAGAGGGCGCGGCGTAGCTCTTTTATCCCTCCCCCTTGCGGGGAGGGTGGCATGTCGAGAGCGAAGCGAACGACATGACGGGTGGGGTGAGCCACGGCGTGCAGGCGCATTTGCCCCCTGCGCGCGCTCACAAGAAAGAAGATCAGCGAGTTTGCGGCTCCAGATTCCCCGATGCGCAATTGCGCATCTGAGGCTCGCGATAAGCGCGCCCCGGGATGACGCGCTTATCGCGCGTCAATTCAGCACGCGCTTGCCGTCGGGTCTGTCGAGCGAAAAGGTCGGCACGTCGATCTCGAAGCGCTCGCCGCTCTCGCTGACCATCTGATAGCGGCCGGTCATGAAGCCGGACGCAGTCGTCAGCGGGACACCGGAGGTGTATTCGAAGCGCTCGCCCGGCGCCAGCACCGGCTGCTCGCCGACCACGCCCTCGCCACGCACCTCCTGCTGGCGGCCGGATGCATCCGTGATGATCCAGTGCCGGGTGCGCAACTGCACCGTTTCCTCGCCGGCGTTGGTGATCACGATCGTGTAGGACCAGAAATAACGCGAATTCTCGATCGACGAGCGCTCCGGCATGAAATTAGGCTCGACGGTGACTTCGATCTGGCGGGTAACGGCGCGATACATGCCGCCATCTTAGCCGAAAATAGTTGTCGGAACCAATTGCCGCGGCGTCGTTGCGCCAATCGCGCTTTCAACACAGTTCCGTCCTAAGTCGCGCGCATCCGACCCCTGCGAGTTCGCAACCAGTGGAGCGGATTTGACGTTCGCTACCCATTTGCCGCGGTTCCCTTATGCGAACGTCAAATCCAAAGCTCCACTAGAATTAATATCTGGCTAGTGGTCCTTCGATTCTGACATTCGCAAAACGTGCCTCCTCAAGTGGGATGCGAATGTCAGAATCGGACCACTAGGCTTGTAAGCCACGGGCCGATATTATGTTTTCTGCCTGTGGCGAATGGCCGCTATGTGGTGAGAGATGACGTCCATTGCTGATCAAGTCGGCGCCGTGCCGATTACCGGAACGCAGGAAGTCGCCGCGCGCGAAACCGTCGCCGCGCCCGCGATCACCATGCCTGTGGTCAGCGAGCGCGAGCTCAGGCTCGACCTGTTCCGGGGGCTCGCGCTCTGGCTGATCTTCATCGACCACCTGCCGCCGAACATTCTCACCTGGTTCACGATCCGCAATTACGGCTTTTCCGACGCCACCGAGATCTTCATCTTCATCTCCGGCTACACCGCCGCCTTCGTCTACGGCCGCGCCATGATGGAGTCGGGCTTCGTGGTGGCGACCGCGCGCATCCTGCGCCGGGTCTGGCAGATCTACGTCGCCCATGTCTTCCTGTTCACGATCTTCCTCGCCGAGATTTCCTACGTCGCGACCAGCTTCGAGAACCCGCTCTACACCGAAGAGATGGGCATCATGGATTTCCTGAAGCAGCCCGACGTCACCATCGTGCAGGCGCTCTTGCTGCGCTTCCGGCCCGTCAACATGGACGTGCTGCCGCTCTACATCGTGCTGATGCTGTTTCTGCCCGTGATACTGGCGCTGATGCGCTGGAAGACCGATCTCACGCTCGGGCTGTCGGTGCTGCTCTATGCCGTCACCTGGGAATATGATCTCTATCTGTCGGCTTATCCGAACGGCTTCTGGGCCTTCAATCCGTTCGCCTGGCAGCTCCTGTTCGTGTTCGGCGCCTGGTGCGCGCTCGGCGGCGCGCAGCGGATGACACGCATCCTCGCTTCGCCGGTGACGCTGTGGATTTGTGCGGCGTATCTGGTCTTTGCCTTCTTCGTTACCATGACCTGGTACTTCCCGCAGCTCAATCACCTGATGCCGCGCCGGCTCGAGCAATGGATGTATCCGATCAACAAGACCGACCTCGACGTGCTGCGCTTTGCGCATTTCCTGGCGCTTGCGGCGATCACGGTGCGCTTCCTGCGCAAGGATTGGCCGGGGCTGAAATCGCCCTGGCTCCGGCCGATGATCCTGTGCGGCCAGCATTCGCTCGAGATCTTCTGCCTTGGCGTGTTCCTCGCCTTTGCCGGCCACTTCATCCTGGCCGAAGTCACCGGCGGTGCTGCGCTGCACGCGTTGATCAGCGTCGTCGGGATCCTCATCATGTGCGCGATGGCCTGGGTGATTTCGTGGTACAAGCGCGTGGCCGACAAGAGCGCTCCGCGAAAGGGCGGCATCGGCAACGCTGATATGGCGGGGGGAAGTCTATGAGGGCGCGGGCTATCATTGGCCTGATGGTGCTGGGCGGTTGCCTGTTCGCCGCGCCGCTGCACGCCCAGGAAAAGGGCCAGGACAACAGCCAGGCAAGCAGCCAGGACGAGGACAAGGGCAAGCCGCAGGAAAGCAGGCCGGTCTGCGATGTGCCGGCCTATCTGCTCACGACCGAAAGCGCGCTGCCCAAGGTGGCGGCTGCGGTGAAGGACGGCCAGCCGCTCAACGTGCTGGTGGTCGGCAGCCGCTCCTCCACCATCAGCGCTTCCGAGGCGAGCGCCTATCCGGCGCGCCTGGAGGCCGCGCTGAAGCAGGCGCTGCCGCAGATCACGGTTAATCTCTCCGTAGAACTACAGGTCAAGAAGACCGCGGAGGAGACGGCCAGCGGCTTTGCCAAGCTGATGGACGACAAGAGGCCTACTTTGGTCATCTGGCAGACCGGCACCGTCGATGCTATGCGATCGATTGATCCCGATGATTTTCGCAACGCAGTCACCGAAGGCGTTGTTGCGTTGCAAAAGGCGGGTGCCGACGTGGTCCTGATGAACCTGCAATACAGTCCGCGAACCGAGACGATGATCTCCGTGCCGCCCTATCTCGACAATATGCGCGTGGTGGCGCAGGAGCACGACGTGCCCTTGTTCGATCGCTTTGGCATCATGCGGCAATGGAACGACCAGGGCGACTTCGACCTGTTCAGCGCCTCGCGCGGGCTCGACCTTGCCAAGCGCGTCCATGATTGCCTGGCCCGCGCATTGTCGAAATTTGTCATCGACGCGTCGCATCTCGCGCCGACGCAGCAGCAGAATTAGGAATTTTGGTTAATGAGATCGATGCGTTTTCACGGCCCTTTTTCCTTAGGCTCGACGCTGGCGCTGCCGCTGGTTGCAGCGCTTGCGGTGCTGCCGGGCGCGGTGTCGCCGGTCCGCGCACAAGGCCCGGCACGGGCGGCAACCGAGGGCGCAGCGCCGGTGTCGCAGCCGCACGCCTCGTCTGAGAGCACGAAGTCGCAGACCGTGGCCGCAAACCCTGCCGACAAGGCGGCCACGCCGGAGCAGAGGACCCTGACAGCCAAGGCGATCGACAAGGTGAAGCAGGTCGCCAAATCCGCGAGCGACATTTTCAACCGCGTGCCGTGCCTGCCGCCGAAAGGCGGCGCCGGCACGACCGGGTCGCTGCCGCATGTCGCGGCCAAGCTCGCCGCCGGCGAGCCGGTGGTGATCATCGCCTTCGGCTCGTCATCGACCGTGGGCTACGGCACCAGCGCGCCGGAATTCACCTATCCCAATCGGCTGGCTGCCCAGTTGCACCGGCAATATCCGACGGCCGACATCACCGTCATCAACCGCGGCCAGGGCGGCGAGGACGCGCCCGAGATGATGAAGCGGCTGCAGACCTCGGTGATCGACATGCATCCGGACCTCGTGATCTGGCAGGTCGGCACCAACGCCGTGCTGCGCGATCTCGATCCGGGCGAGACCGCCAAGCTCGTGGAGGAAGGCGTCGCACGCATCCAGGCCGCCGGCAGCGACGTCGTGCTGGTCGATCCGCAATATTCGCCGAAGGTCACCGAGCGCGCCGAGAGCGCGAACAAGATGGTGAAGCTGCTCAGCCGCATCGCGGCGCTGCGCCATGTCGGCATCTTCCCGCGCTTCGACGTGATGCGCGACTGGCACGAGCGGCAGTCCATCCCGATCGACGAATTCGTCATCGCCGACGGCTTGCACATGAACGACTGGGGCTATGCCTGCTTCGCGCAACTGCTCGGCGACGACATCATCCGCTCGGTCGGCCAGATCAAGCTCGGCGTCGCCGTGCCGTCCAACGTGCAGACCTATCGGCCGATGTGAGGCTCTCGCTGCTTACCCTCCCCCTCGAGGGGGAGGGTGAAGCCGTCACGCCTTCTCGAGCGCCGCCGTGAGATCCTCGATCAGGTCGTCGGGATGCTCGAGCCCGGTCGAGAAGCGGATGAAGCCCTCGGAAATGCCGAGCTCGGCGCGCGCCTCGATCGACAGCCGCTGGTGCGTCGTCGTTGCCGGATGGGTGACGAGGCTCTTGGCGTCGCCGAGATTGTTCGAGATGCGCGCGATCTTGAGCGCGTTGAGGACGCGGAAGGCCGCGGGCTTGCCGCCCTTCACCTCGAAGCCGACCAGCGTCGAGCCGGCGCGCATCTGCTTTTTCACGAGCGCGGCTTGCGGATGGTCGGCGCGGCCCGGATAGATCAGGCGCGAGATATTCGGATGGTTCGCGAGCACGTCCGCGATCTTGCCCGCGGACTCGGTCTGCGCGCGCACGCGTACCGCGAGCGTCTCCAGCCCCTTCAGCAGCACCCAGGCGTTGAACGGTGACAGCGACGGACCGGTCTGGCGCATGAAATTGTGCAGGTGCTCGGCGATGAACGCTTCCGACGACAGGATCATGCCGCCGAGGCAGCGGCCCTGGCCGTCGATGTGCTTGGTCGCGGAATAGACCACGACGTCGGCGCCGAGCGCGAGCGGGCTCTGCCAGATCGGCGTTGCGAACACGTTGTCGACGATCAGCCGCGCGCCGGCGGCATGCGCGATCTCGGCGATCGCGGAGATGTCGAGCACGTCGAGCGTCGGATTGGTCGGGCTCTCCAGGAAGAAGCTCCTGGTGTTCGGGCGCACCGCGCGCTTCCATTGGTCGAGATCGAGGCCGTCGACCAGCGTGGACGCGATGCCATAGCGCGGCAGCAGGTCCTCCACCACATAGCGGCAGGAGCCGAACAGCGCCTTGGAGGCCACGACGTGATCGCCGGCCTTGAGCGGCGCCAGCACCGCGGTCGTCACCGCCGCCATGCCGGTCGCGGTCGAGCGGCCGGCCTCGGCGCCTTCGAGCTCGATCATGCGGCGCTCGAACATCGCGATCGTCGGGTTCGAGTAGCGCGAATAGATGTAGCCGGGGTCCTCGCCCTTGAAGCGCGCCTCGCACTGCTCCGCGCTGTCGTAGACATAGCCCTGGGTCAGGAACAGGCCCTCCGAGGTCTCGCCGAATTCGGAGCGCAGCGTGCCGGCGTGGACCAGGCGGGTTTCGGGACGGTAGCGGGTTTTGGCCGCCGGAGCGGTAGACTGGGACATCGGACCTCCATCGCGGCCATGGAACAACGGCCACAAAAAAACCGGCCTGGGAAAACTCCTCAAGGCCGGGATCACACGTGTCCCCGGCCTGTTTAGCGATTTATTTAACGTGGCTGCAAGCCGGCCGGCTCAAATCACCACGGGATAAGTCATGCTCATATTCGCCCCTGACCTTTCCGTCAAGACGGGGTTCGGATAACCGGTAAAAGGGCATATTTTCGGAGTTTGGATGACGTCGGGGCCACCGCCCAAGGACCAGATCGTGTCGTTTTCGCTTCCTACCCACGCCAACGGCATTTTGCCGGATCGCATGATCGCGGCGATGGCGGACGATGGCCTGATCCTGCCGGCCTATCCCTTTGTCGAGAGCCAGATCCAGCCGGCGAGCCTCGATCTGCGTCTCGGCGACATCGCCTATCGGGTGCGCGCCAGCTTCCTGCCGGGGCCGGGCGCGACCGTGGCCGAGCGCATCGACGAGTTGAAGCTGCACGAGATATCGCTCTCGGATGGCGCGGTGCTGGAGACCAATTGCGTCTACATCGTGCCGCTGCTCGAAAGCCTGGCGCTGCCGCCGAAGATCGTCGCTGCCGCCAACCCGAAGAGCTCGACCGGCCGGCTCGACGTCTTCACCCGCGTGATCGCCGACGGCACGCGTCGCTTCGACATGATTGGCGCGGGCTATCACGGGCCGCTCTACGCCGAGATCAGCCCGAAGACATTTCCGGTGTTGCTGCGCGAAGGATCGCGGCTGTCGCAGGTGCGCTTCCGCACCGGCGAAGCGATCCTCAGTGCCGACGAGCTCGACGCGCTGCATGGCGCCGAGCGGCTGGTCGATCGCGATGATGCCGATCTGGCCGGCGGCGTGGCGCTGTCGGTCGATCTCTCCGGCGAAAAGGCGAACGGCTTCGTCGGCTACCGCGCCAAGCGTCACACCGGCGTGGTCGATGTCGACCGCCGCGCCGGCTATGCGGTGGACGAATTCTGGGAGGCGATCCCCGCGCGGCCCGATCGCAGCCTGATCCTCGATCCCGGCGAGTTTTACATCCTGGCGTCAAAGGAAGCCGTGCAGGTGCCGCCGGATTACGCCGCCGAGATGGTGCCGTTCGATCCGCTGGTCGGCGAATTCCGCGTGCACTATGCCGGCTTCTTCGATCCCGGCTTCGGCTATGCGGGCGCTGGCGGCGAGGGCGCACGCGCGGTGCTGGAGGTGCGCTCGCGCGAGGTGCCGTTCATCCTGGAGCACGGCCAGATCGTCGGCCGCCTCGTCTATGAGAAGATGCTGGCGCGTCCCGACGCGATGTATGGCCAGCGCATCGGCTCGAACTATCAGGCGCAGGGGCTGAAGCTTTCCAAGCACTTTCGGGTGTAGCCGGCGATGCGGCGGCAGGCGCGGTTCGCTCTCAGCACGCTGATTGCCCTCGCGCTGACATCAGCCGCCGCGCAGACCGAAGCGCCGAAGCAGGCGCCGACGCCGGCGCAGATGGCCGAATACCGTGCCAGGCTCGCGGAATATGACGCGGCACAAGCGCAATACGGCAAGCTTGCCGATCCCTATTGGGCGCAGGTCAAGGCCAAGCGCGCCGCGCGCACCGCCAAGCGGCGGGCGCATCGCGCGATCACGCTCGACGACTATGTGCTGACGCAGCCGCCCGACTATACCGGGCCGAAGAAGCCGGTCGATCCGTCCGGCGCGAAGGCGCCCGTGCCCGTGGTCGCCGATTTCCTGCGCCATGCTGCCGAGCAGTTCGAGTTCGTGCCGACGCGCCCTGCGAGCGAGATTGATTTCAAGCGCGCCTATGCGCGCGTTGCCGCGGCAGCCGGGCTGACCAGGGATCAGGCGGTGCGCATCTATGGTTTCGAGGCCGGCGGCAACGGCAAATATGACGTGCAGGCGGGTCTCGAATATGACACGCCCGGCGCTGCCGCGATCACCACTGCGCTCGGCTACAATCAGCTCCTGTCCACCAACAGCGTCGAGCTGCTGGCCGAGCAGGGCCGTCAGCTCATCGAGGCGCTGAAGAAGCGCGCGGCCTCGCTCTCCGGCGAACCAAAAAGCCGATTGGAGAACAAGATCGCGATCCTGCAGAAGATGGTCGCGTTCTCGCGAAGCGTGCCCGACGACTGGAATCTGCACGAGCGGCTGGCCGGAACGCCGAAAGGTCTCGGCATTCACGCGCTCAACCTCGACATCGACATCGGCCCGCTGTTGCAGACCCAGAAGCTGCTCAACTCGGTCGTCTTTGCCAAACAGCGCGGCTATCAGGCGCCGTTGACCGCGGCGGAGCTGGAGATGATGAATCTCACCGGCGACGGCAACGGTTTTGACATGATCGCGATGCCGCAGGAGTTGCGTGCCAGGGTGCCGACCTCGAACTTTTTCAACCGTTCGGGCTACGAGCACAATCCGGTCGCGAAGCGCAACAATGTGGTATCAAAACTCCTGTCGGCAACCGACGCGGTGATGGACCGCGAAAGCCAGCTTCCGGGTGCGAAGGATCTCGCCGTGGCGTTTTAGGAGGGCTGCATGGACAAGGCGCAAGAGGCGCAATGGTCGAGATGGCGCAGCGTCGCCGATCTCTACCATGCCGTCTTTACCGGCCTCATCCTCATGGTGGTGACGCGACGCGGCACGCCTGATGCCGCCGAATTCGTCTTCCGCGTGTTCCGCCGCCAGCAGCAGGAGCGTTTCCTGCCCGGCCTCGACAAGCTCGGCCTCTCGAAGCTGCCTCCGGCGGTTGCGGCTGCACAATACCATTATCTCTCCAACTGGATCGGCGGCGTGCATGTCGAATACATGCATGAGAGTGACCGCAAGGCCTGGATCCGCTATCCGCCGCCGCGCTGGATCTGGAAGGGCACCGCGATCTGCGGCGTGGCGGGCGAGGTGTCGCGCGCGATGCTGCGCGGCTGGCACGCCAATAACGGCGCAGCCCTCGGCGATCTCAGGCTCGGCTTCGTCTGCACCAAGCAGAGCGTCGACGGGCAAGACGGCCTCGAGGGCTACTATTACCAGTACGACCATCCGCTCGAATTGGACGCGCGGCTTGCCTTCGCGCGCCACGAGGAGGCGCCGCGCTTCGATCCGGCGGCCGCACCAGCGTTGCCGATCGAGAGCTGGCCGAAGCCGCGGCTGGAGAAGGCCTATCGCAACTATGCGATGGAGTATGTGAAGACGGCGGCGCCCGTGATGGTGCAGCTGTTCGGGCCTGAAGACGCTGGCTACCTCCTGCATCTCACCGGCAAGCTGATCGGCATGCAGTATTTCGACGAGGTCGCGCCCGCTTTAGGCGGCCGTCGCGGCGGCGCGCCGGAGTTTGCGACCTTCCTGCAGGCGCTGCTCGCGGCGCAGGACGACGCGGCGGAGCTGGCGCAGTCCGAAGGCCGGTTCATGCTCACGCAGCAGAGCTGGAAGCTGATGGCCGACGTCGGTGACACCCATCCGGCCTGCGCGCGCGTGCTCGACGGCCTGTTCGAGGGCCTTGCCGCAGGTTGCGGACGTCACATCGCGGTGGATCGCGCGCCATCCCCTGGTGGCCGGCCACCCTTCGTCTGGTCGATCGGCTGAATTCCTGTGACCTGCAATCGCGCGGGGTGCCAATGCGCGGCGCGCGCAAGCGAAAGGCCGCGACCATGCTAGGAAGCGCCGGTGATACCGGATCAGCCGGTGTCTCGGGGGAGAGAGATGTCCGATCTCGGCGTCGCGGAAATTCCGGTTGACGAAAATGAGCGTCCGCTGCCGCCGCCACTGGCGCGGCTGGCGAACGCGCTGGTCGACGGGCCTATCCTGCGCACGCTGCTGCGGCTCGCCTGGCCGAATGCCATCTCGCTTGTTTCCGGCACCTGCGTCGTCATTGCCGAGACCTCCTATATCGGCAGGCTCGGCGTCGAGTCGCTGGCGGCGATGGCGCTGGTCTTCCCCTGCGTGATCCTCACCATGACCACCTCGGGCGGCGCGATGGGCGGCGGGGTGTCGTCAGCCATTGCGCGCGCGCTCGGCGCTGGCGACACCGAGCGCGCCTCGGTCCTCGCCGCGCACGCCCTGTTGATCGGCATCGGCTTCGGCCTGACCTTCATGCTCGGCATGCTGATCTTCGGGCCGGCGCTGCTGCAACTGCTCGGCGGCCGTGGCGCGGTGCTGACGCAGGCGATCGCCTACACGCAAATCTTTTTCGGCGGCGCCGTCGTGATCTGGCTGATGAACACCATGGCCGGCGTGCTGCGCGGCACCGGCAACATGAAACTGCCGTCGCTGATGCTCCTGATCTCCGCGATCTGCCAGATCGTGCTCGGCGGCACGCTCGGGCTCGGCCTCGGGCCCGTGCCGCAATTCGGCATGCGCGGCGTGGCGGCCGGCTCGTTGATGGCCTATCTGATCAGCCTGTCGGTGATGGGCTGGTACCTGTTTTCCGGCCGGGCCCGCGTCGTTCCCAAGCTCCGGGGCTTGCGCATCCGGCGCGCGATGTTTCTCGACATTCTCAAGGTCGGCTTCATTTCCTGCTTCTCTCCGCTGCAATCGGTGCTGTCGATTTCCATCCTCACCCACATGCTGGCGGGCTTCGGCCCGGCCGTGCTGGCGGGTTACGGCATCGGCGCGCGGCTTGAGTTCATGCTCACCTCGGTGTCGTTCGCGGTCGGGATTGCCTCGGTGCCGATGGTCGGCATGGCGATCGGCGCGGGGCGGATTGCGCGTGCGCGGCGCATCGCCTGGACCGGGGGGCTGCTGTCCTTCGTATCGCTCGGCGCGATCGGCAGCGTGTTCGCGGTGTTTCCGGAGCTCTGGGTCAATTTCTTCAGCGACAATCCGGATGTGCGCGCGGCGAGCAACCAATATCTGTCGACCGCCGCGCCGATGTACGCCTTCATCGGATTGGCGATGTCGATGTATTTTTCATCGCAGGGCGCGGCCAAGATGTTCGGGCCGGTGCTGGCGCAAACGGCCCGGCTCGCCTTCATCGGCATCGGCGGCTGGTGGCTGTCGAGCCATGACGCCTCGGCGGGCAGCTTCTTCATGCTGGTGGCGGCCTCGATGGTCGTGCTCGGCACGCTCTCCTGCGCCAGCGTGATCTTCACGCGGTGGGGTCCGAAGCGCGCCACGACCCGCGCCGTGCGACCGGCGCTGTCAGCGGCCGCCGAGTAGCGTCCGGCCGCAAGAATCGATGCTCTAGTGGCGGCGGTGACGGCGATGGCCGCCTCCCGCATTCGCCATCCGCATCAGCGGACCGATCATGCCCATGATGTCGCTGATGTTGGCGCTACCCATCATGCCCATCATGTCGCCGCCGCCGAAGCCTCCCGGCGTGCCGTAGCCGCCCAATCCGCCGCCGGCCATCGTCCCGCCAAATCCGCCGCCGTTTTCCATCATGCGGCTCATCATCGGGCCCATGGTCTGCATCAGCATGGCAAAGCGGCGCTTGCCCATCTTGGCCTTCATCATCTCCAGCATCGGCGCCATCCGGGTCATCATGTCGCCGCCGCCACCACTGCCGCCATCGAAGCCGGCGAACTGCGCCCGGGCTGGCGAACCCGTCAGCGTGAACAGCAGCAGCACGGTGGCTGCCTGACAAATCACCTTGTCCGCACCCGTCATGGTCTTGCTCCTCGCGTGCGCGGCTTTCGCGGAAGGCGAAGCCGACCGGACGCACGCGAGCAAGGCTTAAGGACGATGCGATCTGTCCTCCGTGAGAAAAGTCACACTACGGAAGGCGCGGCGTGCGTTCTTGGCTGGGCGCGTTCCGCAAGCGCTTTCCGCATCGCGAGAGCGGCCTGCTCCATCTGGCCGTCGATATAGGGCGCGATTGCGTGCGGCAGCACGTCGACGGTCCAGACCAGCCGGCACTTCGCCTCGCCATCGGCGATCACCTGCACCGAGGCGCTGTGCTGGGTGATGCGCTCGCTGATCACGGCATAGACCAGCCGTCGCCGCGTCTCGTCGCAATCGACCAGCAGCTCGCGCACCGTCGTGCCGTTGGCGAAGGAGACGATGCGCGCTTCGCCGTCGAGCTTCGTGTCCAGCACGAAGCCCGGCACCAGCCGGGTATGCAGCGCGCCGAAATCGGCCACCGCGTCCCACACCGCCGAGGCCGGCGCCTCGAGCGAAATGTCCTTGTGAATGGATGCCATGGTGCGCTCCTTCAGGTGCAAACCGCCTCGACATTGTTGCCGTCGGGATCGATCAGGAACGCGGCATAGTAGGTCGGGCTGTAGTCCTTGCGCGGACCCGCGCCGCCATTGTCGCGTCCACCGGCCTTCAGCCCTTCGGCATGGAATTTCTGGATCGCCGCATGATCGGAAGCGCGGAAGGCGATATGGGCGCCCTCGCCGCGCGGGCCGTCATGCTGATAGAGCCACAGCGCCGGCTCGCCCTTCGGCCCGATGCCGGCATAGCCCTTGTCGCGCGTGCACAGTCCATGGCCGAGCGGCGCCAGCGCGGCCAGATAGAAGCGCACGCTGGCATCGAGGTCGCCGACCTTCAATCCGATGTGATCGTACATAGCAAGTCTCCATGAAAGCGCGCCATCGAGGCGCGCGAGGTGGAGACGACGCTACTTAATTGAGCGCCAGCCGTTCTTGGAAAATCTTGCGGCTGCCCCGCGAGGCCTGGCGGAACTTGAGCGGCGAGACGCCGGCGGCGCGGCGGAACGTGCGGACGAAGTTGGAGAGGTCGCCAAAGCCGACGTCATAGGCGATGTCGGTGATGGAACGCTCCTCGTCCGCGAGCAGTCGCGCCGCATGGCGCAGCCGCGAGCGCACCAGATATTGATGCGGGGTGACCCCGAGCACGCTTGCGAACAGCCGCAGGAAATGGAACGCGCTGAGCTCGGCCCGGCTCGCCGCCTGGTCGAGATCGATCTCGTCTTTCGAATGCGCGTCGATCCACAGCGCCGTTTCCACCGCGCGGCGGCGGTCGCGCGCGGTGACCGGCTGTTGCTTGCGTGCGCGCCCCGAGACGACCTCGACGAAGCGGCCGGCCAGCGCCTGTCCGATCTCGTCGAGCCCGAGATCGCTGCGGCCTTCGGCTGCGGCCTGCCCCAGCTCGCCGAGCACCATCAGTTCGGGCAGCGGCGGCAGGGCGCCGACCCGCCAGGTCTCGGCGTCTCCGCCGATCGCATCGGCCAGTTCCGGCGTCACCGTGAACGACAGGCACTCGTCGCCGCAGACATGGTCATGGGTGCAGACATATTCGTCGCCGGGATGGCCGACCAGCACCGATCCCGCCACCAGCTCGAACAGGCGGCCGCGGCAGTGGCAGCCGAAACTGCCCTTGCGCACATAGGAAATCGAGTGGCCGCGATGCTCTTCGGCAAACGGCTTGTCGTGCGGTCCGAACGTGCAGCGGAAATCCAGCACGGTCAGGGAAGGGGTCTGCAGCAGCAGCGTCGCGCTCATGCGCGAGAATCTAGTGCTCCGATTCCGAAGTTCGCAAGCCCCCCGGGGCATTCTCTGATGCGAACTTCGGAATCAAAGGAGCCCTAGCAAAAATATCATTCTAGTGCGGCGAATTTGAAGTTGACCAGCCCAGCCGCAAAACTGACAGGAACTTCAAATTCGCCGCACTAGTGAGGCGGCCGCGGCGGCGCAACGGGCAGGAGCGCGTCGAACAGGGTCCTGCTGTGCCCTGGCTGGGCACCCTCGATCGAGAGCAGATGACGCTTGGAGATGGTGCCGCCATAGGGCGATATCTTGTCGGCGTAGTGGCCGGCCTCGAGCACGCGATGGCAGGGTACGATGACCATGAAGGGGTTCTTGCCGATCGCCTGCGCCACCGAATGCGAGGCGCCGGAGGCGCCGAGCCTTGTTGCGATCTCGCCATAGGTGCGGGTTTCGCCGCGCGGGATGGCGCGCGTCAGGGCATAGACCCGCTGGTTGAACGGATGAACCCCGGTCATGTCGAGCGCGACGTCGGCGAGCTCACCGTGCTGGCCGCGCAAGGCGCCCGCGATGCCTTCGATCGCGATATCGGCGTTCGGCGACGGACGGCTTTCACGCGCATCGGGATAGAGGTGAAACACGCGGCGCCGAGTGTCGATCTCGCGCGCCTCCGGCAGCTGCACGGCAACGATTCCGGCATCGTTCCAGACGATGCCGCAGCGGCCGACGGCCGTGTCGAATATCGTGTAACCACGCCCCATACGCCACCCAACCCCGGTGGCATCATAACACTGTCATGAAGGAGCGCATCCGGAATCTTGAAAATCGGTTAAGAGGGGTGATGGATGCGCTGCGAGCGCGCCTCGTAGGCGGCGGCCTCGGTCGCCGGCAGCCGCTCGAGGCGCACCGGCACATGCTTGTGGTAGGGCGTCGCCGCGATCGGGTCGCAGTTTCCGCTGTCGGTCAGCGCATTGACGCGCGGGCCGTTGCTCAATCGCTCACCGTCGGCGGCGGGGTAGGCCTGGCCGTAACCGTGCGGCAGCGCGAGCTGGCCGGGGCGCATGCTGTCGTCGGCCTTGCAGCGCACCACGACGCGCCCGCGCGCCGATTGCACCGCGACCCATTCGCCGTCATTGGCGCCGAGCGAACGAAGGTCTTTTGCGTTGATCAGTAGCGCACCGTCGGGGTCGTCGCGCCGCCAGGCGGGGTCGCGAAATATCTGGTTGGCGTTGAACATGCGCCGCTGGCCAGCGGCCAGCACGAAGGGATAATCCGGTGCGGGACCCGCTGCCGCGGGGTCGAGCCGGCCGAGCCACTCCAGCATCGCCGGGATGGCGAGATGGACCTTGCGGTCGGGGTGGCTGATCAGCGACCAGACCTCGTCATAGGCGTGTTCGGTGATGGCAACCCCGCTTCGGCCGCCGACAACGGCGTCGAACAGCGCGTCGCCGAGCGCTTCGTCCGCGACCTTGCCGTCCAGGCCGAGCGCGCGCCGCACCGCTTGCGGCGAGCGCTTGGCGCAGGCGAGTGCCGCCGGCCACAGCGCGGCAGCGGCGGCCGTGCCGTCCGGCAGCGTCGGCCCCAGCGTGTTGTAGAGCAGGAGCGCGCCGAGCGGCGCCGATGACGGGTTCGCCCCCATGAAGGCGCGGAACGCGGCGGCGAAACTACCGCGCGAAGCCTGTGCCGCTTCCCGCAACGGCGCCAGCGCATTGTCGCCGGGGAGCAAGCCCAGCGCGCGGGCGAGCCGGGTGTAGATTTCCGGCTCCGCAAGGGTGCCGGGCAGTGGCGGCACGACGGCGGCGCGCACCTGGAAGAAGTTTTTCGGAAATTCGAAATTGAACAGGGTGAATTCGGTCTTCTCGAATTGCGAGCAGGCCGGCAGCACGTAATGCGCCAGCCGCGCCGTCTCGGTCATGGCGACGTCGACCACGACGCAGAGGTCGAGCGCGGCCAGCGCCTTCTCGACGTCAGCCGTGTTCGCGGCGGTGTTGGCCGGGTTGGAGCTGTCGATCCATACCGCGCGCAGGCGGTCGGGATGCTCGCTCAGCACGGCCTGCGGAAACAGATTGGGCGGCAGCAGCCCCGCGATCACCTCGGTGTCGATGGCGGCGAATTTTTGGTTCGGCGAATTGCCCCACAGCGGCTGCAGCCAGCTATGGAGCTGGTTGGTGCCTTGCCGGCCGAAGCTGCCGGTCAGCACGATCAGCAGCTTTTCCAGGTAGGAATTGAGCGTGGAATGAACGCCCTGCTGGATGCCGAGCTCGACCCGCACGGTCATCGCCTTGGCCTGCATGATCATGTCGACGCAGCGCTCGACCTGGTCGAGCGGCACGTCGGCGGCCTCCGCCCAGCGCTCGACGGGGACGCGCGTGAGCGCCTCTCTCACCGCATCAAATCCAATCGCATGTGCTGCGAGGAAGTCGTGATCGAGGCCGTCGCGGCGCACCAGCAGCGCCAGGATCGCCGCCAGCAGGAACGCGTCCGTCCCCGGCCGCAAGCCCAGATGCAGATCCGCCATCTCGGCGGTCTCGGTGCGGCGCGGATCGATCACGATCAGCTTGCGGTCGGGGTCTTTCCTGATCCGGTTCAGATGGTCGCGCGCATTGGGAAAGCCGTGGGCGATCCACGGATTGGCGCCGATCACAAGCAGCAAGTCGCAATGATGCACGTCCTCGGCGGTGTGGCAGGTCTGGCTGCCGAACAAATGGCCGTTGATCCAGAAGTCGCCGGTCTTCTCCTGCGACAGCGCGTTGAAGACGTGGCGCGAGCCGAGCGCGCGCAGCAGCGCATTGGCATAGGCGCCCCCGGCGTGGTTGCCCTGTCCGCCGCCGCCATAGAGCGCGAGGCTCTTTCCGCCGTGGCGCTCGACCACCGCGCGCAGGCGGCCTGCGATCTCCGTTATCGCGGTGTCCCAGTCGATCGGCTCGAACGTGCCGTCGGCGCGCCGGCGCAGCGGCGTGGTCAAGCGGTCCCTGTGATGGGCGTAGAACGGAATCCGCGCCGCCTTGTTGCAGAGATAGCCTTCCGACTTCGGATTGTCGCGGTCGCCGCGCACCTTGGTGATGCGCTCGCCGTCGATCATGACCTCGATGCCGCAATTGACGTAGCAGAGATTGCAGGCGGTCTTGCGCCACTGTTGGCTCGACATCGAAGGGCTCCATCGTTCGCGGTCGTGCCATGTTATATGATGATCGTCATAGAAACAATCGGCGTCGCACCAGGGGGAAGCGGGTCGGGCGAGAAAGCCGCCGGCAGTCCGCGCCGCCGGCTGCGGGCGAATGACGACGCGCGCGAGCGCCGCCCGAGGCGGTTCCCTCAATTCATTGACAATCAAAGCGGAACTGTAATACCGCTAGGCCCCAGCGCGGGCGTAGTTCAATGGCAGAACGGCAGCTTCCCAAGCTGCATACGAGGGTTCGATTCCCTTCGCCCGCTCCAACAAATCGCTCGGAATCCCTCTGTTCGTGCTGGTCTCACGGTCTGCGCCGTGACGGACGCGTAAGCCCTTACGATGTCCAGGACATCGGCCGCCGCGCAAAGGTCTCGCGCGGCAAGCAAAAGCCCCGGCAGGCCGGGGCTTCAACTCAAGGCAGAGTCAGTGAAGATCAGTACTTCGCGACGACGGGGGTCGGGCTGAAGCGA
The DNA here is from genome assembly GCF_030378205.1 of Bradyrhizobium sp. NP1. Taxonomy (NCBI): domain Bacteria; kingdom Pseudomonadati; phylum Pseudomonadota; class Alphaproteobacteria; order Hyphomicrobiales; family Nitrobacteraceae; genus Bradyrhizobium; species Bradyrhizobium sp. NP1. The sequence continues at coordinate 854,524 of NZ_CP127385.1, forward strand.
TAATTGATGCCGACCCTCCCGATGTCGTATTCGTGCCGGTAGCGATAGGTGAGGAAATCGCCCGAGGCCGGGAAGAAGTCCGTCACGGTCGAACTGCCGAGGTCGATGTGGAGGTACTCGCCCTTCACGGACCAGTTGCCGATGAAGCCCCATTCAAAGCCGGCTCCGGCGGCCCACCCGGTCCGCGTCGCGCCGACTGAACCGCTGCCGAACGGCGGCGGAGGCACGGTCTGCGAGGTCCCGCTGTCGGTCGTCCCTCCGTAAGCGAATCCGCCGGTTCCGTAGAGCAGGAAGTTGTTCCAGGCGTAGCCGACGCGACCGCGCACGGTGCCAAACCAGTCAAGTGAGGTAAGGCCGGTGTTGATCGTCGGAAAAAGCGGCGGTGCCACTACGGCAGGATGGAAGATCGTAACCGACTGCCTGATCCCGGACGCCTGGAGATCGGTCTCCAAGCCGAAGACAATCTGATTGATTTGCCAGTTGTAGCCCGCCTGGCCTCCGCCCACCACGCCGCTGGGCGACAGGTTCAGGTTGCGCGGGATCGTGCCGCCAGCCACGGCGGTAGGAATGGCAATGCCTCCGGAGGTGGCAATGAGGTCACCGGTACCGCGCTCCCAGCCTCCGCCGACGTTCGCGCCGATGTAGAAGCCGGTCCAATTGTAGATGGCCAAAGCTGGCGGAGGCATGGCCTTGACTGGCATGTCCGCGGCGAATGCGTTGCCGGCTGCGCCGATCAAAAGTGCGGAGGCCGCTAGCGATGCAACAGGCCATCTCATGAAATGCTACTCCAAAAATACAGAATCGAAACTGGAAATTCCGCCAAGACGGTAGCTCCTTACAGCGCGCATTGACTACACGAATCGGATTTTCCAGAGCTCCGAGGAAAATTTTCGCGATCATTGTTGCCGTCATGCCACGCAAACGCGTCTCGCGCATTTCGCTTGTGGACTTCCGAGCCGGCCTTCGCATCGCTCTCAAAAGAATGGCAGAAGGGCTGACGAAACCCGCTGCGCCCCGCCGCCCGGTTCCCGAGCGGTTGTCGCCGTGCCGGCATACACTCTCCATCGTATGGCCATGCTTTGGTCAAATCTGCACTCAGTGATCGCGCTGGTGGAAATGCAACCGCCCTTCTCGGGCGACTTGGACGGCAAAGGGGACGCCAATGAATTCCACAGTGAACCCTGAAGTACCCAAACCCGACGATGTCCTGGTCTCGCGCGCGGATGAACGGCTCGCGCACGCCTACGAACAGATCGCGCGCGCCGACGAGCAGCTGGCGCGTGTAACTGAACAGCTCTCGAGGATGGAGCACGATGCCGCGCGCCATCCTTCGGCTGTCCTGGCTTCCTCCGCCCTGGGCCGCCAACCGTCGCGCGGCAGGTCGGCGCTGCGTGGCTTGATCGGCTTGCTGCTGGCAGCGTGCGTCTTTTCCGCTGCTTTCGTTTTGCAGTCGTCCAACAGCGATGCGGCCAAGCTGATGATCGCCCGATGGATGCCGCAGCTCATTTTGACTTCACCTTTGCGGCTGGAAAAAGCGGAGGCTGCCGCGCAGCCGAGCCCATTGGGCGGCGTCCAGCTGGCCGCGGCCGAGTCAACGTCTGCGCAACCAACGGCTTCAGCCCAGACCACACCGCAGGACGTCGCCCCGGCAGCCGCCCCGCTGGCTGCCGAGTTGGCGCAATTGCGCGAGACGATCGCACGCGACCAGGCAAACCTCGAGCAAAGGCTCGATGAGCTCAAGGCGGGCCAGGAGCAAATGACACGCCTTATCGCCAAGGCTTCCGAACAAATCCAGCAGCCCAGGATGTCGGCGCCTCCGCCGCCGCCGAGTGCCGCGCAGGCACGCAAGCCCGTGCACACGCTCCCCTCGCCGCAAGCAAGAGCGCAGCCGCGCCCTCCGGCGCAGCCGCAGCAGCAGGAACGGTAGTCGTCATCGGCTGCCGTGCGCTGCTTGTTGCGGGCGACCGGGTGCCGGGTTAGCCTGCCAATCGCGGGTAAGCCGACAAGGGTGGCCGGGCGATGACGGTAAAGGGTTCGGATCTTCTCGTTGCGGCGCTCGAGAATGAAGGCGTCGACCGCATCTTCGGCGTGCCGGGAGAAGAAAACCTCGATTTCCTGGAGTCGCTGCGCCGCTCAAAGATCGAGTTCGTGCTGACACGGCATGAACAGGCCGCGGCCTTCATGGCCGCGACGCATGGCCGGTTGACCGGCAAGCCGGGCGTCTGCCTGTCGACGCTGGGGCCGGGCGCCCTCAATCTCTCGACCGGGGCGGCCTACGCGCTGCTCGGCGCGATGCCGATGATCATGATCACCGGGCAGAAGCCGATCATGAGCAGCCGGCAGGCACGGTTTCAGATCGTCGACGTCGTCGCGAGCATGAAGCCCCTGACCAAGCTCGCGCGGCAGATCGTGAGCGCCGCGAGCATCCCGACCGTGGTGCGCGACGCCTTCCGCGCAGCGATGGAGGAGCGCCCCGGTCCGGTGCATCTCGAGCTTCCCGAGGATATCGCGGGCGAGAAGGTAGCGCCGGTCCCCGTCGTTCCGATCCATCCGATCGAGATCCCCGTCGCCAATCGCGCCGCGCTCGATCGCGCCGCCGACATGTTGCAGCAGGCGAAGCGTCCGCTGATCATGATGGGCGCCGCGACCAGCCGTCCGCGATCCACGCATGGAATCGCGAGCTTCGTCCGGCGAACGCAAATTCCGTTCTTCACCACCCAGATGGGGAAGGGGACCGTCCCGGGCGGGACCAACCTCTACATGGGCACAGCGGCGCTGTCCGAGCGCGACTATGTCCATGAGGCGATCGATGCGGCCGACCTGATCGTCGCGATCGGGCACGACCCGGTCGAGAAGCCGCCCTTCATCATGGGCCCCGGCGGCCCGCGCGTCATCCACGTCAGCTACACGCCGGCCACCGTCGAGCAGGTCTATTTTCCCGACGCCGAGGTCGTCGGTGATGTCGGGCCGAGCCTCGAACTCCTGGCCGATCGTGTCGAAGGCAGGCTGCCGCATGCCGGCGCGCTGCTCGCCATGCGCGAGCATATCCTTTCACGGATCGCCGACCGCGCCACCGAAGCGCGCTGGCCGCCGACGCCGCAGCGCATCGTCCACGACGTCAGGCAGGTGATGCCGGAGAACGGCATCGTCGCGCTCGACAACGGCATGTACAAGATCTGGTTCGCGCGCAACTATCGCACGCGCGTCGCCAATACGCTGCTGCTCGACAATGCGCTCGCGACCATGGGCGCCGGCCTGCCCTCGGCGATGATGGCCGCGATGCTCTACCCGGATCGCCGGGTGCTCGCGGTCTGCGGCGATGGCGGGTTCATGATGAACAGCCAGGAGATGGAGACCGCGGTTCGGCTGAAGCTCAATCTGGTCGTGCTGGTGCTCGAGGACGATGCCTACGGCATGATCCGCTGGAAGCAGGCGGTCGACCATTTCGCCGATTTCGGCCTCACCTTCGGCAATCCCGATTTCGCGAAGTATGGCAACTCCTATGGCGCAAAGGGGGGCCGCATCTCCTCGATCGAGAGCTTCGTCCCGACCCTCGATGCAGCCTTCGAGAGCGGCGGCGTGCATCTGATCTCGATCCCGATCGACTATTCCGAGAACGTGCGGGTGCTGGTCGAGGAGCTGCAGGGGCGCGGGATGGGGCGGCCGTGAGCGCGCGCTCTGTTTTCCCACCCCGACGCGCGTGAGCGAGTGACGGGGAGGGATGAAAGCCTGACCGGCAAGTTGCTCCAGCCGCGACTTTCGATACGTCCTGTTAACCTCGCCTTGACCAATGGCTGATTAACTCCGGATACGGCAGTGTGTGTGCTGCCCGGCGTATTGTGAGAGTAGCGTATGAAGCCCGCCCGCCTTATCGTTCTGGCGATCGCCCTGGTTGCGGGCGCCATTGCCGCCTATCTCGCCAGCGGGTCGGACAGCAAGCCGCCGCCGCAAGCCGTGGCGCAGCTCCCCACCATCGACGTCCTCGTCGCCAAGGGCGAAATCGCGCTCGGCCAGACCGTCGCGCCCGAGGATGTGCAGTGGCAGACCTGGACCGACTCGACCGCGAGCGGCAATTTCATTCGCCGCAACGATCGCCCCGATGCGCTGACGCAGATCGTGGGCTCGATCGCGCGCGCGCCGTTCATCGCGGGCGAGCCGATCCGCGAGCAGAAGCTGGTCAAGGCGTCGGGCTCCGGCTTCATGGCCGCGATCCTGCCGTCGGGCATGCGCGCGGTCTCGACCGAGATATCAGCCGAAAACGGCGCGGGCGGCTTCATCCTGCCGAACGATCGCGTCGATGTCGTGCTGTCGCGCCGTGACAAGATTCCCGGGGTCGGCGACGAACCGCCGAAGGAGGTGATTACCTCCGACATCATCCTGACCAATATCCGCGTGCTGGCGATCGACCAGGCGCCGAAGGAAAAAGAGGGCCAGAACGCGGTGCTCGGCAAGACCGCGACGCTCGAATTGTCGCCCTCGGCCGTCGAAATCCTGGCGAAGTCGCGCATGTCCGGCACGTTGTCGCTGGCGCTGCGCAGCATCGCCGATGCCAAGAAGACCGGCGTGGTCGCCAGCAACGATGGCGACAAGCGCATCACCGTGTTCCGCGGTGCCGGCCTGCCGGAAGTGTTCAATTGCGATCCGTACTGCACCAAGCGCTGAGGCGCGCGCTCGCACGCCACGTCGCATAACCAGAGCATCGATGGCCGGCCGCCTGCGCGGCCGGCCATGTCGCGTCAGGCACCCTGCGGGACCTGGTCCAGGAAGCCGGTGATGCTGCGGATGCGGCCCTCCTTCAGCTCGGCGAAATCCGTGCCCTTGATCGGGCTGTCGACGCCGTCGGGCCCGAGGCCCCAGGAAAAGCGCAGGTGATCGCCGAAGCCGCTCGGCTCGCCGATCAGCTTGAACCTGAAATCCGGAAAGCGCTGCTGCACGCCGGCGATCAGCGCGTCGACTTCCTCATGTCCGTTGCCGCGCATCAGCGGATCGGCATAGTGCGCGTCAGCAGTCCATTCCTGACTCAGGATCTCGCGGCGGCGGCTGGCCGTCCGCTCGTTCCACAGGTCGATATAGCGGCTGGCAATCCTGGTGAGGTCGGTCATGACGTGTCTCCTTCTTGAAGCGCCGGGTCGATCGGCTGGTCGACTATCGGGCCTCAAGGTGCGGAGATCGATTACGTCGGAGGTCAAGGCGCGCGTTACGGCTCGACCTTGAGCGTCGCCGTCATGTTCGGATGGAAACGGCAATAATAGTCGACGGTCCCGGCCTTCTTCAGCACGATCGTCGCCGACTTCTTCGGCGCCAGGGTGACGTCGAAGTCGCCGTTGCGCGCGGTGGCAGTATGGGCAAACACGTCCTTGTTGACCCATTCGACGGTGTCGCCGACCCTGGCGGAAACCTGCGCCGGCGAGACCACCAGGTTTTCCATTGAAATCTGGATCGTTGCGGCGCGGGCCGGAGCCGCTGCCGCGCAGATCAACAACACCACTGCGGCCGCGGAGTGCGTGAGGCGCATATCGCAATCCCCAGTTTCTATTTGAGGTCGGCCGCGACATGCTCGGCGTGCTGCTGATGACCCTGGAATATCTTCAGGCCCGTCTGCAGCAGGCTCTTCAGTTCCGGGTTGCTCGCGGACGGGATGAGCTGCGTTTCCAGCGCGCCGTTGACGGCCTTGTGGTAGGCAATTTCGTTGGCGACGTAGGCCTTGTCGAAGGCTGCGCCGCTGAGCTTGCCGAGCTCGGCGAGCTTGTCGGCCGCCTGCTTCGACAGCGCCTTGCTCGTGTCGTTGTCCTCGGGCGTGACCTTCAGCTTGTTGACCAGGTCGAGCGCCTGCTTGTTGACGGCCTCATGATCGCGCACCATGTCTTCCGCGAACGCCTTGACCTCCTTGTTGCTGGCCTTGCCCAGCGCCTGCTTGGCGGCGACGATGTCGATCACGCCGGCGGTGTAGGCGATATGGGCGATCTGCGGATCGGTCGGCTTGCTGTCGGCTGGCTTGGCGCCTTGCGCCAGCGCTGCGCTGCTTAGAAGGCAGATGGCGGCGATCGCCGCGCTCAATCGGAGAAACATGGTTGACGCTCCTGTGGCGCGCGCCCCCGCGATCCGGGGGCGCATATGGGTTGCACAGGGGTTTGATGGCGCGGCAGCGCAGAGGTTCCCGAAAAAATTCAGTTGAAGCCGAGCCGTTCCAGAACCGCCGCGGTCAGGCGCTCGCAGCGCCGGCCGGCGAACGGGAACGCCTCCATCACGATGGGGCCGATCTTGCTCTCGACATTGTCGCGCAGCAGGACGCGGGCGCGATGCAGGCGCGTCTTCACCGTTTCCGGCTTCACACCGAGCAGGTCGGCCGTCTCCTCGACATTCAGTCCCTCGATCACGCGGCTGATGAAGACGAGGCGGAAGGCTTCCGGCAATTCGTCGATTGCGCGCTCGACGACCTGCCGGATCTGGCGCTGAGCCATGGACTTTTCCGGATCATCGTGTGCTGCGAGGGGAAACCGGATGATCTGCGCCTCCATGGGGCGGTCGGCCAGCGACGTCCATTCGGCGATTGAGCGTTGCCGCCTGAGCCGCCCCAGCGCTTCGTTGATCGCGATCCGTGCCAGCCAGGTCGCCAGGCTGGAATCGCCGCGAAAGCTCTCGATATGCGTGAACGCCTTGATGTACGTCTCCTGCACCACATCTTCGGCTTCGCCGTCGTCGCGCAGGATGCCCCGCGCCAGCCGATAGAGCCTGCGGTTGTTGGCAGCGATGACGGCGCGAACAGCCGTCTCGTCGCGGGCAAGCACCCGCTGGACAAGGTCGGCGTCACCGGCGGTCGCTCCGGCAGGGCGTGGTGCCCGTTGCATGGTGGTTGTCTGCCTTCTGCGTTGCCGAGTATGCCAGGATTGGATGCGGCAAACGCGGCCAGGTTCCCGGCCGCGGCAAAAAAATTTCAGCCCGGCGGCATATCGGTCGGCGCAGCCACCTCGCCGCGGGCATGCGCTTCCAGCGCGTCGAGGAAGCAGCGCACCTTCGCCGGCACGAACTGGCGTGCGGGCAAGAGCGCATGCACGTTGAGCGGCTCGCAGACGTGGTCGGGCAAAATCCGGCGCAGCCGCCCGGCCTGCACAGCGGCGGCCGTGAAGCTTGCGGTCACCCGCAACACGCCGTGGCCGGCGAGCGCAGCCTCGAGGCGAATATGCGCGTTCGAGCTGACGAGCCGGGCCTTCTCGACCGCGAGATGCTCGACGGCGCCGCCCGGCGCGGTGACCGCCCACGGCGTGTCGGTTGGACCGGCCAGCAGCGGAAAATGCGCGAGATCCGCAACCGTGCGCGGCTCGCCCAGGCGGTCGAGCAGCGCGGGCGCAGCGAACAGGCCGCGCTCCAGCGAGAACACCCGGCGGATCACGATCGCGGCGGAAGGCAGCGGCGCCTCCAGCATCGCGAACACGATGTCGTAGTTCTCAGCCACCGGATTGACCACCTCGTGCTCGACATCGATGCGGATGGTGAGCTCCGGATAGCGGCTCATCAGCGCGCAGGCGACCGGCCCCGCATGATGCGCGCCGAATTCGTAGGGCGACTTGATGCGCAACGTGCCGGCGATGGCGCTGCTCATCGCGAGCGCTTCGCTGCGGGTGTCGTGCAGCGCGGTAAACAGCGGCCGCACCCGGCGGTAGATGGTGTCGCCGGCATCGGTCAGCCGCAGGTGACGCGTGGTGCGCTCGATTAGCCGCAGGCCGAGATGGCTTTCCAGCCGCTGCACCGCAGCACTGAGGCTCGACTTGGGATGGCCGAGCACGCGGGCGGCGGCGCTGTAGCCGCCGTGCTCGACAACCTCGCAGAACAGCTCCCAGTCGCGCCAATCCATCAGCGATTGTCCATGGGCCGGTACAGTGTGTCCAGAGCGATCGGGTTCTCCCGTCGATGCCTTTGACCTAAAACGGAGGCAAAGCACACAGGGAGGACGGCATGAGCGACGACGGAATCTTTCTCTGGAACGCCTGGTACGTTGCGGCCTTAAATCAGGAGCTGATCGACGGCAAGATGGTGGCGCGCACCATCCTGGAGCGGCCGATCGTGATCTATCGCGGCGCGAGCGGGAAGGTCGTCGCGCTCGACGATCGGTGCTGCCACCGCGCGGCGCCGCTGTCGATGGGCCGGATCGAGGGCGACGACATCCGCTGCATGTATCACGGCATGAAGTTCGAGCCTTCCGGCAGGTGCATCCAGATTCCGGGCCAGGAGGCGATCCCGGCAAAGCTCGGCGTGCGCAGCTATCCCTGCGTCGAGCGCTACAACATGATCTTCATCTGGACTGGCGATCCCGAGAAGGCCGATCCGAACCTGATCGTCGACTATCCGCCGCTCGCCGATCCCAAATGGCGAGGCCTGCCCGGCTACATGCACTACAAGGCCAATTGGCTCCTGATCGTCGATAACCTCTCCGATTTTGCGCATCTCGCCTTCGTGCACACCAACACGCTCGGCGGCTCCGAGGAATACGCGTTCAAGACCAAGCCGGTCGCGATCGAGAAACTAGAGGATGGCTTTCGCGTCGAGCGCTGGCATCTGGGCGCCGAGCCGCCGCCCTATCACCGCAAGGTCATTCCGAACAAGACCGATCCTGTCGACCGCCGCAACATCGGCCGCATGATCATTCCCGGCATCTTCACGCTTGACACCACCTTCGCGCCGGCAGGGCAGGGCGCGGAAAAGGGCGTGCAGGTGCCGGGCACGCGGCAGTACCGCAACGCGCAGTTCATGACGCCGGAGACGCGCAGCACCACGCACTTCTTCTGGAACTACATGCACGATTTCGACATCGACAATCCGAACATCGCGCTGTCGCTGCGCCACTCGCTCGAGGAAGGTTTCAACGAGGACAAGGCGATCATCGAGGCGCAGCAGAAGGTGTTCGACGCCGATCCGAACTACCAGCTGCTCGCGATCGGGGCCGATGCGCCGCTCACCTATTTCCGCTGGGCCCTGGGGCGGAAGATCGAGGCGGAGAAGACCGCCGCGCGCGCCGCGTGAGCGGAGGGATGCCGGGGCGCCTGCCGCGCCGGCGTTCCGGCAAGCTTACGATCGTTCCCGCGCGCAGGCGAATATTTTGCCGGTCGCGCGCGCTCTCCATCCGCGTTCCCCGGAACAGGACCGTGGCATCCCGCATTGTTGGCGCGAGGGCAGCCATTGGAGGATGAGAGACATGAAGTTGGCAATTGCATTGGTCGCGGCCGCGGGCATTGGACTTGCGATCCCGGCAGCGAACGCGGAAGAAGCGCAGGTCGGCGTGGGCGTCGGCCCGGTCGGCGCCGGCGTGACGGTCGGCCAGTCGCATGAGCACGAGCGCGACCGCACCACCGTGATCAAGCGCGAGCACGAGGAGCCGGGCGAACGCACCACCATCATCAAGAAGGAGCGCGAGGAGCCCGCCGACCACGTCATCGTCAAGGAGCGCGACCGCTACTGACGGCGACCATCGTTGAACTGAAGAGCCCCGCGCAAGCCGCGGGGCTTTTTCTTGCGGCGGTCGTCAGGTCACGCTCTTCGCGGCGGCGCGCCCGGCGTTGCGGCCCGAGAACAGGCAGCCGCCGAGGAAGGTGCCTTCCAATGAGCGGTAGCCGTGCATGCCGCCGCCGCCGAAGCCGGAGGCCTCGCCCGCGGCATAGAGCCCGGCGATGATCTTGCCGTCGTTTCCGAACACGCGTCCGTCGAGATCGGTCTCGAAGCCGCCGAGCGTCTTGCGGGTGAGGATGTTGAGCTTCACCGCGATCAGCGGCCCGTGCGCGGGATCGAGGATCCGGTGCGGGCGCGCGGTGCGGATCAGGCGGTCGCCGATATAGCGGCGCGCATTGTGCAGGTTCATCACCTGCGCGTCCTTGACGTAGGCGTTTGCGATCTCGCGGTCGCGCGCCTCGATCTGCGCCCTGATGTGGTCGTGGTTGAGCAGATTGTCGCCGGAGAGCGCGTTCATCGCGCTGACGAGGTCGGCGAGATTGTCGCGCACGATGAAATCGGCGCCGTGCTGCTTGAACGCCTCCACCGGCGCCGGCGCGCCCTTGTTGGTCGCGCGCTTGAGCGTCATGCGCCAGCTTTTTCCGGTGAGGTCCGGGTTCTGCTCGGAGCCGGAGAGCGCGAACTCCTTCTTGATGATGCTCTGCGTCAGCACGAACCAGGAATAATCGTAGCCGGTCGACATGATGTATTGGAGCTGGCCGAGCGTGTCGGAGCCTGGAAACAGCGGCGCGGGCAGCCGTGTGCCGCGGGCGTCGAACCACATCGACGATGGTCCCGGCAAGATGCGGATGCCATGGCGCGGCCAGATGGGGCTCCAGTTCCTGATGCCCTCGACATAATGCCACATGCGGTCGCGGTTGATCAGGCGCGCGCCGGCGCCTTCCGTGATGCCGATCATGCGGCCGTCGACATGTTCGGGCACGCCGGAGATCATGAATTTCGGCGGAGCGCCGAGCCGCTGCGGCCAGTTCTGGCGCACCAGGTCGTGGTTGCCGCCGATGCCTCCCGAGGCGACGATCACGGCCTGCGCGCGCAGGCTGAATTGGCCGACCACGGTGCGCGACGAGCTCTGTCCGCGCTCGACCGGACTCGGCTCCAGGATTGCGCCGCTGACGCCGTCGACCGCGCCGTTCGTGATCGACAGCGCATCGACGCGGTGGCGGAAGCGGAAGGAGAGGCGGCCGCTGGCTTCGGCAGCGCGCGCGCGGCGCTCGAACGGCTCGACGATTCCGGGCCCGGTGCCCCAGGTGACATGAAAGCGCGGCACCGAATTGCCGTGGCCCATCGCGTCATAGCCGCCGCGCTCGGCCCAGCCGACGACCGGAAAGATGCGATGCCCCATCGCGCGCAGCCAGCTCCGCTTCTCGCCGGTGGCGAAGCCGACATAAGCCTCGGCCCAGCGCCGCGGCCACAGGTCGTCGTCGCGGTCGAAGCCCGCAGTGCCCATCCAGTCCTGCAGCGCCAGCTCGTAGCTGTCCTTGATGCTGAGCCGCCGCTGCTCGACGCTGTCGACCAGGAACAGGCCGCCGAACGACCAGAACGCCTGGCCGCCCAGGCTTTGCGCGCCCTCCTGCTCGACCACGATCACGCGCCTGCCGGCGTCGGCGATCTCGGTCGCCGCCACCAGGCCCGCGAGCCCGCCGCCCACGACAATCACGTCCGCTTCGTCGGCCATCGCACCCCGCCCCCGCAATCTTGCGGGAATTGAAACCCGTGGGCCGACAACGGGTCAACGTCAAAGCCTCAATTTGACGCGGTTTCTTTGCACAAGCGCCCGACGCAAGCTGTGGTTGAGCGCTGCGACGTCCGGCCGGCATGCAAAACATTAACTGTTCCGGTTCGGACCTTTCTCGTGGGTGCAGTGCAGCCGGCCGGCAACACTCGATTTGAATTTCTTTTGAGCGAGCATCTCTGCCTAGACAAAACCGCGAAGTCGAAAGACCTTTAAGCCGTCTTGCATCACTCAAGACGACCAGATTCGGGTTCGACGACAGAATTTGCACTGGGGCAGGGAAATGAAGTTCGTGACGGCGTTGCTCGCGGCGGTTCTCTTGCTGGCGGGCGTGGGGGCTAGCCATGCGGTGGTCAGGATCGCGGATGATCGCGGCGGCCGGATCGGAACCTATGTCGACAAATATCAGGGGCTGCGAACGTCGGGCGAAACCGTAATCATCGACGGGCTTTGCGCCTCCGCCTGCACCATCGTGCTCGGCGCCGTCCCCCACGACAAGATCTGCGTCACCTCGCACGCGCTGCTCGGGTTCCACGCCGCCTGGGATTTCGGCGCCAATGGCCGCGCCGTCACCAACCCCGAAGCAACCCAGATGCTGTATTCGATGTATCCGTCGCAGGTCCGGCGCTGGATCACGGCGCGCGGCGGGCTGACGCCACGGATGATCTTCCTGAAGGGCCGCGAGCTGCAGACCATGTACAAGCCCTGCTACCTCGACGCCCAGGCTTCCACGAACAAGACGCACTAGGCGCGATGGCGTGAGGCCGCTGGCCTCGCCGGGCTGGCGCATTCCATCAGGATGACGTGATTAAGGCGCGGTGCGTGGCGCTTGCCCGTGCGCGGAACTGGCCTTATTTCAAGGTCATGACCTTCTCCCCGTCCCATCCGGCGCTGCCATCGTCCCGCCCCGCGGGCGGGCTACGGACGGCCGTGATCTGGGGCGGCGCGGCCCTCGGCGGCCTCCTGTTGGTCGGGACGGCGGCGCTCTGGTTCCACTATGGCTCGGCGGTCTTTTTCGAGACCATCGCCGCTGGCGTGTCCGCCTGCTTCTGACCGGAAAGGGAAATTTCAGGAAATGGCTAACAGTTCCCGCCCGCTCGTGATCGTTGCCAGCTTCGCGGCAAGCCTCGTGGTTGGCCTCGCCGTGGTGCTGTGGGCGTTCGGCGGGGTGCGCGGGGTGACCGCGCCGGCCGCGATCGGCGGCCCGTTCCAGTTGACCGACCAGGCCGGCCAGACCGTGACCGAAAAGGCCCTGCAGGGCCGCCCGACCCTGATCTTCTTCGGCTTCACCCATTGCCCGGATGTCTGCCCGACCTCGCTGTTCGAGATTTCCGAGGTGCTGCGGGCCATGGGCAAGGATGCCGACCTGGTCAACGCCTATTTCATCTCGGTCGACCCCGAGCGCGACACGCCTGCCGCGGTGAAGGACTATTTGTCGAGCTTCGATCCGCACCTGAAGGGCCTGACCGGCGATCCCGCGGCGATCGCCAAGATCACGACCGAATACCGCGTCTATGCCAAGAAGGTCCCGCTGAAAGACGGCGACTACACCATGGATCACACCGCGCTGATCTATCTGATGGATCGCGACGGCCGGTTCGTCGCCCCCTTCAACCTGAAGCGAACGCCCGAGGAGGCCGCCAGCGACCTCAAGCGGTATCTCTGACCTTGCTTCAGGGCGCCGCGCATGATCCGGAAAAGTGGGCACCGGTTTTCCGAAAAGATCATGCGCAAACAGCAAGCTAATGTGTGATCGCGCTTTGACTTGAAGCCATCGCGCTCTGACCCCGGGCACAAACGGCCCTCGCGTTCCCGGCCCCATGGTCTATAAGGCCGGGTCAAACAAGTTCGATCCCGATTGCCCATGGCCCTGTCCGCCGTCGTCGATTCCTGTCGCGCCCTGCTGTTCGCCGCCCTCACCGGAATGGTGGGGCTCGCGGTCGCGCCCGCGGTGGCGCAGACGCCGCCGAGGCCCGCGGTGGAAGCCGCACCGCAGGCCGTGCCCGGGTTCTGGGACCCGCGGCGCCGGCCCGAGCGGCCGGACCTGTCGCGCATCACGGTGATCCGCTTCCTGACCGAGACGGACTATCCGCCGTTCAACTTCACCGGCCCCGACGGCAACCCGGCCGGCTTCAATGTCGACCTCGCGCGCGCGCTGTGCGAGGAGATCAAGGTCACCTGCACCATCCAGATGCGCCGCTTCGAGACCATGCTGGATGCGCTTACGAGCAACCGGGGCGATGCGATCATCGCCTCGATGGCGGTGACGCCGCAGTTGCGCGGCCGCGTCGATTTCACCGATCCCTATTACCGCGTGCCGGCGCGCTTCGTGTCGCGGCGCGATGCCGTGATGCCGGAGGTGCGTCCCGAATATCTCGAAGGCAAGAAGGTCGGCGTGATCGGCGGCTCCGCCCACGAAGCCTACCTCAAGGCGATGTTCACCGACGCCGAGATCCGCAGCTATGCCAATGACGACGCGCTGCGGCTGGGCTTAAGGCGGGGCGAGGTCGATTTCATCTTCGGCGATGCGATCTCGCTCGCCTTCTGGATCAACGGCACCGATTCCGCCGACTGCTGTGCCTTCTCCGGCGGACCGTTCATCGAAAGCCGCTTCTTCGGCGAGGGCGTCAGCATCGCCGTGCGCAAGGGCAACGACCTGCTCCGGCAGACCCTGAACTGGGCGCTGTTCCGGGTCTGGGAAAAGGGCAAATACACCGACCTGTGGCTGCGCTATTTTTCGGTGAGCCCGTTTTAGGAATTTGACGGGATATCGTAGGGTGGGCAAAGCGTAGCGTGCCCACCCTGGCTGCGATGGTGGGCACGGCGCAAGCGCGCCTTTGCCCACCCTACAAGTCCATACTACGCATTTGACTTCTGATCCTCGGAGAACTCTTCTCAAAATGTCCACGATCGAACTTTCAGCGAGCCCGAGCGACCTGCGGTCGCTTGCCGAGCAATCCAACGCCTGGCCGTTCGAGCAGGCGAAGGCGATTGTCGCGCGGCTGAAAAAGAAACCGAAGGACGAGGTGCTGTTCGAGACCGGCTACGGCCCTTCCGGCCTGCCGCATATCGGCACCTTCGGCGAGGTCGCGCGCACCACCATGGTGCGCCACGCCTTCCGCGTGCTCACCGAGGACAAGATCAAGACGCGGCTGCTCGCCTTCTCCGACGACATGGACGGGTTGCGCAAGGTGCCGGACAACGTGCCGAACCGCGAAATGCTGGAGCAGCATCTCGGCAGGCCCTTGACGCGGGTGCCCGATCCGTTCGGCACCCATGAGAGCTTCGGCGCGCACAACAATGCGCGGCTGCGCGCCTTCCTCGACGCCTTCGGCTTCGACTACGAGTTCGCGAGCTCGACCGACTACTACACTTCGGGCCGCTTCGACGCGGCGCTGCTGCGCATGCTGGAGCGGATCGACAAGGTGATGGCGATCATGCTGCCGTCGCTTCGCGAAGAACGCGCGGCGAGCTATTCGCCGTTCCTCCCGATCAGCCCGCGCACCGGCCAGGTGCTCTACGTGCCGGTGTCGGCGCATGACGCCAAGGCCGGTACAATCACCTATGAAGACCCCGAGACGAAACAGCCCGTGACGACGCCTGTCACCGGCGGCCATTGCAAGCTGCAATGGAAGCCGGACTGGGCGATGCGCTGGTTCGCGCTCGGTGTCGACTACGAAATGGCCGGCAAGGACCTGATCGACTCTGTGAAGCTTTCGGGCAAGATCTGTTCGGCGCTCGGCGGCACGCCGCCGGAAGGCTTCAATTACGAGCTCTTCCTCGACGAAAACGGCCAGAAGATCTCGAAGTCGAAGGGCAACGGGCTCACCATCGACGAATGGTTGCGCTACGCCTCGCCGGAATCGCTGTCGCTGTTCATGTATCGCGAGCCGAAGGCTGCGAAGCGGCTCTATTTCGACGTGATCCCGCGCCACGTCGACGAGTACCAGCAGTTTCTGGACGCGTTTCCGCGCCAGGACGGCAAGCAGCAGCTCGCCAATCCGGTCTGGCACATCCATTCGGGGCGACCGCCCAAGGCCGACATGCCCGTCACCTTCCAGCTGCTGTTGACGCTGGTGTCGTCGTCGAATGCGGAGAATGCATCCACGCTGTGGGGCTTCATCGGGCGCTACCGTCCGGGCGTGACGCCGGCCTCGCACCCGAAGCTCGATGCGATGGTGAACTACGCCATCAACTACTATCGCGACTTCGTGGCGCCGACGAAAAAATTCCGCGAGCCCACCGACGGCGAGCGCGCCGCGCTGCAGGACCTGCGCGATGCGCTGTCGAACCTGCCGCCGGGCGCGAGCGCGGAGGAGATCCAGGACGTGGTCTACGAGATCGGCCGCCGCGAGCCGTTCCTCGATCCGGTGAAGAAGGGCAAGGACGGCAAGCCGGGCGTCTCGCTCGACTGGTTCAACATGCTCTACCAGGTGCTGCTCGGCCAGGAGAAGGGCCCGCGCTTCGGCTCCTTCGTCGCGGTCTATGGCGTCGCCAACGCGGTCGCCATGATCGACGGCGCGCTGGCGCGCTCGGCGTAGGGCGCATCGCGATCCGTCTTGCGGATCGTCATGCGCGGGCTTGACCCGCGCATCCATCTCAATTTGCAATAAAGGCATCCCGTTTTGATGGATTGCCGGGTCAAGCCCGGCAATGACGATCGGTGCGAACCGCGCTACAATGCGCGGCAATAATGAATATCCGCAGGGAGATCGCTCAAATGCAGTTCAGGGTTTCGCCCAAGACGCTGTCCGAGTGCAGCACGGAAGAGTGGCAGGCGCGGGTCGATCTCGCCGCCGCCCATCGCCTTGCCGTCATGCACGGATTCAACGAGGGCATCTTCAATCACCTGACCTTCGTGGTGCCCGGCCGCAGCGACCGCTACTACCAGATCCCGTTCGGCATGCACTGGTCGGAAGTGACGGCGTCCTCGTTCATGGAGGTCGGCATCGACGATGGCCTTGTGAAGAGTGGCACGGGCGACGTCGAGCGCTCCTGCTATTGCATCCACGCGCCGATCCACAAGGCGCTGCCGCAGGCGAAAGCGGTGTTTCACACCCATATGCCCTATGCCAGCGCGCTGACCCGGCTGGAGGATCCCTGCATCAAGGAGATCGGCCAGACCGAGGTCGGCATGATCAACGAGATCGCCTATGACGACGAATATACCGGGCCCGCGCTCGATCCGGCGGAGGGCGCGCGGCTGGCGCGGGTGATCGGCGACAAGACCGTGCTTTTCATGGCCAATCACGGCATCTCCACCGTCGGCGAGACCATCGCCGAGGCCTATGACCGGCTTTATTACATCGAGCGCGCCGCGCAGGTGCAGATCTACGCGATGTGGACCGGCCAGCCGCTGAAGAAGCTTCCCGCACCGGTGGTGGAAAAGACCAAGCGCGATATTGGCGGCAACAGCCTGTACCAGCCGGGGCCCGCGCAGCGGCATTTCGATGCGCTCAAACGTAGCCTCGACCGCAAGGAACCGGACTACGCCTCGTAGGGAAGGCTCCCAGGCAAGGCCCCCCAAGGCAAGGCTCCCAGGGAAGATTGGGGGCCGATCCCGCCGATTTTCCTCGAATGACCGGCCTCGTGGCTGAGGCGCCGCTTTGCGGCTCCGCCACGGGGCATTTTGTTGCTTTGGCGCCGATCTATCCGGTGCAAGGTACGCCACACGCCCTTGAGTTGGGCTTTTCCCGCCGATACGGTCCCGCCTGAAAAGCCCAAGAGACTCAACGATCAAGCAGGCCAGTCGTGTCCAGGATCTACAAAATCTGCCCCGCTTCCGCCTGGCGGGAAGCCGAGCGGCAAGGCGTCTTTCGGGGCAGCGCCGACGATGCGCGCGACGGCTTCATCCATTTCTCGACCGCGGCCCAGGTCGCGGAAACCGCGCGAAAGCACTTTTTTGGCCAGGCCGGCCTGTTCCTGGTCGAGGTCGAGGCGGATGCGCTGGGCGGAGCGCTGAAATGGGAGCGCTCGCGCAACGACGACCTGTTTCCGCATCTCTATGGCGATCTCGATCTCGGCGCGGTCCGCCGTGTGCTGAACCTGCATACGCGCGCCGACGGATCGCACGAGATCCCGGAGCTTGCGCCGTGATCCGCGCCTTCGACGCCTTCTCGCTGCCGCTGCTGCGCTGGTTCGACGCGGAGGACGCGCATCGGCTCGCCATCAGCGGGCTGAAGCTTCTGCCGCCGCTGCGGCCGCGACCGGATGATCCCAAGCTCGCGGTGCGCGCCTTCGGGCTCAACTTCCCGAACCCGGTCGGCATGGCCGCGGGCTTCGACAAGAGCGGCGAGGTGCCGGACGCGCTGCTGCGGCTCGGCTTCGGCTTCGTCGAGGTCGGCTCGGTGACGCCGCGGCCTCAGAGCGGCAATCCCCGGCCGCGGCTGTTTCGGCTCGAGCGCGACGAGGCCGTGATCAACCGCATGGGCTTCAACAATGACGGCGCCGATCTCGTGCTGCGCCGGCTCGCCGCGCGCGCCCGGCTTCCCGGTATCGTCGGCGTCAATGTCGGAGCGAACAGGGATTCCGCCGACCGCACCGCCGACTACGTCAAGCTGATCGAGACCTTTGCACCGGTCGCGAGCTATTTCACCGTCAACGTGTCTTCGCCGAACACGCCGGGCCTGCGCGATCTGCAGCATGCCGCGGCGCTCGATGATCTCTTGGCGAAGGTGATCGACGCGCGCGAGCAGGTGCGCACCAAGGCCGGCGACTCACCCGTGCTGCTCAAGATCGCTCCCGATCTCAGCCTTGCCGAGCTCGACGACGTCGTGCAGGTGGCGCGCTCGCGCCGGGTCGACGGCATGATCGTCGCCAACACCACCCTGGCGCGGCCCGCGACCCTGCGCGAGCAGACCCGCGCCAAGGAGCAGGGCGGGCTGTCCGGACGGCCGCTGTTCCGGCTGTCGACGCGGATGGTGGCCGAAACCTATGTGCGTGTCGAAGGCGCGTTTCCGCTGATCGGCGTCGGCGGCATCGACTCCGGCGGTGCGGCGCTGACCAAGATCCGCGCCGGCGCCAGCCTGGTCCAGCTCTATTCGTCGCTGGTCTACAAGGGCCTTGGCCTGGTCGACGACATCAAGCGCGATCTCGCATCCACGCTGCTGCGCACCGGGCGGGATTCGCTGTCCGAAATCGTTGGCGCCGATGCCGCCTCGATCACGGCCGAGGACTGGCCGGTCTAGCCGGCGCGAATGACGCCCGGAACAGCGCCGGGTAGCGCGCGCCCTGCAGGCCGCCGCGCGCCGCATAGAAGGCGAGCATCGCCCACCACAGGCCGATATTGCCAAGCCCGCGCAGCACGAACCAGGTAGCGAAGAAGATTGCCAGCGACGCCATCATCAGGTTGCGCATGTCGCGCGCCCAGGTCGCGCCGATATAGACGCCGTCGAAGCCGAAGGCGAATACTGACGGCAGCGGTGCCAGGACGACGAAGACGAGATAGTCGCGCGCGCCGCGTCGCACCGCTTCGCTCGCCGTCATCAAGTCGATCAGGGCGGGCCCGAACAGCGCGAAGACAGCGGCGACCACCAGCGCAAAGCCGAAGCCCCAGAGGATCACGAGCCGCGTTGCATCGGCAAAGCCATGGCGGTCGCGCGCGCCAAAGCTGCGGCCGCAGAGCTGTTCAGCGGCATTGGCAAGGCCGTCGAGGAAGAAGGCGCTGATCAGCAGGAAATTGTTCAGTACCGCGTTCGCTGCGAGCGTGACGTCGCCTGATCGCGCGCCTTGTGCGGTGAAGAACAGGAATGCGGTGATCAGCGCCGCGGTGCGGATCATGATGTCGCGGTTGACCGCGAGCATGCGCATCAGCTTGGCGCGGTCGAACAGCCGCGCACGGGCAACCGACAGGCCGCCTTCCGACAGCCGTCTTGCCATCGCTGTGCCGAGCAGAAGGCCTGTGGCCTCCGCGATCACGGCGGCGATCGCCGCGCCCGCGATGCCCCAATCGAATACCAGCACGAGCACGATTGTCGCGGCCACGTTGATGAGGTTGATCGCGATCTGCAGCACCAGCGCCCGTTTCGCGCGCGCCTGGCCGATCAGCCAGCCCAGCACGACGTAGTTGGAGAGCGCGAGCGGCGCCGCCCAGATGCGGATGATGAAATAGGCCCTGGCGGCGCGCGTGACCGCCTCGCTGCCGCCCATCGCGTCGAGCAGGATCGCGGCGAGCGGGACCTGGAGGACGATCAGGGCCGATCCGATCAGGCCTGCGACGATGAAGCCGCGCACCAGGATGGCCGGCAGCTCTGCGGGCTCGCCCGCGCCGAGCGATTGCGCGGCAAAGGCGACCGTGCTCATGCGCAGGAAGGCAAACAGCCAGAACAGGCAGTCGAAGATCACCGAGGCCATCGCCACGCCGCCGAGCAGCGCGGCATCGCCGAGCCGCCCGATCGCCGTCGTCGAGACGATGCCGATCAGCGGCGTGGTCAGGTTCGCGACCATCGCCGGGCCCGCGATGGCAAAGACCTCTGACGTCGTGACCTTGATGCGGAATTTTCCGGGAGTTTGTTCCACTGGCTCTAAATCGGCGGTCCTGGTGCGCCCGCTTGCCCTTATCGTCGTCCGGTCACCGGTGCCATGTTTTCCGGCCCCGCACTAGTACCCGCTTTCCGAAGTTCGTGAGTCTTTGCGGCACGCCTTTTACGAACTTCGGCAAGCAAAGGGTACCAGCAAGTTTATGATTCTAGGACCGCTTTCGATTTGAAGTCCGCCTCGTCGTTTCGTGGAAGCCCGTGTGGCGGACTTCAAATCGGCGGTACTAGAGGTCGACAGTCATGCCGTCATGCGCAGTGGCATGGCCGATGGTGCCGAGCCGTCCCAGCATGTCGTCGCTCATATGAGTGAGGATCAGCCGCTTTGGCGCGATCTCGGCGAGATGGGCTTCGAGCGCGGCAAGGCTCAGGTGATTTTTGACCGCCTTGTCATAGGTATATGCCTCGGCGATGAACAGGTCGGCGTCGCGCGCCAGCGGCACCAGTGTCTCGGTCCATTCGGTGTCGGCGCTGTAGGCGATGACGCGGCCTTCGGCCTCGATCCGGTAACCGAGAAACGGTCCACCGGATTCGCCATGCACGACCGGAAACGGCGTAACGCGGACCGCCCCGAATTGATGCGTCGATCCCGGCGCGAGCGCGAGCACCGACAGATCGAATTTCGGTTTGGTTTTCGAGGAATGCTCGAACATTGTCTCCATCGCCTGCGCAAGCCGCGTCTCGATGCCTTGCGGTCCGGCGATGACGAGGGGGCGGTTGCGGCGGCTGAACTGCGCGTCGAGCAGGAGGAAGGGCAGCCCGGCGAAATGGTCGCCATGGAAATGCGTGATCAGGATCAGGTCGATCGGCTCGCGGGCGATGCCGAGCCGCTTCATCGCCGGCAATGACGTGGCGCCGCAATCGATCAGGAAATTGACGCGGTCGCCTGTGACATGAAAGCAGGTGTTGTTGCGGCCGCCCGAGCCGAACGCGTCGCCGCAGCCGACAAAGCGCAACTGCATCGGGCGCGACCCGCCGCGAAAGGCTAGCGGCCGCGCGGCGCGCTGAACAGCCGCGACAGCAACCAGACCGGCACCACGATCACCGCGCCGAGCAGGAAATAGCGCCACAGCCCGTTGATGGCGTCGAAGCCGAGATCCCACAGCCGCTGGAACAGCAGGCGGATGCTGTGCAGGATATTCCAGGGGTCGAAGCCGATCGCCGCCAGCACCACGCCGACCAGGATCGACAGCAGGATCAGCCGGAACGCCACTGAGAGCGGCGAGCCGCCGAGAAAGCGGTACAGGCCGTCATTACTTGCCGGCAGGTCTCTCACGTCGTTGGCCATCGCCCAAACTCCCCGCGGGATTCGTGCCGATAATACACCGGCAGCGAGCAGATGGGGAACCCGCTACCTAGCACCAGAGCTTACCAAAACTTTATTTGTCTCGGCCTTGAGCAGCTTTTCCAGCGTTTCCAGCCGGTCGGCCTCGCGCGGCGGTTTGTCCCAGCGCAGCCGGTTGATGCGGGGAAAACGCATCGCGACGCCCGACTTGTGCCGCGGCGAGCGCTGCAGGCCCTCGAAGGCGACCTCCAGCACGAGGCCCTTGTCGGGCTCGTGCACGACATGGCGAACGGGGCCGAACTTTTCCACCGTGTTGCGGCGGACGAAGCGGTCGATCTGTAACAGCTCCTCGTCGGTGAAGCCGAAATAGGCCTTGCCCACCGGCACCAGCTCGTCGCCGGCCTCGCCCGGCGTCCACACCCCGAACGTGTAGTCGGAATAATAGGACGAGCGCTTGCCGTGGCCGCGCTGCGCGTACATCAGCACGGCATCGATGATGTGCGGGTCGCGCTTCCATTTCCACCACTGTCCCTTCGGCCGGCCCGGGGAGTAGGGCGCATCGCGCCGCTTCAGCATCACGCCTTCGACCGCCTCGGCGTCGTCGCCCGCGCCGGCCTGGGCCGGATCGGCGCGCGCCGCCTTCAGCGCTTCCCAGCTCTCGAAGGCAATGGTCGGCGACAGGTCTATTCTGGCGTCGCCGAGTTTCTTCACGAAGGCTTCGAGCCTTTCGCGGCGTTCGGCAAAGGGCAGCTCGCGCAGGTCATTGTCGGCATCGCCGAGCAGGTCGTAGGCGCGCAGGTGGATCGGGTAGTCCTTTGTCAGCTTGGGCGAGACGACCTTGCGGTTGAGCCGCTGCTGCAGCACATTGAAGCTCTGCACACGGCCCTCGCGCATCACCAGTAGCTCGCCGTCGATGGCGCCCGGCAGGTGCAGCGACGGCAAGAGGTCCGGAAAGCTTTTGGTGATGTCCTCGCCGGTGCGCGAATAAAGCCGTGCCTGCATCATGCCGTTCGGATCAAGCCCCGCGACCGCCTGCACGCGGATACCGTCCCACTTCCATTCGGCGATATAGTCGGCGGCATCGAGCGCCGCGAAATCCGCGTCCTCGATCGCGTGCGCCAGCATGACGGGACGGAACGGCGCGGGATCGCGGTTGACCGGCTTGTCGCCGCGGCCTTCCAGCCAGGCAAACAGCTCGAGATAGGGTGGGGTGAGCCCCGGCCAGATCAGCTCGATCTCGTGCGGGTCCTTGTCGCCGTGGGCTGCGGCCGCGGTCTTGGCGAGGCGCGCCGAGACGCCGATCCGCATCGCGCCGGTGACGAGCTTCAAGAGCGCCCAGCGCCCGGTTTCGTCGAGCTCGTCGAGCCAGCGCGCGAGCTGCCGCGGCATCTCGGTCTTGCCGAGCGTGCGCAGTGTCGTGACCACATCTGTCAGCGTGGGCGGCGGCGGATTGTTGTGGCCCGACGCAAGCGGCGCCTTCGGCCACATCAGCGCGACGGTTTCGGAGAGATCGCCGACATAGTCGTAGGACAGCGCGAACAGCGTGGGATCGGTGCGCGCCATGATCAGGTCGCGGATCAGCCCCGGCTTCGCGTGCTTGAACGACAGCGCACCCGTCAGCGCGGCCAGCGCATAGCCGCGGTCGGGGTCCTCGGTCTTGCGGAAATAATCTGACATCAGCCGCAGCTTGTTGTTGCGGCCGGGCTCGTAGGCGAGGCGGTCGAGCAGCTCGGCGAAGCGGTTCATGCCTCACCCTCATCAGCTGCGAGCGTCTCGCTTTCCTCCTCGTCGCCATAGCCGACGAGGTCGAGCGGCCGCGCGCGCAAGCCCTGCGACTGGCACCAATGCACCAGCGCGTCCTCCTGGCCGTGGGTGACCCAGACCTCGCCGGCGCCGGTCGCGGCAATGGTCGAGGTCAGGCCGTCCCAGTCGGCATGGTCGGAAATGACCAGCGGCAGCTCGACGCCGCGCTGGCGCGCCCGCGCCCGCACCCGCATCCAGCCGGAGGCGAAGGCGGTGACGGGATCGGGAAAACGGCGCGTCCAGATGTCGGACGTCGCCGTCGGCGGCGCCAGCGTGATGGTGCCGGCAAGATCGGCCTTCTTCACGCCGCGCACGGCGCGAAGCTCGCCGAGCGCGGCGCCGCGGCTTTCGTAGTAGCGCGTGATCTTTTCCATCGCGCCGTGCAGGTAGATCGGCGCGTCGTACCCGGCCTCGCGGATCAGCGCGATCACGCGCTGCGCCTTGCCCAGCGAATAGGCGCCGACCAGATGCGCGCGTTCCGGAAACAGCGCAACAGACGCCAGCAGTTTCTTCACCTCGTCGCCGGCGTTGCCGTGACGGAATACCGGCAATCCAAACGTCGCCTCGGTGATGAACACGTCGCACGGCACAAGCTCGAAGGGCGCGCAGGTCGGATCGCGCACATCCTTGTAGTCGCCGGAGGCGACGATGCAGGTCTCCTTGCAGGACACGGCGATCTGCGCCGAGCCCAGCACGTGGCCGGCAGGATGGAATTTCAGCGTGACGTCACCGAGCCGGATTTCCTCGCCATAGGCGACCGCCTGCGTCGTGCCGGCGAAGTTTTCGCCGTAGCGCAGCCGCATGATGTCGAGCGTCTCCTGCGTCGCCAGCACCGCGCCATGGCCGGCCCGGGCATGGTCGGAATGGCCATGGGTGATCACCGCCCGCGCCACCGGGCGCACCGGATCGATATGGAAGCCGCCCGGTTTGCAGAGGAGGCCGGCGGGCGTGGGGCTAAGGATCTCCTGCGGTCGCATGCTGCCGTATATAAGCCGGCGCAAGGCTGTTTTCAGGTGTCATGCGTGGGCTTGACCCGCGCATCCATCTTTCGGAAGTTTCCTTGTTTGATGGATTGCCGGGGGCCCTTGGGACGAAGACGCGCTTCGCGCTCTTGCCCGGCAATGATGGAGTGGTTCCCGCAAGATGCCCGCGCGCCTGTTCCTGTCCTCCGGCGACCTTCTGGCCGACCGCCGTTTTGAATTCGCGCGCGATTTGCAGTTGAAGGGCGATCTCGCCGCCGCCGCCGACCTGCTCGAGCAGGCTACCGAACTGGCGCCGAATTTTGCCACCGCCTGGTTCACGCTCGGCGAGATCAGGCAGGCGCTCGGCGCGAACGATGCGGCGATCGAGGCCTTTCGCCGGGCGCGCGCCGCCGATGCCACGGATCGCCATGGCGCCGGTCTCTGGCTGATGCGGCTCGGCGCCGAGCCGGTCTCGGGCATGCCGTCCGGCTACGTGCAGGCGCTGTTCGATCAATATGCGCCGCGCTTCGAGGCCGCGCTGGTCGACGATCTCGACTATCGCGGCCCGGCGCTCCTGTTCAAGGCGGTGCTGTCGGTGCGGCATGCGGCGAAGAAGCCGTGTTTCTTCAGGCGCGCGATCGATCTCGGCTGCGGCACCGGCCTTGCCGCGACCGCCTTTGCCAAGGAGGTCGACCATTTCATCGGCATCGATCTGTCGCCGAGGATGATCGAGCAGGCCCGCGCAGGCGGGCTCTATGCCGAGCTCGAGCTCGAAGACATGGTGCAGGGCTTGCGACGCCGCCCCGATGCCAGCGCCGATCTCATCCTCGCGGCCGATGCCATGGTCTATGTGTCGGATCTCGCGCCGGTGCTCGCCGAGGCCGCGCGCGTGCTTGTGCCCGGCGGTCTGTTTGCCTTCACCGCGGAAACGCATGACGGCGACGACGTCATGGTCGGCGCCGGCCTGCGCTACGCCCACAGCCCGGCTTGCGTGCGCGATGCGGTCGCCACCGCCACCCTGGCCATGCCGTATCTTGAAGTTGCATCCGCGCGCAACGAGAGCGATCTCCCGGTGCCGGGCCTCGTCGTGGTCGCCGCAAAGGCTTGACGGCGCCAAGGCCTGATAGCGTCAAGGCCGCCCTCGACGAAGCGGCCGGGAGCGCTTAGCTGTTGGGCGTGTCGCGCCGTAACCAGCCCGAGCTGCCGTTCGAGATCCCAGCGCCGCTGCCGGACCGTTTTCAGAAATGGTTCGCCTCGCGTGGCTGGGCGCCGCGCGCGCATCAATTGGCTTTGCTGGAAAAGGCCCGCGACAACCGGTCCGCGCTCCTGATCGCGCCGACCGGCGCCGGCAAGACACTTGCCGGCTTCCTGCCGACGCTGGTGGAGTTGAGTGATGATCCTCACCTCCCCCTGAAAGGGGGATGGCCTGGCCCCGGCTTGAGCCGAGCCCGGCACGCGGAGCGTGCCGGGAGGGAGTCTTCTCTGGTTGCGTCGCTCGGTGACCCCCACCCGTTGCTCGGTGACCCCCACTCGTTGCTCGGTGACCCCCACCCCAACCCTCCCCCTTTCAGGGGGAGAGAGTTAGAGGAGCGCGCGGGAGACGGAGAGACCCATATGGCCGGAGCCCCGCAGCGCGTCGTCTCGACGGGTCGCTCCGTCAAGCGCACCGGCGGCCTGCACACGCTCTACATCTCGCCGTTGAAGGCGCTCGCAGTCGACATCGCGCGCAATCTGGAGGCGCCGATCGCCGAGATGGGGCTTCCGATCAAGGTCGAGACCCGCACCGGTGACACGCCGGTGTCGCGACGGCAAAGGCAGCGCCGCTATCCCCCCGACATCCTGCTCACGACGCCCGAGCAGCTCGCGCTGCTGCTTGCGTCGGACGATGCGCCCTATCTGTTTTCCTCGCTCAAGCGCCTCGTGCTCGACGAGCTGCATGCGCTCGTCACCTCCAAGCGCGGCGATCTGTTGTCGCTCGGTCTCGCCCGGCTGTGGCGGCTTGCGCCCGAGATGCGCACGATCGGGCTGTCGGCAACCGTCGCCGAGCCGGAGCAGCTCGCGCGCTTCCTGGTGCCGCAGCCGGACGGCAAGCCCGTCTCCGCCGACATCGTGCTCGCCGGCGGCGCCGCGCCGCCGGTGGTCGAGATGCTGGACACAAGGGAGCGTCTGCCGTGGGCCGGCCATACCGCGCGCCACGCATTGGCCGAGATCTACGACCTGATCAAGCGCAACAAGACCACGCTCGTCTTCGTCAACACCCGCAGCCAGGCCGAGATGCTGTTTCAGGAGCTCTGGCGCATGAACGACGATGGCCTGGCGATCGCGCTGCATCACGGCTCGCTCGATGTCGCCCAGCGCCGCAAGGTCGAGGACGCGATGGCGGCGGGCCGGTTGCGCGGCGTGGTCTGCACCTCCTCGCTCGATCTTGGCGTCGACTGGGGCGACGTCGATCTCGTCATCAATATCGGCGCGCCGAAGGGCGCCTCGCGCCTGATGCAGCGCATCGGCCGCGCCAATCACCGTCTCGACGAGGCTTCGCGGGCCGTTCTCGTCCCCGCGAACCGCTTCGAGGTGCTGGAGTGCCGCGTCGCCATCGACGCGGTCGCGGAGAATGCGCAGGACACCCCGCCGTTGCGCACCGGCGCGCTCGACGTGCTGGCGCAGCACGTGCTGGGCTGCGCCTGCGGCGAGCCGTTCCTCTCCGACGAGCTGTTTGCCGAGGTGCGCACCGCCGCGCCCTATGCCGAGCTTGCGCGCGCCGATTTCGACGACGTCGTCGATTTCGTCGCGACCGGCGGCTACGCGCTGAAAACCTATGAGCGTTTCGCCCGCATCAAGCAGGACAAGCAGGGGCGCTGGCGCGTCGCCAATCCCAAGGTGCGGCAGAGCTATCGGCTCAACGTCGGCACCATCGTCGAAGAACCCATGTTGAAGGTGAAGCTGGTGCGCTCGCGTGGCAGCGGCACCGGCTCGACGGGCGCGATCGCGCGCGGCGGCCGCATGCTGGGCGAGATCGAGGAATATTTCATCGAGGGACTGGTCGTCGGCGACACCTTCGTGTTCGGCGGCGAGATCGTGCGCTACGAGGCGCTGGTCGAGGACCAGGTCTATGTCTCGCGCACCAATGACAAGGACGCGAAAGTGCCGTCCTACATGGGCGGCAAGTTTCCCCTGTCGACCTATCTCGCAGAGCGCGTCCGCAACCTGCTCGACGATCGCCGCGCCTGGGGCGCGCTGCCGGAGCAGGTGCGCGACTGGCTCTCGCTGCAGCGGGATTTCTCCCGCGTGCCGGCGGCGCGCGAGCTTCTGGTCGAAACCTTTCCGCGCGCCAGCAAGTATTATCTCGTCTGCTATCCGTTCGAGGGGCGGCTCGCGCACCAGACGCTCGGCATGCTCTTGACGCGCCGGCTGGAGCGCGCCCGCGCCCGGCCGCTCGGTTTCGTCGCCAACGAATACGCGCTCGCGATCTGGGGCATCGGCGATACCTCCTTCATGATCCGCAACGGCAAGCTCGATCTCGCCGCGCTGTTCGATCCGGACATGCTGGGCGACGATCTGGAAGCATGGCTCGCCGAGTCCGCGCTGATGAAGCGGATGTTCCGCAGCTGCGCGCTGATCTCGGGCCTGATCGCGCGGCGCTTCACCGACGAGGAAAAGAGCCGCCGCCAGGTGCTGTTTTCCACCGATCTGATCTACGACGTCCTGCGCAAGCACCAGGCCGATCATGTGCTGTTGCGCGCTGCGCGGGCGGACGCGGCGGCGGGCCTGCTCGATCTGCGCCGGCTCGGTGATATGCTTGCCCGCATCAAGGGGCGAATCACCCACCGGGAACTCGACCATGTTTCGCCGCTCGCCGTGCCCGTGATGCTGGAAATCGGCCGCGAGTCAGTTTATGGCGAAGCATCCGATGAGCTTCTGGCGGAGGCCGCCGACGAGCTCATCAAGGAAGCGATGGGATAGCAAAACGTGACGGCGCACGCGCGAGCTTCGGAGGATGATCGGGTCTCGCGCGTTTCGGCGGTCACGGTTGCCGGCGTCACGCTGATCGCTGATATCTCCGGCGCGCTGGTCTGGGAAGAGCAGGGCCTGCTCGTCGTCTCCGACCTGCATCTTGAAAAGGGTTCGAGCTTCGCGGCGCGTGGCGTGCTGCTGCCGCCCTACGACACCGCGGCGACGCTGGGCCGGCTCGCTGCTGTCATCTCCCGCCATGATCCGCGCATGGTGATCGCGCTCGGCGACAGCTTTCACGACAGGACCGCGCATGAGCGCCTGTCGGAAACCGATCGCGACGCGATCGGCGCCCTGCAGGCGCGGCGCGACTGGATCTGGATCGCGGGCAACCACGATCCGGCGCTGCCGCCAGACCTTGGCGGCGTGGTCGCAAGCGAGGTCGCAATCGGCCCCATCATGTTCCGTCATGAACCGACCGGTGCGGCCGGCGAGATCGCCGGCCATCTGCATCCCAAGGCCCGCGTCGCGGCCCGCGGCCGCTCGATGGAGCGGCGCTGCTTTGCGAGCGATGGCGAGCGCGCCGTGATGCCGGCCTTCGGCGCCTATAGCGGGGGCCTCTCCATCCGCGATGCGGCGTTCGCGAGGATCTTTTCGTCGCTTTCCTTCATGGCGCATCTGCTCGGCGACCGCCGCCTGCACGCCATCGCCGCGTCGCGCTGCTGTTGAGGAAGTGCCGTCGAGCTCCCCTTCACCTCTCCCCGGCGGGGAGAGGTGACAAAGCGTTCGCATCCTCACGCCGCCTTCGCCTGCACGTTGTCGCAGAATTCCGCCAGCCGTTCAGCGAGCCGCAGCGTTGCCGGGGTCGCCTGCGGCGAGGCGAGCAGTGCGAGCTCGGTCTTATCGATCGGCGCAAAGCCGTCCTTCGCCGTCAGCACGCGATGGTCGGACAGAATCGCCATCTCCGAGAGAATGCTGAGCCCCATGCCGGCCGCGACCGCCGCCTGGATGCCGGCAAGGCTCGACGACGAATAGGCCATGTGCCAGGAGCGGCCCGCGGCCTCCAGCGCGTGGATGGCGCGGGCGCGGTAGAGGCAGCCTCCCGGAAATCCGATCAGCGGCACCGAGCCGGTCGAGAGGTCGCGCGGCCGCGTCTTGCTCGTCACCCAGTGCACGCGTTCCGGCCAGCTGGCGATGCCGCCCTTTTCGCCGGCGTCGCGCTTGAACAGCGCGAGATCGAGATGGCCGAATTCGAGCTCGCGGCGCAGCGTCAGGCTCTGGTCGGAGCGCACGTCGAGCCGCAGATTCGGATGCGAGCGCGAGAATGTCGCGAGCAGCCGGGCCAGCCGTGAGGCGGCGAAATCCTCGGGGATGCCGAGCCGCACCGCGCCCTGATAATCCGGCCGCGCCACCACGTCGCGCGCCTCTTCCGCGAGTGCAAGCAGCCGCCGCGCGTAGGACAACAGCCGTTCGCCGGCTTCCGTCGGCGTCACGTCCTTGCCGGTGCGGATCAAAAGCAGCTGGCCGAGATCGTCCTCCAGCCGCTTGATCTGCTGGCTCACCGTCGATTGGGTGCGATGGACGCGCTCGCCGGCGCGGGTGAAGCCGCCGGCGTCAATCACCGAGACGAAACTGCGCAACAGTTCGAGGTCGAGCATGACGTCACCTTCGAGAGCGTCATTAAGAAATCCACTGCATTTCAGTCTATCATTTAATTTCCAAATGGCAACCGCCGGACCTAGATGGAAGGGGCAAAGGAGACTTCCATGTCACTCGCCCCGTCGATCGCGGTGCCCCGCCCCCGATTGAATCTGCTGCCGCTCTATATTGTCGTATTCTGCCTGCTCTGGAGCTTCGCCTTCGTCGCCGGCAAGATCGCCGTCACCGATTGCCCGCCCCTGATCCTGCTCACGGCGCGTTTTTCGCTTGCGGGTCTCTTGATCCTCGGCATTTCCGCTCTTCGCGGCGAGAAGTGGTCGATGACCTGGCGCGACGCCGCGATCTTCGCCGTGATCGGTCTTGCCAACAACGCCCTCTATCTCGGCCTCGGCTATACCGGGCTGAAATCGGTCTCCGCCGGCCTCGGCGGCCTGATCGTTTCCGCCAATCCGGTGTTCACCGCGGCGCTCGCCGCGCTCTTCCTCGGCGAGGAGTTGAGCTGGCGCAAGGTTGCCGGGCTCCTGCTCGGCGTTGCCGGCGTTGCCTTCATCGTCTGGCACCGGATCGCGGTCGGGACCGACAGCGCCGATGGCATCGTCTTCACGCTTGCATCACTCGCCTCGATCGTCGCCGGCACCATCCTGTTCAAGCTCCTGGCGCCAAAGGGCAGCCTGTGGCTCGGCAACGGCATCCAGAACATCGCCGGCGGGCTGGCGCTGCTGCCCTTCGCGCTGCTGTTTGCCGACGTGCACGAGATCGTGCCGAGCCGCGGCCTGGTCGGCGCCTTCGCCTTCCTGGTGCTGGGCGGATCGATCCTCGCCTACCTGCTCTGGTTTCATCTCCTGAAAGTGTGTGGTGCGACCGCCGCAAGCTCCTATCATTTCCTGATGCCGCCGCTCGGCATGCTGTTCGCTTTCCTCGTGCTCGGCGAGCATGTCGAATTCCGCGACCTGCTCGGAATCATCCCGGTCGCGCTCGGAATCTATCTGGTGACGCGTCCGTCGGCCGCGACGCAAGGGAGCAAGGCATGACGCTTTCGATGACACTAGTGGTCCGATTCTAACATTCGCTCCCCGCTCCGGGAGGCACTTTTGCGAATGTCAAAATCAAAGGTGTCGGAGTATTGGAGCCGCCCCGGTCGGAGCGCGAGTGGAACCGCCATCACGAAGGAGAGAGGTTGTGATCTAGATCACCTCTTGAATGGGCAGAGGCGTGGTAGTGACGGAACATAGTGAAGATCCAACGAGGGTTTCGATCATGCCCTCCGTACTCGACCTGCTTTACCACCAATATTGTCGCGCCCGCCTCGCTGAAATGCGGAAGCAGCTTCTGCTTCGTTCCAAGGGCGATGAAGTTCCAGAAGCGAATTGCGCCAAGCGAAGTGATGGCCCAGACGATCAGCCAGACGAGGTCGCAGATCGACCCTGGCCTGCTGGCGATGCATGAACTTTTTCATCCCTGCATCGACAGAACTAGATGAGCGATGAGTTGCCCCTGAGCCGTCGCCCTCCTGGACATTTAGTCGGTCTCTTTTTGGACGTGTAAGCCCTGGCGTCGGTTGGGTTGCGATGAGACGGCGAGATTTCATTGCACTTGCAGGTGGTGCGATGATGTGGTCGCGGCTGGCGCGCGCGCAACAGCCGGCAAAGGTCTATCGCATCTTCTGGGTTTCCACTGAGCCGCAACCCGATCCATTCCTGGATGGATTCCGCGAAGGGTTGCGTGAGCGGGGCTACACCGAGGGAAAAGATGTCGTCTTTGAGCTGCACTACGCGGCCGGCGATCCCGCCGCGCTGCGGCAGGTGGTATCCGAATTGAAGCGGGGCAACATAGACCTCGCGGTGTCGAGCGGTCCGGCAACCCGGGCGATGACGGCCGTGACGGAAGTTCCCGTGCTGTTTGCCCTCAGCGGCGACCCGGTCGAACTGGGTATCGTCAAAAGCCTGGGGGAACCCGGCGGCAATTTCACGGGCAGCACGTTCCTTTCGCTCGAGCTCGCCGGAAAGAGAGTTGAGCTGCTCAAGGACATTTTTCCAGGGCTTCGAACGCTCGCCGTCCTGTCGAACACGAATCATCCGGGAGAACAGTCGGAATGGCGCACCACCAGGCAGGTCACGCAGGCGCTGGGCGCTGATCCGATCTATGTTCCTTTCGCGGGCGCTCGTGAACTGGACAAGGCGCTTGAGGCGGCGAGCAAGGCGCGCGCGGACGCCATGCTGGTCTTTCCAGACGCCGTGACGATGGTGCATCGAGCCAGGCTTGCCGAGTTTGCCATAGCGCAGCGTCTGCCCTCGATGTTCGGGTGGAGCGAGTATTGCGATGCCGGCGGACTTCTGAGCTATGGCGCCAATCAACGCGCAACATATTTCTCGCTCGCCACCTATGCCGACCGGATCTTGCGTGGCGAAAAGCCGGCCGATCTTCCGGTCGAGCGGCCGACAAAATTCGAACTCGTCGTCAATCTCAAGACGGCCAGGACCCTCGGCGTCGAGCGAGCCATATCCTCCATCCTGTTCCGCGCCAACAAGGTGATCGAATGAGGTCGCCCGGCCTGGAAGGGAATGCTCGTTGTCCTGACCGCATCGCTTTTCCGCAAGCGCGTCGGCGGCGTTCCCTGTTCCGAAGATATTTCTTCACGCTGTTCGTCGCAGTCGTCGTGCCACTTGTGCTCGGCGCCGTCAGCGAGGCGTGGTTTGGCTATCGAGATCAGCGCCTCCAGCTCAACGAGCTTCTCAAGGCAGAGGCACGGTCGGCGGCCGATCGAATTCAAACCTTTGTCGATGGAATAGGCGACCAGATCGGCTGGGTCGTGCAGTTTCCATGGGCCGAAGGCGATGACAATTCGCACAAGATCGATGCCGAGCGTCTTCTGCAGCAGGTCCCCGCGATCGTCTCGATCACGCTCGTTGACCAAACCGGGACCGAACGCATCTTTGTCTCCAGATTGGGTCTGAACAGGATCGGCCGGGGCGCGGATCTGGCGCAGGATCCAGCGGTGCGCGGTGCGCGCGCCAGCGAGGTCTGGTACGGCTCCGTTCGATATCGGCGCGATTCCGAGCCCTACATGGTGATTGCGGTCGCCGGAAATCGGGCGGCAGACGGAGTTGCCATCGCCGAGATCAATCTGAAAATGATCTGGGACGTCATAGCAGGAATCAAGATCGGCAACACCGGCCGTGCCTTTGTCATCGACGATTCCGGGCGCCTGATTGCCCACCCGGACATCAGTCTGGTCCTGCGAGGCGGCGCCGGCTCACCCGCTTTCAATCGACTCAAATCCGTCGTCAACGCCGCGAATGGATCGGCGGTGGTGACGACGGGCGATGCTGGCAACGCCGTCGTCGCCGCCTCGGTACCTGCGGCCAATGTGGGCTGGACGGTGATCGCGCAGCAGCCTGTTTCCGAGGCACTCGCATCGATCCGCGCGACGCTGTGGCGTGCTCTGGCTCTGATCCTCGTCGGCACATTTTTCGCCGCTGCGCTCGCCTATTGGCTTGCACACCGCATGTCGGGACCGATCCGGCAACTCGAGGACGGAGTTCACCGGATCGGCGCTGGCCAATTCGACCATCGCATCGCGATATCGAGCGGCGACGAACTGGAGCAGTTGGCAAATCGCTTCAACGAGATGGCGGCAGAACTGACCATCTCCAAGGACAAATCCGAGCGCATCAATCGTCTGAAGCGATTCCTGGCGCCGCAAGTGGCGGAATTGGTTGAGCAGTCCGATGAGCGCATGCTGGAAGGACAGCGGCGTGAGGTCGTTGCGATCTTCGGCGATCTGCGCGGTTTCACCTCTTTCTCCGCCCGGGCCGCGCCTGATGCGATCATGGCGTTGCTTTCGGAATACTACGAAGCCATTGGTGCCGTCGTCACCCGTCATGAAGCGACGCTGACCGGCTTCGGCGGCGACGGGGTGATGGTTCTTGTCAATGCGCCGGTCGCGCGGGCGAATCCGGCGCTCCGCGCAGTTCAGGTCGCGATCGACATGCAGGCGGCCGTGCAATCTCTTGTCATCGGCTGGCGTGCCAAAGGTCATGCGGTCGGCTTCGGCGTGGGTATCGCCATGGGGCCGGCGATCGTCGGAACCGTCGGCTACGAGGGCCGGATCGACTACACCGCGATCGGAAGCGTCGTCAATCTGGCGTCACGGCTTTGTGGCTCGGCGAAGGACGGGCAGATTCTCGTCGACCCGACTGTCGCCGAAGGCCTGAAGGACCGCGTTGCGATCGAGCCCCTCGGCAGGCGCATGATCAAGGGCTATGACCACCCGCTGCAGATCTTCGCGGTTGATCTGCGCCAGCCGCATTCTCAGGAGCGAAAGCCCGGCCTGCCTGACCATGCGGCCGCCGAGGAAGTGCGAGGGAGCGCGTAACCTCCGGCGAAGGAGCTTGGCCCGCGCCGCCCGCACTGATCGAGTGCGCGGCTGCTCCTCGCAATGACGCGGCTCAATCCTTCCGGAACACGATCGAGGCCATCCAGCCGCTCATCAGCGCCATCGCCACGGTGGCAAGTCCGTAGATGAAGCCGTTCGACCGCGCATTGGTGGCGACGAACTGCTCGAAGCCGACCTTGACGATCTCGAATGCGGTCTCGGTGCGCGCCACCAGCGTCCCGCGCGAGAACAGCTTGATCTCGACGTCATAGGTGCCGATCGGCACCTCGGCGGGCAGCGGAATGCCGGTGCGGAACAGCGTCGGCGTCAGGAAGGTCACGGCCGCGGTGTCCTCGCGGTAGAGCCCGTGCTGCTTGCGCAGGCGCACGAAGGCGCTGCGGAAGGCGTCGTTCGGCACCACGTCGGCGTAGTCGGTGCCGACGCGCTGCGTCAGCAGCACGTTGTTGAGCCCGAGCTGCTGGCGCCGCTCGACCTCGGGCGAGGCGATGTCGTCGAACGGGCGGTTGGAAAACAGCGCCAGATAGCTCGGCACCTGCAGGAACTGGCGGTAGTCGGTGTTGATCCAGATGCCGAAACGGCGCTCCTTGCGCCGTGTCACCATGTCGGCGCGCGGCCCCATCACGGTCACGACGAGGTCGTAAGTCGTGCGGTCGGCCGGGGTCGCGCCGTCCTTCTCCACCGAGCCGAACAGCACGAGCTCCTCGCCGGAATAGTTCGGCGTCACGGTGACGCGGTGGTTGGAGACCGAGACGATCAGCCGCTCGGCGCGGGCCGGCTCGCCGGCACAGGCGATGCCGATCAGCACGAGGCTCGCGATCAGGACCAGCCGCGCCGTCATCCCGCCCCTCCGGTCTCGCGGATGGTGAAGAGCTCGTCGGGACGGATCACGAGCTCGATCGCAAAGCGGACGCCGACCGCGAGCACCAGAAGCCCGAGCAGCAGCCGCAACTGCTCGCCGCGGATCTTCTGGCCGGCGCGCGCGCCGAACTGCGCGCCGGTGACGCCGCCGACCATCAGGATCAGCGCCAGCACGATGTCGACCAGGTGGTTGGTGGCGGCGTGCAGCAGGGTCGCGAACGCCATGGTGACGAGGGTGAGCACCATCGAGGTGCCGATCACCGTCGAGGTCGGGACCCGCAACAGATAGATCATGATCGGCACCAGGATGAAGCCGCCGCCGATGCCCATGATGGCGCCGATGAAGCCGATGACGATACCGACCACGACGATCGGGATCACCGACAAATAGATCTTGGAGCGCTTGAACCGCATCTTCAGCGGCAGGCCGTGGATCCAGCCGTGGCTGCGGCGTGGCGGCAGCACGCCGGCCCGCGTGCGCATCATCGCCCGCAGGCCTTCCCAGAACATCAGCCCGCCGACGGTGGTGAGCAGCGCGACATAGGACAGCGCGATCATCAGGTCGAGCTGGCCGAGCGCGCGCAATTGCGTGAAGGTCCACACCCCGAGCGCGGTGCCGACGCTGCCGCCGGTCAACAGCACCAGCGCAAGCGCGGGGTCGATGGCGCGTCGCCGCCAATAGGAGATCGCCCCGGAAAAGGACGAGGCCGCGATGTGGCTGGCGACGGAGGCGACCGCGACCGCCGGCGCGATGCCGATGAAGATCAAGAGCGGCGTCATCAGGAAGCCGCCGCCGATGCCGAACATGCCCGACACGAAGCCGACGGCCGCACCCATCGCGAGGATCAGGAAGATGTTGACGGGGATGTCGGCGATCGGAAGGTAAAGTTGCACGGCCGTTCGCTTCTGGAAGGTTGAGCCTTTGGAAAGAGGCCGAAGCCGCTCCCGGCTCGCATTATCGATGGCGTTCGCTTTTCTCGATGGGCACTTGCCGGCCGCGCGTTCCGAATTCCCGCGACAGGCGCCGGGAAATGCGGATCGATTTGCCGCGCCCCTGCATAACCGAAAACGGCTGCCAGCGGGACTGGAGAATCCGCCCCGCGCGCGGTTTTTTGCCGTCCGCGGCCGGGCATCTGCCGGCTTGGTGAATGATTTGGATTAATGCGGCCGCGTTCGCGGGGGCTCAGGGCCTGCCGACGGGATCGGTGATGAGGTTCATCGCCAGCGCCTCCTTTGTGTCGAGCCAGCGCACGTCCCTGGTCTGCGACATCGCCTCCACGACGGCGGAGGAGACGCCCATCTTCGTGAAATAGCCGAGCACCAGCCCTGCGGTGCGCTGCGTCTCGGCCACGGGATCGCCGACCGTTGCGGTCGACACAAAGCGATGGACGCCCAGCAGCGAGCCTGCCACGCCATAGCGCGGCTTGCCGCCGGCATAGACCAGCACGCACGCGCTCGCGCAGTAAGCCGGCCTGACACGGCCGGTGGCGTCGGTGGTGCCGACAGCCGTCGCGAGGCCGCGCGACCTGATGATTTCACCCATGATGGCGGCCTGCGCGAGATCGCCGCCGGGAGAGGAAAGCAGCACGGTCTCGCCCGGTGCGAGATGGGCCTCGTTGAGCTGCTCGCGCAGCCAGCCGGCCGCCGCCGGGCCGATCGTGCCGCGGATCGCGAGGGCGCGCCGGCCGCGGCCCGAGCCGTCGAGGTCGGCGCTGCCGATCAACGACGCGCCAAGGCTCGGCGAAAAATACTGGTCCTTCCAGTAGGCCCAGGCTTCCGGCCGCGATAAATCCCTGTAGGCTCGGATGCCGAGGCTGCTCATCAGGAGCACGAAAAAGGCGATCGACCACAACCATCGCCTGTTCGTGCTGTGGGTTGCGGAACGCGAAGAGGCAGGCGGCGGATTGGCCGGCGCGCGGGGCGGCGCCACCCACGGTCCCGTCGGCGATCGCGCGGGTCGGCCTGCCGAGTCCTGGCCATCATCGACAGACACTTCGATCCTCTCAGAACGAGCCGCGCGCTGACGCCTTCATCTAGAGCATTTTCAGTTCTTATTGAATCAGAACCGGTGCTCAAGGTTCTTATTTTGACGCGTTTTCTTCACGCGAACCGGTGCCCACTTCGCTCGAAAACGCTATAGCGCGTGCCGTTCTGGAGGTATAGGCGGTCGGCGCCTTGCGCCAAATCACCGAGCGATCAAATCAACGCGCTGCGCGCTTGGTCGCGGCCGGCTTGGCGGCGGCTTTGGCCGCGGTCGCCGGCGCGTTGTCCCAGCCGCCCGGCGGGGTCCCGACATTGACGGCATCGGCGGGCTGCACCTCGGCCGTGAAGGTCTGGATCGCGAGCTTGGCCGCGGCCAGCGACTGCGCGTCGAGGCGCTTGGCCACGTCGTCGCGCTTGCCGGCGGCGTCCGCGTCGCCCTGCGCCGCGGCGAGGCTGAACCATTTGAAGGATTCCGCGAGGTTCTGCTCGACGCCGATGCCGCGGGCATAGAGGATGCCGAGATTGTACTGGCTGTCGGCGACGCCGCGATCGGCCGCCTTGCGGAACCATTGCGCCGCGCTCTTGTAGTTGGCGCCCTTGCCGCCGCCATCGGCGTCCAGCACCGCGAGATTGTGCATCGCCTTGGCGTTGCCGCGCTCCGCGGCCTGCAGATAGTAGCGGCGGGCGAGATCGGAATCCTTGGCGACGCCGAGGCCCTTCTCGTAGAGCGTGCCAAGCCGGAAGATCGCGGGCACGACGCCGGCCTGCGCGGCGCGGTCGTACCATTTCGCGGCTTCGTCGAAATTGACGGCAATGCCCTTGCCCTCGGCGAAGCGCACGGCGATCTCATAGGCCGCGGCCGGATCGCCCTTCAGCGCGGCGCCGCGCAGCTTCGGGCCGGCGATCGTTTCCGGCAGTTGCTCGGACGGCGGGACCTGCACCGCGGCTGACCGGCCGGCGGCGCCGGGCGCCACCGGCGCCGGAACGGCGCTTGTGATGTCGTAGGACGGGTCTGACGGCAGCGACGGCATCGCGACCTGCGTGCCGTCGAGCATGTTCGGCGCAATGCTGTTGTTCGACTGCTTGCCGAGCGGGGTCGGCGAGGTCATCGAGGGACCGCCGGGTGTCTGAGCGGGCGGATTGTCCGCGGGTGCCGGCGCGGCTTGCGGCGGCTCGCTCGACCGCTCCATGGCGGGCGGCTGCGGCGCGGGACCGGCGTCGAGGAGGCCCATGGCGAGCTTGAAGGCGCCGAGCACGATCACGACCACGCTCGCGCCGACCAGCAGCGAGCGGATCTTCGCGGTGACGGTGGAGGACCCCTGGGCGCCGGACTTCTTGTCGGCGGTCTTCGCGGAGCCGCGGCCGCCCTTTTCGGAGGCGGATTGCGCGGCGGCCGCCTGCGCGGCGCGGCGCGCAGCCGCTATGAAGCTCGAGGACGAAACCGGCTCGCGCGGCGCCGCCGGGATCTCGCTGATCGCGCTTTCGGACGCGGCGATGCGCGCCGACGGCGTGGCGGCGCGGCCGTTCGGCCGCGTGCCCGGTTCGAGCGGATGATCCGGCGGCAATTCGGGCGCGAGCGCCGCGCGGGGCGGCGCATGCGGCTCGAGGATCTCGCTGATGGCGCGCGGGGGCACGGGCGGCACCGCCGGCGGCGAGGCCGGCTCGGCGGCATGAAATTCGCGCGGCGCCGCGTCGAACGCGACCTCCTTGAACGTCGTCTCCTTGGCGACGGGATTGGGCAGTTCAGGCCTCGGCTGCGGCAGGCTTTGAGCCGAAAAGCCTTGAGGCGAAAAGCCTTGGGCCGCAAAGCCTTGAGTCGAAGCGCCCTGGGCCGGCATCGCGCGCGGCGCCATCGGCGGCTCGTCAACGGCAGCGGGCGCGGCCGGCGGCGTCGGCGTGGCGCGCACGGTGCGCAGCTCGCCTTCGATCATTGCGAGGCGATCCACGACATGGCCCAGCGTGTTGTGGACGGTTTCGAGCGAATCCTGGGTGCGGCGATCGGTTTCCGACTGCGAGAAGCGCATATCGGACAGCTCGCGCTTCATCATGTCGACGATGCCGGGGTCCATCGATGGCGGCGCCATCGCGCCGCGGTCGTTCTGGGCCAGCGCCGCCACGGTCGCGTGCTGGTTCTCCAGATGGCGCAGGATGTCCTGCAGCCCGTCCTCGACCCGGCCCAGATTGCCGGCGCGATGATCGCTGGCAGCTTCCAGCCGTTCCAGGAGGTAGGCGACGCGCTGCTCGAGATGGGTCAGCGCGGCGCTGCTGTCGTTGCCGACCGGCATGCGGTCGAGCCGGTCGGACAGCGCGCGCAGCGCGCCCTCGATATGCTCGGAACGGTCGTCGACGGCCGGCCGCTCGCGGTTCTCCAGTGTCGAGGTCAGCGCGGCGATGCGCTGCTCCAGCATCGCAAAGGCATCGTTGTTATGGCCAGCCTGCGCCAGCTGCTCGACCTTGGCCGACAATATGCGCACGTCGTCGGACAACCGCGCCAGCGCGTCGTTGGAGGCGACGTTGGAGACGATGGCGCGAAGTGCTGCGATCGCGCCCTCGAGCTGCTGCACCGTGCCGGGGTCGTCGTTGGCGCGCAGGATCAGGTCGAGCTTGGCGCCGAGGTTGCGGATCGCCTCGTCATAGCCGGCGAGCTGTTCGGCCGGCGTCAGCGAGCGCAGCACCTCGCGGATTTCATTGAGCGCGCGCTCGATGCCGGCGAGCGCCTGGCCGTCGGTGCCGTTCTGCCTGGTGTCGTCGATGCGGCGGGCGAGCGAGCGGACCTCGCTCTCGATCGATTCGATCGCGCGGCGCGGCATCGCCTCGGTGATGGCGTGGCGGATCTCCGAAAGCTCGCTGCGGAATGCGGCGATCGACTGTTCGAGGTGGTCGGGGCGCTGCAGCGCCTCGATCTGGCTCGTGATCTTGAACAGGTGCCGCTCGAGCGACGAGAAATCCGGCCCTTGCGGCGCGGGGGACGCCACGGGCGCGGCGGGCGCGGTCGGCGGGGCGGAGCGCGGCGACATCTGGCGCGGCGGGCCGTCGAGCTCGCTCTGGCGCGCCGCGATTTCCGCGATCGCGGAATCGAAGGAGTCGGGGCTCAGCGGCGGCGAGGGGCGATAGACCTGGCTCGCCGCGCGCTCGACCATTTCGGACTGGCGCTGCTGCCTGTCCTGCTGTCTGTCTTGCTGTCTGTCCTGGGGTGCGACGGCCGGCTTGGCGGCTTGCGGATTGGAGATCTGCGACAGCCGTGCGTCGAGCCGCGAGATCGCATCGTTGAGCTGGCGGGCGACGCCATGGTCGGGCCGGGCGGCCTCGCTGCGGGGCTGGCTGCGGGAAATCTGCTCGATCTGCCGGGTGATCGAATCGAGCCGCTGGTGGATATCGGCGACCTCGCGCGCTTCTCGGCCGGTGCCGCGCCGCGCATCGGCGGCTTGCCGGAAATCCGGCGCCGCCTCGCCGATCGCCGAGCTGAGCCATTCGTTCAGCGACATCCCGGATCGGCGCGCGGCGGCTTCGGCCCGCTCGCGCAAGGATGGGTCGATACCGTCAACACTCCACGATACGCGCGAATTCATGCTCTGGTCCGGTTCCGCCGATTACCGGCGCTCCACCTGCGCCCTCAGCCTCCCCGCGCGTCCCATTGAAAAGACAATTCGATGCGCCGCGGGTTGTCTGCCTCAGTTCCCGACTTTTTCGCGTTACGGTAAATAAGCCGTTAAGGAATTGGACCGGCGTCACTTTTTAACGCGATCCGGCAGCTTTTTGGCCGCCTCGCCCCGGCGCAATCAGTCCTGTGGCTCGCCCGCGCCTTCACGGACCGAGGTGACCTCGCCGTCGGCGGTGCGGCGTGTCAGGGTGTCGAGCGCCTCCTCGCACCACTCCACCACGGCGCGCTCGTGGCGCAAGCCCAGGTGCAGCGCGAGCAGCTTGCCGGTGTCGTCGAGCGAGACGGCCCCTTGCGGAAAGCGCTTCGTCAGCACCCGCTCATAGCGGGCGAGGCGGTCGCGGTGATGTTCCAGCCGCGCCATCAGGTCGGCGCGCATTGGCTCGATGTCGACGGCCTCGAGCGCGCACAGCCGCACCAGCATGTCGTCCTTGATCGAGGGCGGTGTCGAGGGCCGCGCAGCCCAGTGCCGCAGCGCCGCCCGGCCTTCGGCGGTCAGCCTGTAGACCAGCTTGTTGGGCTTGCCCGACTGCACCACTTCGCGCGCCTGGACATGGCCGCGGTCGCGCAGCCGGGTCAGCTCGCGGTAGATCTGCTGGTGGTCGGCCTTCCAGAAGAAGCCGATCGAGGAATCGAAGGTCTTGGCGAGCTCGTAGCCCGTCATCGGCCGTTCGGTCAGGCAGACCAGGATCGCGTCGCCAAGCGCCACGCCAAACCCTCCCGCGTCAGGCCATTTGCAGCATCGTGCTTGACTTTATGCATAGAGTTGCATATGCGTCAATATGCATACGGCGGAACGAAGCAGGCGAAGCCGCCCGCTTGCGCCAGCGCAATGAGGCTCGCGCCTCAGCCTGTCACCGTGGCGCAGCCGCAAACAGGCGCAACAGTGCCGCGAACGGGCGCAACAACAAAGGAGCGTGTGCGATGACGATGCGCGGGCTCGACGGATGGTACGCCTACATGAAGTCGCACGACAGTGCGGCCCTGGCTGACCTGCTGCACCCGGATGCGGTGTTCGAAAGCCCCGTCGTGCACACGCCGCAAGCCGGCCGCCCCATCACCCTCAAATATCTGACGAGCGCGGCCAAGGTGCTGGGCGGTCCCGGCTTTTCCTATGTCGGCGAGTGGCGTAGCGACGAAGGCGCGGTGCTCGAATTCGTAACCGAGATCGACGGCATCAAGCTCAACGGCGTCGACATCATTCGCTTTGACGCTGACGGCCGCATCACGCATTTCAAGGTCATGGTGCGCCCGCTGAAGGCGATCAACCTGTTGCACCGGTTGATGGGCGAACAGCTGGCGAAGGGTTGAGCGTTCTTGTCACAGCCTGTTGATGGGTGTCTCGCCTGTCGAAGAAGGCTAGTGTGGTGGTTCGGAAGTTCTCTTCATTTGTGCCGCTCGTTCACCAAGAGAACTTCCGAACCGAAACCACACTAGAATTGTATGTTTGCTAGTGTCCTTTTCGGACCCGAAGTTCGCAAAAGAAGCCCGCCGCGAAATGATGCGAACTTCGAGTCCGGGACACTAGACTTGATCGAAAATTGAAGATTGTGCCGCAGGATGTCCGCCTGCAGGCAAGCCGGGAGAACGACATGCCGATCTACAAAGCCCCAGTCGAAGACGTCAATTTCCTGCTCAACGACGTCTTCCAGATCGACCGCTACGACAACCTTCCCGGCTTCTCGGATGCTTCCGCCGACGTGCGCGAGGCGATCCTGGGCGAGGCCGCCAAGCTCGCCGAGGAGGTGTTGCAGCCGCTCAACCGGACCGGCGATCTCGAAGGCTGCGTGCGCCGCGACGACGGCAGCGTCACCACGCCGAAGGGTTTCAAGGAAGCGTTCAGGCAGGTCGCCGAAGGCGGCTGGCTCGGCCTGTCGGCGCCGACGGAATTCGGCGGGCAGGGGCTTCCGGTGACGCTCTCGCAGGCGGTCAACGAATTCCAGATCTCCGCCAACATGGCGTTCTCGATGTATGGCGGGCTCACCATGGGCGCGACCGCGGCGCTTCTGGTGCACGGCACGCCGGAGCAGAAGAAGACCTATGTGCCGAAGATGGTGGCCGGCGAATGGACCGGCACCATGAACCTCACCGAACCGCAATGCGGCACCGATCTCGGCCTCTTGCGCACCAAGGCGGTGCGGCAGGCGGACGGCAGCTTCAGGATCACCGGCACCAAGATCTTCATCTCCGCCGGCGAGCACGACATGGCGGACAACATCATCCATCTGGTGCTCGCGCGCATCGAGGGCGCGCCTGGCGGCATCAAGGGCGTGTCGCTGTTCGTGGTGCCGAAATTCCTGGTCAAGCCGGACGGATCGGTCGGCGCCCGCAACGGCGTCACCTGCGGGTCGATCGAGCACAAGATGGGCATTCACGGCAATTCCACCTGCGTGATGAACTACGACAACGCCACCGGCTGGCTGATCGGCGAAGAGAACAAGGGCATGCAGGGCATGTTCGTGATGATGAACGAGGCCCGGCTCGGGGTGGCCGTGCAGGGCCTCGCGCAGTCCGAGGTCGCCTATCAGAACGCCGCGGCCTATGCGCGCGAGCGCCAGCAGGGCCGTGCGCTGACCGGCGCCAAGGCGCCCGACAAGCCGGCCGATCCGATCATCGTGCATCCGGACATCCGCCGCACGCTGCTCTCGATCCGCGCCTTCAACGAGGCCGCGCGCGCCTTCGTGATCTGGACCGCGCTCAAGAGCGACGTCGCCCACCGCTCCGGCGATGCCAAGGACCGCCTGGCCGCCGACGATCACATGGGGCTGATGACGCCGATCCTCAAAGGCTTCCTCACCGACACCGGCTTCGCCAACGCGGTGCAGGCACAGCAGGTCTATGGCGGCCACGGCTACATCGCCGAGCAGGGCATGGAGCAGTTCGTGCGCGATGCGCGCATCGCCATGATCTATGAGGGCGCCAACGGCATCCAGGCGCTCGACCTGGTCGGCCGCAAGCTGCCGCGCGACGGCGGGCGGGCCATCATGGCGTTCTTCGGCGAGGTGATGGCTTTCGCCAAGGAACACGGCAGCGACGAAGCCATGAAGCCCTATGTCGGCCCGCTCTCCGCCGCGCTCGGCCATCTGCAGCAGGCGACCACCTGGCTGATGCAGAATGCGCTGACCAAGCCCGACAATGCGGGCGCGGCCGCCACCGACTACCTGCACCTGTTCGGCTTCGTGACGCTGGGCTATATGTGGGCGCAAATGGCCAAGGTCGCGCTCGACAAGATTGCGTCCACCGGCGCCACGCCCTATCTGTCGACCAAGCTGGTGACCGGCCGCTTCTTCATGGAGCGGATGTTGCCGGAGACTGCACTTCGCCTCGCGCGCGTCCAGAGCGGATGCGCCACCACCATGGAACTTGCGGCGGACGCGTTCTGAAGTAGGCTGCTTCCCCCGCTTTGCGCGATGCGCTATTAGATGATGATCATCATTTCAGGAGGGCGTCATGCCTGAAGCCTATATCTACGATCACGTTCGCACGCCGCGCGGCCGCGGCAAGGCAGATGGCGCGCTGCACGAGGTCACGGCGCTGCGGCTTGCCACCGTGCCGCTCGAGGCGCTCAAGGAGCGCAACAACCTGCCCGAGGATACCGTCGACGACGTCGTGCTCGGCGTGGTCGATCCGGTCGGCGAGGCGGGAAGCGACATCGCCCGTTTCGCCGCGATCAAGGCGGGGCTGGGCGAGGCCGTGCCGGGCGTGCAGATCTCCCGCTTCTGCGCCTCGGGGCTCGATGCGGTCAATTTCGCCGCCGCCCAGATCATGAGCGGACAGCATGAGCTCGTTATCGGCGGCGGCGCCGAATCGATGAGCCGGGTCGGCATCGGCTCCTCCGGCGGCGCCTGGCCGATGGACCCCGCGATCGCGGTGCCCGCCTATTTCATGCCGCAGGGCGTCTCGGCGGATTTGATCGCCACCAAATACGGCTTCTCGCGCGACGACGTCGACGCCTATGCGGTGCAGAGCCAGCAGCGCGCCGGCAAGGCCTGGGAAGAGGGCCGCTTCAACAAGTCGGTGGTGCCGGTCAAGGACGTCAACGGGCTCACCATCCTGGCCAGGGACGAGCACATGCGCCCGACCACGACGATGCAGTCGCTGGCGCAGTTGCAGCCGTCCTTCGTGCAGATCGCGCAGATGGGCGGTTTTGACGCGGTCGCGGTGCAGTCGCATCCCGAGGTCGAGCGCATCAACCATGTCCATCATGCCGGCAACTCGTCCGGCATCGTCGACGGCGCCGGCGCAGTCCTGCTCGGCAGCAAGGAGGCCGGCGCGAAGCACGGCCTGAAGCCGCGGGCAAAAATCCGCGCCTTCGCCAATATCGGCTCCGAGCCCGCGATGATGCTGACCGGCCCGGTCGACGTCACCGAAAAGCTGTTCAAGCGCTCCGGGATGAACAAGTCCGACATCGACCTGTTCGAGCTCAACGAGGCCTTTGCCTCGGTGGTGCTGCGCTACATCCAGGCCTTCGACATCGACAACGCCAAGATCA
Organism: Bradyrhizobium sp. NP1; assembly: GCF_030378205.1. Taxonomy (NCBI): domain Bacteria; kingdom Pseudomonadati; phylum Pseudomonadota; class Alphaproteobacteria; order Hyphomicrobiales; family Nitrobacteraceae; genus Bradyrhizobium; species Bradyrhizobium sp. NP1. The sequence continues at coordinate 899,335 of NZ_CP127385.1, forward strand.
ACGTCAATGGCGGCGCGATCGCGCTCGGCCATCCGCTCGGGGCGACCGGCGCGATGATCCTCGGCACCGTGCTCGACGAGCTGGAGCGCACCAACAAGTCGACCGCGCTGGTCACGCTGTGCATCGGCGGCGGCATGGGCACCGCGACCATCATCGAGCGGGTTTAAGCGTCGTAGGGTGGGTTAGCCGACTACGTCCACCGTGGCTCAACGAGCGAAGGCGGAAGGCGTAACCCACCATGGTCCGGCGAAAGAAGTGGTGGGTTACGCTTCGCTAACCCACCCTACGAAATCCAGACAACCGCGGCGCCGATCCGGCAGCCGGCATCGAGGGAGCACCACATGGCCTTCAAGAATTTCAAAGTCGAAACCGATGCCGACGGCATCGCGCTCGTCACCTGGGATATTCCCGGCCGTTCGATGAACGTGCTGGACGAGACCTCGATCAGCGAGATCGAGGCGATCATCAAGCAGACCTCCGCTGACGCCAATGTGAAGGGCGTGGTCATCACCTCCAGCAAGGAGGCGTTCTGCGCCGGCGCCGACCTCTCGATGATGGAGGGATACAGCCGCTCCTATGCGCAGCTCCTGAAGGACAAGGGCGAGGTCGCCGCCAACCAGGCGCTGTTCGAGCAGAGCCGGCGCTTCTCGCTGGCGTTCCGTGCCATCGAGACCTCGGGCAAGCCGTGGGTCGCCGCCATCAACGGGCTCGCGGTCGGCGGCGGTTTCGAGATCACGCTGTCGTGCCACTACCGCGTCGCTGCCGATAACCCGAAGACGCGCCTCGGCCTGCCCGAGATCAAGGTCGGCCTGTTCCCGGGCGCCGGCGGCACCCAGCGCGTGCCGCGCATCGTGCCGCCGCAGGATGCGATGCAGATCCTGCTCAAGGGCGATGCGATGACGCTCGATCGCGCCAAGGCGCTGAAGCTGGTCGACGCCGTGGTGCCGGCAGCCGACCTGATCAAGGCCGCCAAGGACTGGATCAAGGGCGGCGGCAAGGCCGTCGCGCCCTGGGACGAGAAGGGCTTCAAGCTGCCGGGCGGCCCGGTCTACTCCAAGGCCGGCATGATGATGTTCCCGGCGGGCAATGCGATCTATCGCCGCGAGACCTACGACAATTATCCGGCGGCGCGTGCCGTCATGAGCTGCGTCTATGAGGGCCTGCAATTGCCCATGGATGCGGCGCTGCGGGTGGAATCGCGCTACTTCAGCGAGGTGCTGCGCTCCAACGAGGCGGCGGCGATGATCCGCTCGCTGTTCCTGTCGATGCAGGAATTGAACAAGGGCGCACGGCGCCCGCAAAACGTGCCGCCGACCAAGGTGAAGAAGCTCGCCGTGATCGGCGCCGGGTTCATGGGCGCGAGCATCGGCTACGTTTCGGCGCGCGCCGGCATCGAGGTGGTGCTGATCGACCGCGACCAGCCGAGCGCCGACAAGGGCAAGGCGCATGCGCAAAGCGTGATCGACGACCTCATCAAGAAGGGGCGCGCCAAGGAAAGCGACCGCGACACGATTATGGGCCGCATCAGCGCGACCGCCGATTACAACGCGCTGAAGGACTGCGACCTGATCATCGAGGCCGTGTTCGAAGACCGCAAGGTGAAGTCCGAGACCTTCGCCAAGGCCCAGCCGCTCCTGAAGGACGGCGCGATCTTCGCCTCCAACACCTCGACGCTGCCGATCAATTCGCTTGCCGAGGAGTTCAAGGACCAGGCCAAGTTCATCGGCATCCACTTCTTCTCGCCGGTCGAGAAGATGATGCTGGTCGAGATCATCCTCGGCAAGAACACCGGCGACGTCGCGCTCGCCACCGCGCTCGACTATGTCCGCACCATCGGCAAGACGCCGATTGTCGTGAACGATTCCCGCGGCTTCTTCGCCAACCGCTGCGTGCTGCGCTTCACCGCGGAAGGCCTGGAGATGCTGATGGAAGGCGTGCCGCCGGCGATGATCGAGAACGCCGCCAAGATGGCCGGCATGCCGGTCGGTCCGCTGTCGCTGTCGGATGAAGTGGCGCTCGACCTCGTGCTCAAGATCATGAAGGCGACCGAGGCCGATCTCGGGGCGAATGCCATCGACCAGGCGCAGAAGAAGCTGCTGGTCGAGATGGTCGAGAAGCAGGGCCGCTTCGGCCGCAAGAACGGCAAGGGCTTTTACGACTACCCGGAGAAGGGCAAGGGCCAGAAGAGCCTGTGGGCCGGCCTCGCCGCGCTGCAGCCCAAGCATCTCGACCCCGATACGCTCGATGTCGAGGAATTGAAGCAGCGCTTCCTGGCGGTGCAGGCGGTGGAAGCCGCGCGCACGGTCGAGGACCATGTCATCACCGACATGCGCGAGGCCGATGTCGGCTCGATCCTGGGGTTCGGCTTCGCGCCGTTCACCGGCGGCACGCTGTCCTATATCGATTTCATGGGCACGAAGAAGTTCGTCGAGCTGTGCCGCAAGCTCGAGTCCAAATACGGCTCGCGCTTCGCTCCGCCCAAGCTGCTCCTCGATTTGGCGGCCAAGGGCGAAACCTTCTATGGCCGCTTCCCGCCGAAGAAGCAGGCCGCGGCTTGATCCTTTGTTCTCCCTCCCCCTGAAAGGGGGAGGGTTGGGGAGGGGGTCATGTGGTCCCCTCCCGCTTTGCTCGTGCCGAGCAAAGCGACCTCCCCTTTTCAAGGGGAGGTTGGAGCGGTCATTACGCCGCCTTCTGTGCTTCCTTGGCGACCGCTTCCTGCACCTTGGGCCGCGCCGCGACGCGGGCCTTGTAGGCCATCAGGTTGGGAAACCCTGACAGGTCCATCTTGTGGCCGTCGGCCCAGCGAAGCATCGTGTAGAGATAACCGTCGGCGACCGTGAACTGCTTGCCCATCAGGTAGTCGCGTCCGGCAAGCTGACTGTCGATATATTTGAACTTGCCCATCAACCGGTCCCGGAAGAAGGTCTTCGCCTCGTCCGGGATCGCCGGCTGGAACAGCGGGCTGAAATTCTTGTGCAGCTCGGTGGTGATGAAATTGAGCCATTCCTGCAGCTTGTAGCGCTCGACCGTGTCGCGGGCGGGTGCGAGATTCTTGGTGGCGGCGGCCCTGTCGGCGATCATCTGCACGATGACGGGGCCCTCGGTGACGACCTCGCCGCTGTCCAGGCCGAGGGCGGGCACCTGGCCCTTCGGATTGATCTTCAGGTAGTCGTCGCCGTTTTCCAGCTTCTTGGCGCGGACGTCGACCTTGACGAGCTCATAGGGCAGGCCGGCTTCCAGCAGCGCGATATGGGGCGACAGCGAGCAGGCGCCGGGGGAGTAATACAGCTTCATGGGATTTCCTCCTTGAGGTCATTGGGCTGGGGCCGCGGGATGACTAAATGCACCTGCATGGAATAGTCAAGATTGATGCAGATGCATTTATTGCGTATTGCGGTACACTGTATGGTGAAAGCACGGACCTCGCACGGGCCCCATCATGAAGCGTAGACCATCGACCGAGGCGACCGCCGCCTGGATCCGCCTGATGCGGGTGCAGAGCCGCGTGCTGGACGCCGTCGAGCAGGATTTGAAGAAGGCCGGCTTCCCGCCGCTTGCCTGGTATGACGCGCTGCTCGAATTGTCGCGGGCGCCGGCGGGCGAATTGCGGCCGGTCGAACTGGAGCGGCAGATGCTGATCCCGCAATACTCGACCTCGCGGCTGATCGACCGCCTGGTCGACGAGGGGCTGGCGGCGCGCCGCGAATGCAAGATCGACAAGCGTGGCCAGTTCGTCGAGATCACGGAAGCCGGGCGCGAGCTGCAGAAGCGGATGTGGGGCGCCTATTCGGCGGCGATCGAACGACACGTCGGATCGAAACTGTCCGACATCGACGCCGCCAGACTGTGCAGCCTGCTCGATCGTCTCGGCTGCTCCTGCGGCGAGCTGCAGCCGCAGGCGGCAGCCGAGGGCGCCGCCGCCCGATGAGCCCGCTACTACTTCACCCCCAGTCCGCGCGCCGAGAGGCTCGCGGACAGTCCCTTCACCGCGCGCGATCGGTCGAAGCGCTCTTGATCCGGAACTGACATGGCGCGAGACCAGATCGACATGACGCCGCTGAAGTCGCGGGACGAGCTCGTCGCGTGGCTGGAGGCCGGCGTAAAACCTCCTTCCGAATTCCGCATCGGCACCGAGCACGAGAAGACGCCGTTCACGCTTCTCGAGCACCGGCCGGTGCCCTATGAGGGCGCGCGTGGCATCGGCGCGCTGCTCGAGGGCATGCAGCTCCTGCTCGGCTGGGAGCCGATCATGGAGCGCGGCAACATCATCGGCCTCTACGACGTCACCGGCGGCGGCGCGATCTCGCTCGAGCCCGGCGGGCAGTTCGAGCTGTCGGGCGCGCCGGTCGAGACCGTGCATCAGACGCAGGCCGAGCTGATGGCGCATCTGGCCCAGGTGCGCGAGATCGCGGGCCCGCTCGGCATCGGCTTCCTCGGGCTCGGCATGACGCCGTCGTGGTCGCGGGCGGAAATCCCCGTGATGCCGAAGGGCCGCTACAAGATCATGACCGACTACATGCCGAAGGTAGGCGCCTACGGCCTCGACATGATGTACCGGACCTGCACGGTGCAGACCAATCTCGACTTCTCCTCCGAAGCCGACATGGTCAAGAAGCTGCGCGTCTCGCTGGCGCTGCAGCCGGCCGCGACCGCGCTGTTCGCCAATTCGCCCTTCACGGAAGGTGCGCCCAATGGATTCCTGTCGTTTCGTTCCGAGATCTGGCGCGACACCGACAACGCGCGGGCCGGCATGCTGCCGTTCGCCTTCGAGGACGGCATGGGGTTCGAACGCTATGTCGACTACGCGCTCGACGTACCCATGTACTTCGTCAAGCGCGGCGATGCCTATATCGACGTGTCCGGCTCCTCGTTCCGCGCCTTTTTCGACGGCAAGAACGAAAAGCTGCCGGGCGAGCGTCCGACGCTGTCGGACTGGGCCAACCATCTCTCGACGATCTTTCCGGAGGTGCGGCTGAAGCGCTATCTGGAAATGCGTGGCGCCGACGGCGCACCCTGGGCGCGGCTTCCGGCGCTGCCGGCGTTCTGGGTCGGCCTCCTGTACGACAACACCAGCCTCGATGCCGCCTGGGACCTCGTGCGGAATTGGACCGCGCAGGAGCGGCAGGCGCTGCGCGACGACGTGCCGCGGCTCGGCTTCAAGGCCAGGATCAGAGACCGCTACCTGTTCGAAATCGCCAAGGAATGCCTGGCGCTGTCCTATGCGGGCCTGCGCCGGCGCGGCAACATCGATCACGTCGGTCGCGACGAGACGCGGTATCTCGAACCGCTCGAGCGCATCATCGATTGCGGCAAGACGCCGGCCGAGGAGCTGCTGGACAAATTCCATGGCCCTTGGGGCGGGTCGGTCGAGCCGGCCTATTCGGAATATGCTTTCTAAAATGTAATGCAGCCGAAGGGTTGGGACGGCGCCAATGGGCGCCGGCTTTTTTGCGAAAAGATCACGCCGAATCAAAAGGCTGTGGCGCGGGCGATGGGTCGCAGGCGCGCCGCAGCCGCGATGGCTGGCCGTTCATCCGCCGTACAGGTTCATGGCGATCAAATGACGGTCCAAAAAAGTGCGGCGTATCCAAAGAGTTGGAAGCGAAAGCGGTCTTGATGCGGAAGAGCCGCCTGTTCGGGGCATGTCTGGGGTTGCTGTTGTTCGTCGCTGCCGCCGTCGGCGCGCGGCCGGCGCTGGCGCAGGCCAATTTCGATCGCCCGGGCGGCGACTACCTGAACTCGCCCGTGGCGTCCGGCGATCCGGCCGACTGCGCGTTGATCTGCGAGCGTGACCGCCGCTGCCGGGCCTGGACCTTTGCCTATCCGACCGACATCGCGGTCGGCGCGGTGTGCTGGCTGAAGAGCAACGTGCCGCCCCGCGTGCAGGACAATTGCTGCGTCTCCGGGGTGCGCGGCGCCGGCGTGGTCGAGCCGCGCAGCGTTGCGGTCGAGACCTCGATCGACCGCTTCGGCGGCGACTACAAGAATTTCGAGCTGAAGTCCGGCGAGGGCGACGAGGACTGCAAGGCGGCCTGTGTCGGCGACAACAAGTGCCGCGCCTGGACCTATGCGCGGCCCGGCTATGTCGGCAGGCAGGCGCATTGCTTCCTGAAGAAGGAGATCAAGCCGCCGCGGCGCAAAGCGGGATTCATTTCCGGCGTGGTACGGTAGCGATCGCCGACCGTGCTCGGCCGGCAGGCCCGAGGGGCGTCGGCGATGGCATGTCACTTCCATTCTATCCGGCCTATGCTTGCCGAATTAGCCTGACCGAGGCCAGATGAATCGCGATGACGACGAACCTCCGATACGATTACGTTGGCGATCAAAGGTTGTCCGAGGGTGCCGATTGGATCGGCACGTTTCGCGGCCTGCGAACGCATTTCCACGAAGAGATCCAGGTCTCGGTCTCTATCTTCGGGCTTCGCCGCTACATGCTGGGAAACAGCCTGGTTGGCCTGGAGCCGGGGGATGTCCTGATCGTCCCCGCGCAAGTGGTCCATAGTGCGCTTCCCACGTCATATCGCGACACGCGATCGACCGAGTTCTTCCTGATCGCATCGAAACTGCCCGATGCCGCGCGTTCGCTGATCGTCGGTTCAAACTATCTGGTACTGTCGGCGCCCTGGGCCTTGCAGCTGGCGCGAGACGATCTGCCCGGCGCCATCGCGAGCGCGGTGTCGGCGCTCGGGGGCGATTCCCAGGCCATCCTGCGACGAGAGGCCGCGAGGCCCGCCGAATCCCTCGACCTTCGTCTGGTTGACGAATCCCAGAGCGTGGCGTCCCGGGCGATGGAGCTCGGACTGTCACGAGAGGGCTACATCCGCAGATTTGTCCGGCGCTTCGGCATGCCGCCTCACGCCCATCGGCTGGCCGGCAGGCTGAACGAAGGACGGGAACTGCTTCGCCGCGGCCTGTCGATTGCGGACGTTGCGCACGCCACCGGCTTCAGCGACCAAAGCCATTTCGGCCGGCATTTTCTTCAATCGTTCGGCGCGACGCCTGGACAATTCAAGTCGGCACACGTGACGCGCTAAAGCGTTTTTGAGCGAAAGCCTGCCCCGGACTTGATCCGGGGTGGGCGCCGGTTCGCGTGAAGAGAGCGCGTCGGTTCTGATTCAATCAGAACCGCCACACCAGGCCGATCACCTTCATTCTATCCGGCATTTCGATCTCCGTGCTTGAGGTGCGCGCGGAGGTGTCGCTTGTCGGTGCAGGAAATTCTGCTGATCGCGGCGTCGGGTTTCGCGGCGGGTCTCTTGAACGCCGTCGCCGGCGGCGGGACCGTTTTCACCTACTCGGCCCTGCTGGCAGCGGGGATTTCGCCGGTGCAGTCGAACGCGACCAGCGCGGTCGCGGTGTTCCTGGGGTCCGTTGCGTCCGTTATCGCCGACCGGCGGCATTTTGCGCTCGCATCAGGCCGCCTGGCTTTGCTCGCAGGTTTTTCCGTCCTTGGCGGCGGCGTGGGCGCCGGCCTCATGCTGTGGTCCGGCGATCGAATCTTCGCATGCGTCGTGCCGTGGCTTGTCCTGCTGGCGACCCTGGTCTTTGCGGTCTCTGCCAGGTTGAGATTGCTGGTTGGCGCGGTGAGCGGGCGGAAAGGGGGGCCCTGGACGTCGACGGTGGTTCAGGGCGTTGTCTCGGTCTACGGAGGATATTTCAGCGCGGGCGTGGGCGTCATGATGCTGGCCTCGCTTTCGCTGACCGAGGGAGGCGCGCATTCGCAGGTGAATGCGGCGAAGAACTTTCTCTCCATTGTCCTGCAATCGGCCGCGGTCGTCGTGTTCATGGCGTCCGGGGTCGTGAGAATGGAGCCGCTTGCGATCGCCGCCGCAGCCTGCGTGGTGGGCGGTTGGCTGGGTGTTCTGGTGGCCAGATCGATCCCGGAGTTGATCGTCCGGAGCATCGTGATCGGCTCCGGGTTCGTTCTGGCGGCCTGGCTGTTCCTGGGTCAGGGACGTTAGAGCGTTTTCGAGCGAGGCGCGGTCGGCCCGGCGAGAAGTTCGAAGACCTACGTCCCTTCCTTTTCGAAATCGCTGATCTGGGCGGCCAGCGTCGCCACGATCTCGGCAAGCGGTTGCGTGCCGTTGATCAACGTGGTGGCGCTGAAGGACACGCGCGGCATTGGCGGGCTGGTTTGGACGATTTTCAGGGCGCCGTCTTCAATCTCTTTTTTGTAGCAGCGTGTGGGAAGGAGCGTAATGCCCATTCCGGCGACCGCGAGCGATGCCGCCACGCTCAAGCTCTTGCATGTGTCGAATCGCTTGAAAACGACCTCTTCGGACTGAAACCATTCATCGATCGACCGATGATGGAAGGACTCCTGCGACAGCGTGATGATTGGCCACGCCACGATTTCCTTTGGTGAAATCGGGCCATTCGGCAAAGGCAGCGACGGGCTCGCCATCCAATAGAAATCCAGACATCCAAGGTCCCTTGACCTGAACAGGCTTTCACTGGGGCGACCGGGAGCAAGAACCAGGTCGAGCGAGCCGATCTTCAACTGCTCGATCAAGGTATGGGTCAGCCCCTCATCCATCTCTATGCTGACCTTGGGATAGATTTCCCGCATCGTTTTGATCAGCCGTGGCAGCCACGTTACCGAAATGACTTCGGCTACGCCGACGCGCAGCTCTCCCGAAATATTTTCCGGAGCGACGACAACGGAGCGGATCTCCATTTCAATCTGGATCATTTTTTCCGCCAGCGGCAGCAGGGCGCGCCCTTTGGCGGTCAAGCGGAGACTGCGCTGGCTGCGTTCTCTCTCGAACAACGAAACGCCGAGAAATCGCTCGAGCTCCTGGATACGCATCGATACGGTCGATTGTGTCGACCGCAGGCGATCGGAGGCCGCCACGAAGCTTCCGAGCTTTGCACTCCAGAAGAATGTCTCGAGCTGCCTTAGGTTCAATTTGCTTCTTCAAGAAAGCTGGAGCGAGCGTACCAATATTATTCGTTTGGACTGAAGGGGTCCAGACCATATCGTTTTGCGCATGATGAATGCGCCAGTAAGCATCAATCCTTCCGCGGGACATCAACCCACACGCACGAAATATCTTGTGCGGGTTCAGGCGATGAAGGACGAAGCTGCCGGCATTCGCTGTTTCGATCTTGTCTCGCCGAATGGCGAAACGCTTCCGCCGTTTACCGCAGGTGCACACATCGATGTCCACCTCTCGGATAGCCTGGTGCGTCAATACTCGCTGTCCAATTCGCCGGGCGAGCGGGAAAGGTATCGAATTGCGGTCCTGCTTGAAGCGGACGGCCGCGGCGGCTCGCTTGCAATGCACAAAATCCGCGAGGGAGACCTGATCGAGATTTCAGGGCCCCGCAATCATTTTGCGCTCGCGGGTCCGGAGACCAGCCTTCATCTGCTGCTGGCCGGAGGAATTGGCGTCACGCCGATGATGTCGATGATCCCCGAGCTGGAGGCGCGCGGCGCGAACTACGTCCTTCACTACTGCACGCGAACGCCGGAAAAAACGGCGTTTCTCGGCGAACTTGCATCACGCATCGCGGCGAAAACCGTTCACGTCCATCACGACAATGGCGATCCCTCACAGGGATTGGACATCAAGGGCCTGGTCAGCAGCTATGTGCCGGGGATGCATCTCTATTTCTGCGGCCCGCCCGGATTTATGGCTGAAATCAAGAAGCACGTCGGCGCATGGCCTCCGCACGCCGTTCATTTCGAGCATTTTTCGGCTCCCGACGCCGACGATGATCGCGAGAACTTTCCATTCAAGGTCGTCGTCCGCAAGACCGGCCAGGTCTTCGATGTTTCAGCGACCGAGTCGATCGTCGATGTGCTGCGCGCGCACGGCTACAGAATCGAGACCGACTGTCGCGAAGGGTTCTGCGGGACTTGCATTACACGATACGTCGAGGGGTCGCCCGAGCATCGCGATTGCGTGCTCAGCGAGTCGGAACGCCAGAAATACCTGATGATCTGTTGCGCGCGTGCCAGGAGCCCGTCGCTCACGCTCGAACTTTAGGAACACATTTTCGTACAACCGGAGAAATGCAATGAACGCAATGAGCACCAGCAACAACCAGGCGCTCGCGACCTATGCCTGCGTCGAGAATTGTTGGTACGTGATCGGCGCGGCCGCGGATTTCCCCGTGGAGAAACTCGCGGGGCACGTCGTCGCAAAGAAGCCGATCGTGACCTGGCGGACCAAGCACGGCCAGGTCGTCGCCTATGACGACAGATGCGCGCACAAGCGATTTCCGCTGTCGAAGGGCCGCTTGATGTCGGATGGCACGCTCGAGTGCGCCTATCATGGTCTGCGATACGACATGACGGGCAAGTGCGTGATGATCCCGTCGCACCCGACGGGTCCGATCTCTCCGCAAGCGGTGGTTCGTCCGTATCCGATAGTCGAACAGGACGGATTGGTCTGGCTGTGGCCCGGCGATCCCGCGCTTTCCGCCACGCGCAAGCCGCCGCGGCTGCCCGAGATAGGATCCGACGACTGGAAAACCGAAATCATCGGTCCGATGAAGATTCCGGCCAACTACCTTCTGTTGATCGAGAACCTTCTGGACATCACCCATTTCTATCCCCTGCACGATGGAAACATCGGAGACATCGAGAACAGCCGAATTCCCGTCGATCTCGAAGAGGGCGAGGAAGACGGAAATCGCTACGCGATGACCGTCCGCAAGGTGACCAACTACAAGCAACCGCCCTATCTGGTGGACTGGTTTCACTACGATGTCGTCGACAGGCATCACACCCATTGCATGATGAGTCCCGGCATCACGCGCGTCGTCATGCGCAACGCGCCCGTTGGGCAGCTCGCTGCCAGAGCCGAGCCGGGGGAATTTCCGGGGTCGATGGCGCTGAACGGTCAGGAGCGCGGCTACGTGCTGGTCCACGCGCACACGCCGGTCGATGAGAACAATCATCTGTGGTGGGCGCTCATCAATGTGCCCGCGCACCACATGTCCAAGGAAGACCCGGGCAAGCAGACCGCGACCCGAATTGCGGAGATGTTTCCGAACGTCGTGGAGGAGGACAAGTTCGCCCTGATCGAGCAGCAGCGGATGTTTGCGTATCCTGAAGACGGATATCAGGAGGTGTTCTTGAAGCCGGACCTCGCGATCCGGCGCGCCCGAGTCATCTTTCAGGATTTGATGCGCGAGCAGGAAGGCGGGATTCACAGCGTGGCGGCGGAGTAGACGGTGGTGGGCGCCGACGCTTCAGAAGACAAACGCGACGGGCCGCTTGCCGGCCTGCGCGTCCTCGAGATCTGCCAGATCGCTGCGGGTCCTTTCGCCGGCTCGTTGCTGGCGGATCTCGGCGCAGACGTCGTGAAGATCGAAAACCCGGACGGCGGCGACAATATGCGGGGGTGGCCGCCGCTGACCGCGGGCGAAGGGGGCGAGATCTACAGCGAGAATTTCGCTTCGGTCAATCGAAACAAACGGTCGGTTTGCGCCGATTTGAAGGATGCGGAAGGTATCGCGCTGGTCAGGAAACTGGCCGGAAGATGCGACGTCCTGATCGAGAATTTTCGACCAGGCGTGCTTGCCCGGCTGGGGCTCGGTCCTGACGACGTCAGGACCGAAAATCCGAAACTCATCTACTGCTCGATTTCCGGCTATGGCCAGGAGGGGCCGTACTCCAGGAAGGGCGCCTTCGACGTGGCCGTTCAGGGCATGAGCGGCTTGATGAGCGTGACCGGAATAGAGGGCGAACCGCCCGTCAAATGCGGGGTCCCCGTCGGCGATTTTTGCGCGGGATTGTATGCCTCTTACGCCATTCTCGCGGCTGTCGTGAAGGCGCGAGATACGGGCGCCGGCAGCTATATCGACTGTTCGATGCTCGGTGCTCTGCTCGGCGTATCCGCGTTGCAGACCAGTGAATATTTCGGAACCGGATCGCCGGGCAAGCGATTGGGATCTGCCCATCCCCGCAATGCGCCATATCAGGCGTTCCAGGCCAGCGACACCCACTTCATCGTGGCCGCAGGCAACGACGTGTTGTGGCGGGAAGTCTGCCTGGCGGTCGGGAAGTCGGACCTCGCGGAAGACGAACGATTCAGGAGTCAGCCGGATCGCGCCCGCAGGCAGATTGAGCTCGCCGAGATTCTGCAGCGAGAGTTCAGGAAGAAGACTGCGGCCGAATGGCTGGACGAGATGGACAGGAGGGGCGTGCCATGTGCTCCGATCAACTCGTTCCAGGACATCCTTTCCGATCCACATGTCCTGACGATGGACCTGGTCAAGCCGCTGATGCTTCCGAACGGCGCGAGGACGCGAACGGTCGGCTTCCCGCTCAAGATCAGCGACTATTCCTTTTCCGTCTACCGATCCCCTCCGTTGCTCGGCGAACACACGGATGAAGTCGTGGCCGAATGGCTGGAGACGGATTCGACGCCAATCAAAAAGACATCTGCATGATGCGCGAACGAAGGGCCGCGTCTCGAAGGTCTCGACCTTGAAGCACTCATGAATCGCCATCGCTTTGCCGGAACGGAGGATATCAAACAGTCATTACACAAGGGCTTTCGACCGACGCCGCATCAATGCGGCCAACAAACCATACAATACAATCACAGGGAGGGACGTAATGAGCGTGGCTAGGAACGAAATCGACATCGACACGCAACGACATGCGCGGCGGGCTGTAATCGCCTCGACCGTGGGTTCGATGATAGAGTGGTACGACTTCTACATCTACGGCCTCGTCGCCGCGACCGTTCTGGGGAAGCTGTTCTTTCCCCAGGCCGATCCCTATTCAGCAACTCTTCTCTCGTTGTCGACGTTTTTCGTCGGGTTCGCCATTCGGCCGATCGGAGCTGCATTCTTCGGTCATTTCGGCGATCGCATCGGTCGCAAGGGTACGCTTGTCGCGACGCTGCTGCTGATGGGAGCGAGCACCGTTCTGGTCGGCCTGGTGCCGACATACGACAAGATCGGTATCTGGGGCGCGGTCGCGCTCACGATCCTGCGCTTGCTCCAGGGCTTCGGAGTTGGAGGTGAGTGGGGCGGCGCCGTGGCTGTCGCGACAGAATGGAAGTCTCTCGACAAGAAACGCGGATTTGCCGGCAGCTGGCCCCAGTTCGGATCGCCGCTGGGGCTTCTTTTGGCGCTGCTGGTGCTTTCCACCGTCAGTCACTGGAGCACGACCGAGTGGTTCGAGACGATAGGTTGGCGCATTCCCTTCCTTTTCAGCATCGTCCTGATCGGCGTCGGCTTCTATATCCGCGTCGGCGTTCACGAGACGCCCGCCTACAAGGACATGGAGCGCAAGAGAACGATCGAGAAGGCGCCGGTTTCGGTCGCGATCAGGAAATACTGGCCTGAGATCCTGCTCGTCTGCGGCGTGCGCTCCGGCCAGCACGCCGCATTCTATCTGTTCTCGACTTTCGTGCTGTCGTATGGCGTCGGTACCCTGCACATCTCGCGAGACTTCCTGTTCAATGCGCTTCTGCTCGCATGCGCGGTCTCGTTGATCAGCGTGCCGACGTTCGGCTATCTTTCCGACATCATCGGCCGGCGGTCGCTCTACATCATCGGCGCGGTTACGCTGGGGATTTTCGTCTTCCCTTACTACGCGATGTTGAACTCGGGGAATTCGGCGATCATCGTCCTGGCAATCGTGCTGTCGATCGTCGTTCACGATATCTCCTATGGTCCGCAGCCGGCCTTCATCGCCGAAGCGTTCCCACCGGAGGTGAGATACAGCGGTTCGTCTCTCGGATATCAGCTCTCATCGATTACGGCGGGAGGGCCGGCGCCGCTGATCGCGACCTATCTGTTCCACGAATACGGGACCATCCTGGCCGTGAGCGTCTATCTTGCGGTGCTCGCCTCCATCGCAGCGATCTGCGCGATCTTCCTTCCGGACAGCTATCGGCACAACTACAACGCAGCCGTGGTTGCTTCGCAGGCAGCGGCCCCGATGGAGGTCGACGTGGCCGTCTCGCCTTCGCCAGTGCCTACGCGATAAGGCTCACGAGACGCCGCTCCGGGCCGGATGTGCTGTCCTCTGGAGCGGCGTCTTCGGATGCCTCGCGCCTTCGCGGGGGATCGTTAACTGCAGGACCCGGATCTTGGATGACAGCCACTTCTGATGAACTAGCGGTTGAAATGGACGGGACGACGCTGCACCTGACATTGTCGCGTCGGACACGTTCGAATGCGCTCAGTCCTACTCTCGTCGAAACATTGATCGACGTTCTGAACGAGGCCCCGACCAAGGGTGTCGAACTGGCGGTCTTCCGCGGAGAAGGTGGCAATTTCTGCTCGGGTTTCGATCTCGCCGATCTCGAAAGCCTGTCCGACGGTGATCTTCTGCTCAGACTTGTCAGAATCGAGCATTTCCTGCAGTGCGTCGCTCACGCGCCGTTCATGACGCTCGCTCTGGCACATGGAAGCGTGATCGGAGCAGGGTGTGATCTGTTTTGTGCCTGTTCGGAACGCGTCGCCGCGCCTGATGCCGTCTTTCGGATGCCCGGCTGGCGTTTTGGAATAGCGCTCGGCACGAGACGGCTGGTTCGCACCATCGGCGCAGCGGCCGCTCGCTCCATTCTCGCCAGCAGTCGCATGTTCAATGCGGACGAAGCGCAAAAAATCGGGTTGTCGACGTCGACAGTCGGGCGTGAAGACTGGCCGCAGACCATCGGACGTTCCAGGGAAGTCGCTGCATCGTTGGAGCCGATTTCGCGATCCATGCTTCTGGCCTTGACCGCGACCGATACTCGTGCAGCCGACATGGCGTCCCTTGTCGAAAGCGCCAGCCGCCCCGGGCTCAAGGCTCGCATTCAGCGCTACCGTTCGGCGGAACGCTCCCTTCGGCGGTGAGGAAGTCCCTGCCTTCGGCTCGTCGCTGTCGGATGGACATGCGCGCGCCTTCATCCGCTCTACGCGCTGGCATCAAAGTTCTTTACCGCCGCTTTCGACGCCAGCTCGCGCCAGCGCCGGCGCAGATAAGGCTCGACCACCGCGCGCTTCGCTTTCGAGAGGCGGATCAGCACGATCGGATAGTCGCGGTAGTGATCGGTGAAGTAGAAAACCTTCGGATCGCGCTCGACCAGCATGGCGCGCTCATCGGGCGGAACGGACGGCAGCACGAGGCTGTCGCCGTCCTCCTTGAGCCGTACCAGCATCTTCTTGCGCACTTTCAGCGCCACCGTGCCGTAGGAGCTGCCGTCCTCGACCTCCGGCCACGCCAGCGCGAGCTTTCTGACGTCGTCGAAGGTCATGGCTGTTTCGTTTGGAGGAGATTCGCAGGGTGGGCAAAGCGACTCCGTCCGCCGTGGCACAGCGAGCGGAGGCGGAAGCGTGCCCACCGAAATGATTTCCGCGCATTCTGGTGGGCATGGCGCGAATGCGCCTTTGCCCACCCTGCGCGGCTACTCACTTCAATGCACCGCGGTGAAGAAGCGCGCGAGCCGCAGGCCCGCGGGCCAGTTCCAGAGCGGCTGGTGACGCATGCCGAGATCCCAGGAGCCGACCACCGCGTCCGCGCGGCCAATCAGATTGTCCATCGGCAGCAGCCCGACGCCGCCGTCGCGCACGGAGACGCGGCTGTCGGCGGAGTTGTCGCGGTTGTCGCCGAGCACGAACAGCTTTCCGGGCGGCACGGTCACTTCCGGCGTGTTGTCGAGCCGGCCATTGTCGTGGATCTTGAAGATCGCGTGGCTCACGCCGTTCGGCAGCGTCTCGATAAAGCGATAGGCGCGCTCGGCATTGCCGGTATCGTCCTCGGCCGCGCCGACCCCGTCGGGTTTCAGCGACGCCGGATGGTCGTTGATGAAGAGCTGGCCCTGGCGCATCTGGATGCGATCACCGGGCAGGCCGACGACGCGCTTGACCCAGGCCTGCGCGCGGTCGCCCGGCCAGCGGAACACGACCACGTCGCCGCGCCGGGGCGTGCCCTCGAACACCCGGCCGCTCTGCGGCAGGTTGATCTGGATCGGCAGCGAGGAAGTACCGTAGCCGTAGGGGTATTTCGACGCCAGCAGCGCGTCGCCGATCAGCAGCGTCGGCTCCATCGAGCCGGACGGCACGTAGAACGGCTCGGCGAGCGCGCCCTTGGCGATGAACACGGCGAGCACCACCGCGCCCAGCTGCAGCGCCTGCGCGCGCCAGCCGCTGGACGATTTCGCCTTTGTTGCTTCGACTTCCACGCTCATGCGCCGGTACCTCCGACCGTGATCCGCTCCATCCGCAGCGTCGGCTGGCCGACGCCGACCGGCACGCCCTGGCCGTTCTTGCCACAGGTGCCGATGCCGCTATCAAGCGCCAGATCGTTGCCGATCATGGTGATCCGATGCAGGTCGGTCGGGCCGTTGCCGATCAGCATCGCGCCCTTGAGCGCCGGGCCGAGCTTGCCGTTCTCGATCTTGTAGGCCTCGGTGCATTGGAAGACATATTTGCCCGAGGTGATGTCGACCTGCCCGCCGCCGAAGTTCGCGGCATAGATGCCGTTCTTCACCGAAGCGATGATCTCGGCGGGGTCGCGCGCTCCCGCCAGCATGTAGGTATTGGTCATGCGCGGCATCGGCACGTGGGCATAGTCCTGCCGGCGGCCGTTGCCGGTCGGCTTCATGTTCATCAGCCGCGCGTTCTGGCGATCCTGCATGTAGCCGACCAGGATGCCGTCCTCGATCAGCACGGTGCGGTTGGTCGGCGTGCCCTCGTCGTCGATCGACAGCGAGCCGCGGCGCGCCGCCATGGTGCCGTCGTCGATCACGGTGACGCCCCTGGCTGCGACCTGCTGGCCCATCAGGCCGGCAAAGGCGGAGGTCTTCTTGCGGTTGAAATCGCCTTCCAGCCCGTGGCCGACCGCCTCATGCAGCATTACGCCGGGCCATCCCGCGCCAAGCACCACGTCCATCTCGCCGGCAGGCGCCGGCACCGATTCCAGGTTGACCAGCGCCTCGCGCAGCGCGCCGTCGGCGGCATCGCGCCAGGCCTTGGTCTCGATGAAGCGGGCATAGCCCTCGCGGCCGCCATAGCCCTTCGAGCCGCTCTCCTGGCGGTCACCCTGGCCTGCGACCACGGAGACATTGACCCGCACCAGCGGGCGGATGTCGCGATAGCTTTCGCCGTCGGGGCGCAGGATTTCCACCACCTGCCAGGTGGCGCCCAGGCTCACCGAGACCTGGCGGACGCGCGGGTCCTTGTCGCGCAGATAGGCGTCGATCTCGGCGAGCAGCTTGACCTTGCTTTCGAAGCCGGGCGCCTCCAGCGGGTTGTCGTCGCCGTAGAGCTTGACGTTGGTATGGGTGGGCGCGGCCGCGAACGAGCCGGCATAGCCGCCGCGCACGGCATGAACCGCATCCGCGGCGCGGATCAGCGCCGGCAGCGACACGTCGGAAGAATGGGCATAGCCGACGGCGTCGTCCTTGACCGCGCGCAGGCCGAAACCCTGGCTGGTGTCATAGGTCGCCTGCTTCAGCCTGCCGTTGTCGAACATTAACGCTTCGCTCTGGCTGTATTCGAGAAACAATTCGCCGTCGTCGGCGCCCGACAGCCCGCGCGCCATCTCGCGACGCACGGCGTCACGGTCGAGATTGGCGCGCTCAAGCAGGGAAGTGGTGGCGGGATCGGTCATGAAAACTCCAGCGCGAATGGTTTCCGTTGCTCGTCGCCCCCGCTGACGCAGGGCCCCACCACGGGCCGCCATGATCTTAGCCGAACAGGCGGCCGGTTCATCTTACAACCCAGTAACCCGTGGTTTTGGGGGGTCCGGCGCACGCTCACCTCGCGTAGCCGGGGCGACGGGGAACAAGATAGTCATGATCGCGACAAAAGGGAGGTCTTTCGCGCCCCCGGTGCGCGCTTCTCACGGCAGCTTGTCGAAGCCTTCCGCAAGCCCGTTGAGGCTCAAGGGGAAGCCGATGCCCTCCTCGGGGGTCTCGAAGATGATGAAGGTCGCGGTTTTCGCCGCCTTGAGCTGCCCGAGCAGCTTTTCGTCCATCACCACCTCCGCAACGCAGCCATTGGGCAGGCAGCGCACGAAGCCGGCGCGGCCGACATCCTGGTTGTCGAGCTTCAGGCCGAGGCCGGAGGGCAGCAGCACGCCGAGCGGCGCCACCACCCGCATCAGCCGGCTCTTCTGGTCGGCGGTCTTCAGCATGATGACAGTCAGGCCCGCATTGGAGCGGTCCTCGGCTACCACGCTCTGGATCAGGGCGCATTGCTCGGCCTGCGCGCCCGGCGGGGTGTCGCAGCGGATCTGCCAATCGCCATGCACCGAGCGCACGGCTCCCTGCGCCCGGGCACTGCCGGCCAGGCCCAGGGTGAGGCCCAAGGCGAGAGCAAAGGCGAGGGCAACACCGAGCGCGAGCGCCAGCAGGCCGGTCCACAGCCAGCTCGGGCCGCGGGTCGGCACAGCCGCGTCGATCGCGACGATTTTGGCACGGTATCTTGAAGCACCCATCCGGGTCGGTTCCTTAGACCTGTTGCTGGCCGTCATTTCTCCAGAACAATCGACTGATATGGCAATGGCGGCGTCTTGAAGGCGGCCGGTGCAAGCTTTCGAGGCCCCGTTCTCCGAGCCATTCCGGTGCCAAGGCAGGCAACCCCCGACAGGCGAATCAGGTTCCTGTGGAGCGCTCGCGCTGTGCCTACATCGGGCAATCCCCCTGTCAAGCGGGCCGGGGCGCGTCGAGCAGCGCTTTTGCTTGATTTCGCGGGAAATTGCGCGGTCCGTGTCGGTGCGGGCGCCGGCCACCGCAGCGCCCCACTACTGCATTGCGAGAGCCGGAGAATTATGGTTTGAGAGGCTGGATTTCGGCGTTCTTGCGATCTGGCCCAGGTGCCCCGCGATGGTGCACCTCAAGCCTGTTTGCCAAGGGGCGGATCGGCAGCATTCCCGTCAGGCGGAATGCTCTGGGGATTGTGACTTAAGGGAGCGCGAGCGGCATGAAGCTGTCGATGGGCCAGATGGGCGCCCGGTGCTTGGGAATGGTTTTGGGGTTGGCGGCGGCCGGGG
This sequence comes from Bradyrhizobium sp. NP1, assembly GCF_030378205.1. NCBI lineage: Bacteria > Pseudomonadati > Pseudomonadota > Alphaproteobacteria > Hyphomicrobiales > Nitrobacteraceae > Bradyrhizobium > Bradyrhizobium sp. NP1. The sequence goes on from NZ_CP127385.1 coordinate 918,287, forward strand.
TGGCCCTGGCCTTGGGCGGAACGGCGTCAGCCGAGCTCGGGCAGCCGGCGCCGTGGGAATTCAAGCTGCAGCAGGCGGCCTCGCCAGTGATGGAAAACATCGTCTGGTTCCACAACTTCCTGCTCGTGATCATCACCGTGATCACGCTGTTCGTGCTGGGGCTGCTGGTCGCGGTGGTGATGAAGTTCAACGCCCGCGCCAACCCGGTGCCCTCGCGCACCACGCACAACACCCTGATCGAGGTGGCCTGGACGCTGATCCCGGTGCTGATCCTGGTGGCGATCGCGGTGCCCTCGTTCCGCCTGCTGTTCCTCGAGCTCGACGTGCCGAAGGCCGACCTCACCATCAAGGCCACCGGCAAGCAGTGGTACTGGTCCTACGCCTATCCCGATAACGGCAAGTTCGAGTTCGATTCGCTGATGGCGCAGGACAAGCAGCCGCGGCTGCTCGGCGTCGACAACGAGATGGTCGTACCGGTCAACAAGGTGATCCGGGTGCAGACCACCGGCGCCGACGTCATCCACTCCTTCGCGGTGCCGGCCTTCGGCATCAAGATCGACGCCATTCCCGGCCGTCTGAACGAGACCTGGTTCAAGGCGACCACGACCGGCATGTTCTACGGCCAGTGCTCCGAGCTGTGCGGCAAGGACCACGCCTTCATGCCGATCGCGGTCCGGGTGGTCAGCGATCAGGAATTCGCCACCTGGGTCGAGGCGGCGAAGAAGAAGTTCGCGAGCGCGCCCGGCAACACCGTTGCCTCGGCGGCGAACGCGGCGCAGTAGGCCCGCAGGGCTTTCGCGCAACCGGACAAGGGCGAGGGGACCGTTCGCGGTCCCAAGGGGACTGCAAGGCAGGATTTGAAGATGGCAACGAACGTAGCGACGCACGGCGATCACGCTCATGACGATCACGCCCACGATCATCCGACCGGATGGCGGCGTTTCGTCTATTCGACGAACCACAAGGACATCGGCACGATGTACCTGGTGTTCGCGATCATCGCGGGCATCATCGGCGCGGCGATGTCGATCGCGATCCGCGCCGAGCTGATGTATCCGGGCGTCCAGATCTTCCACGAGTCCCACATCTACAACGTGTTCGTGACCAGCCACGGCCTCATCATGATCTTCTTCATGGTGATGCCGGCGATGATCGGCGGCTTCGGCAACTGGTTCGTGCCGCTGATGATCGGCGCGCCCGACATGGCGTTCCCGCGCATGAACAACATCTCGTTCTGGCTGCTGCCGGCCTCCTTCGCGCTGCTCCTGATCTCGACCTTCGTCGAGGGCGAGCCCGGCGCCAACGGCGTCGGCGCCGGCTGGACCATGTACGCGCCGCTGTCGACCTCGGGCCATCCGGGACCGGCGGTCGACTTCGCGATCCTGTCGCTGCACCTTGCCGGTGCGTCCTCGATCCTCGGCGCCATCAACTTCATCACCACGATCTTCAACATGCGCGCGCCCGGCATGACCTTGCACAAGATGCCGCTGTTCGTGTGGTCGATCCTGGTCACCGTGTTCCTGCTGTTGCTGTCGCTGCCGGTGCTGGCGGGCGCCATCACCATGCTTCTGACCGACCGCAATTTCGGCACCACCTTCTTCTCGGCCGACGGCGGTGGCGACCCCGTGCTGTTCCAGCACCTGTTCTGGTTCTTCGGCCATCCCGAAGTGTACATCCTGATCCTGCCGGGCTTCGGCATGATCAGCCAGATCGTCTCGACCTTCTCGCGCAAGCCCGTGTTCGGCTATCTCGGCATGGCCTACGCCATGGTCGCGATCGGCGGCATCGGCTTCGTGGTGTGGGCGCACCACATGTACACGGTCGGCATGAGCTCGGCGACGCAGGCCTATTTCGTCGCCGCCACCATGGTGATCGCGGTGCCCACCGGCGTGAAGATCTTCTCCTGGATCGCCACGATGTGGGGTGGCTCGATCGAGTTCAAGACGCCGATGCTGTGGGCGATCGGCTTCATCTTCCTGTTCACGGTCGGCGGCGTCACCGGCGTCGTGCTGGCGAATGCCGGCGTCGACCGCGTGCTGCAGGACACCTATTACGTGGTCGCGCACTTCCACTACGTGCTGTCGCTCGGCGCCGTGTTCGCGATCTTCGCCGGCTGGTACTACTGGTTCCCGAAGATGACGGGCTACATGTACAACGAGACGATCGGCAAGGCGCACTTCTGGTTCACCTTCATCGGCGTGAATCTCGTTTTCTTCCCGCAGCACTTCCTCGGCCTCTCCGGCATGCCGCGCCGCTATGTCGACTATCCGGATGCCTTCGCCGGCTGGAACCTGGTGTCGTCGATCGGCTCCTACATCTCCGGCTTCGGCGTCCTGATCTTCATCTACGGCCTGATCGACGCCTTCGTGCGCAAGCAGCAGGCGGCGGACAATCCGTGGGGCGCCGGCGCCACTACGCTGGAATGGACGCTGTCCTCGCCGCCGCCGTTCCACCAGTTCGAGACGCTGCCGCGCGTGAAGTAAGCAGTTAAGCGCGGCGCCTTGACCGGCGCCGCGTCGGTTCAGGGAGCATGATCCGGAAAAGCGGCAACCGGTTTTCCGAAAAGATCATGCTCAAGAAGGAGCGAGCATGATTCGATCCGGGTCGATCGAGTCGTGTTCCAGCAAGCGAGAAGCCTCTTGTCGGTCGTCGATCACAACGCCATCGCGCTCAGCCCCCGGATCTCGGAGGCCGAAGTCGCCGACTACATCCAGCTCCTGAAGCCGCGGGTGATGTCGCTGGTGATCTTCACCGCGCTGGTCGGCCTCGTGCTGGCGCCGGGCCATTTCCATCCCGTGCTGGCGATCACCTCGCTGCTCTGCATCGCAGTCGGCGCCGGCGCCTCCGGCGCGCTCAACATGGCTCTGGAAGGCGACATCGACGCCAAGATGTCGCGCACCGCCAACCGCCCGATCCCGCGCGGCCGCATCACCCGGCCCGAGGCGATGGCCTTCGGCTCGACGCTCGCCTTCTTCTCGGTGATGACGCTCGGCATCCTGGTCAACTGGGTTGCAGGCAGCCTGCTCGCCTTCACCATCTTCTTCTATGTCGTGATCTACACGCTGTGGCTGAAGCGCCGGACTGCGCAGAACATCGTGATCGGCGGCGCTGCCGGCTCGCTGCCGCCGGTCGTGGCCTGGACGGCCGCCACCGGCTCACTGTCGGTCGAGCCGCTGCTGTTGTTCCTGATCATCTTCTTCTGGACGCCGCCGCATTTCTGGGCGCTGGCGCTGTTCCGCTCCGACGACTATGCCCGCGCCGGCGTGCCGATGCTGCCGGTGGTCGCCGGCCCCGACGCGACGCGGCTGCAGATCCTGCTCTACACCATCGTGCTGGTCGCGGTTGCCGCCGCGCCCTGGCCGCTCGGCTATTTCGACGCCGTCTATGGCGTGGCCTCGCTGGTGCTGGGCGCCGGCATGCTGGCGCTTGCGATCAACGTCTACCGACGCCGCGAGCGAAGCGAATCGCTGCGCGCGACGCGCAAGCTGTTTGCCTTTTCGATCCTTTATCTGTTCGCGCTGTTCGCGACCCTGCTCGCCGAGGTCGTGGTTCGCGCCGTCATTCCTTTGGTCGGGTAAGGGGGCGCATGCGAACCGAATGGCCGACAAGCAGGAGCCAGATGGAATCGTCCTCACCGAGGCGCAGAAGCGGAGCCGCCGCCAGCGGTCGATCGCGATTGCGCTCGCGCTCGGCGTGCTGGTCGTCTTGTTTTTCGCGGTCACCATCGTCAAGGGGCCGGCCGTCCTGAACCGGCCCATGTGACAGGGATAGTGTGATTGAGATGAACGAAAAGCCCTCAAGCCACCACAGCAAGGCCCGCCGCCTCACCCGCGATGCGCTGGTGGCGTCGATCTGCGGCGCCGTGGTGGCATTGATGGTGGGCGCGTCCTACGCCGCCGTTCCCTTCTACAACTGGTTCTGCCGCGCCACCGGCTTCAACGGCACCACGCAGGTCGCGAGCTCGGCGCCGTCGGCCGCGCCGCTGTCGCGCAGGATCGCGGTGCGCTTCGATTCCAACGTCGCGCCCGGCCTGCCCTGGAAGTTCGAGCCGGAGCAGACCGAGATCGAGGTCAATATCGGCCAGGTGGTGACCGTCTATTACACCGTGACCAACCAGTCGGCGCGGACCACGACCGGGCAGGCGGCCTACAACGTCGCGCCGCTCACGGTCGGCGCCTACTTCCAGAAGATCAACTGCTTCTGCTTCACCGAGCAGACTTTTGCGCCGGGCGAGAAGCGCGAGATGCCGGTCGTGTTCTATGTCGACCCGGCGATCACGGGCGATGCCGACAATGACGGGCTGAACACCATCACCCTGTCCTACACCTTCTATCCCGTGCGCGACGCGCAACCGAAGCCGGTCGCCGCGGGCGAGACCGACAAACGCAAAGGCAATCTTTGAGGCTCAAGGGCAACCACCGGGGGGCGATCCCGGGATCGTTTTGGGGAATTAAGTGCCGAACTGACCGGCACCGCTAACGGAGAGAGAGACCGCAATGGCTACGGCGCAAGTCAAGCATCACGACTACCACCTCGTCGATCCGAGCCCCTGGCCGGTGGTCGGCTCGATCTCGGCCTTCGTGATGGCCGTCGGCGCGATCTCGTGGATGCACCATCTATTCTCGGCCGCACCGATCGTGTTCGGCGCCGGCACCATCGGCGTGCTCTACACCATGGCGAGCTGGTGGGGCGACGTCATCAAGGAGGCGCAGTACAAGGGCGACCACACCCGCGTGGTGCAGATCAGCCACCGCTACGGCATGATCCTGTTCATCGCTTCCGAAGTGATGTTCTTCGTCGCCTGGTTCTGGGCCTTCTTCAATTCCGCGCTGTTCCCGGCCGACGCCGTCCACGCCACCCGCGACGCGATCTTCGGCTGCGGCGCCGGCACGGCGGCCGGCGCCTGCAACGTGCCCGGCACCTGGCCGCCGAAGGGCATCGAGACCTTCGATCCCTGGCACCTGCCGCTGTTGAACACGCTGATCCTGCTCACCTCGGGCACCACGGTCACCTGGGCGCACCACGCGCTGCTCGAGGGCGACCGCAAGGGCCTGAAATACGGCCTGATCCTCACCATCCTGCTCGGCGCCACCTTCACCTGCGTGCAGGCCTATGAGTACAGCCACGCGGCGTTCTCCTTCGCCGGCAACATCTACGGCGCGACCTTCTTCATGGCGACCGGCTTCCACGGCTTCCACGTGCTGGTCGGCACCGTGTTCCTGATCGTGTGCCTGGCGCGCGCCTATGCCGGCCACTTCACGCCGAAGCAGCACCTCGGCTTCGAATTCGCCGCCTGGTACTGGCACTTCGTCGACGTGGTGTGGCTGTTCCTGTTCGTCTGCATCTATGTCTGGGGGCATGGCGCGGAAGCCATGGCCCACGCCGCGCACTGATCCGAACCGGTCGGTGGTAGAAGAGGGCGGCCGCAACGGCCGCCCTTTTTTCTTCGCCACAAGGGAGAAAGAAAGGATCGCGCATGACGGACCATCCTCAAGCCAGCGTTTTCCAGAGCGCGATGCGTGGGCTGGCCTGCCGCTGCCCGCGCTGCGGCCAGGGCAAGCTCTATGCCGGCTTTCTAACCTTAAGGCCGCGCTGCGAGGCCTGTGGTCTCGACTACGCCTTCATCGACACCGGCGACGGCCCCGCGATCTTCATCATCATGCTTGCAGGCGCCATCGTGGTCGCGGCCGCGCTGATCGTCGAGGTGAAGTATCAACCGCCGCTTTGGCTGCATGCGGCGCTGTGGCTGCCGCTGATCGTGGTGACCACGCTTTTGCCGTTGCGCGCGATGAAGTCGCTGCTGATCGCGCTGCAATTCCACCACAAGGCCGCGGAGGGCCAGCTCATCAACCGCGAGCCGAAATGAACGGGCAGCCCGAGCGCCAGCGCCGGACGGCGGGTTTTGCCGCGTTTACGTTTGTCATGCTGGCCGTGTTCGTCGGCCTTGGCATCTGGCAGCTCGAGCGCCGCGTCGAAAAGCACGCGCTGATTTCGGCACTCACGGAGCGTCTTGCCGCCGAGCCTTCGCCACTGCCGCCGGCCTCGCGCTGGGCGACGCTGCACGCCGACGCCGACGAATTTCGCCGCGTGCGGTTTGAGGCCGCCTACGCGCGGCTGCCGGACGCGATGGTCTACAGCGCCGGGTCCGCCGTGCGCGAGGATATCAGCGGCCCCGGCACCTGGGCCTTCCTGCCGGCGCGGCTTCCCACCGGCGAGGTCGTCGTGGTCAATGCCGGTTTCGTCGCCAACACCATGCAGGACCGCGAGGTCGAGAATCGCGCGGTGACAAGGCTCGTCACCGGCACGCCGGCGATGCTGACCGGCTATCTGCGTTTCCCCGAGAGCGCAGGGCTGCTGACGCCGGCACCGAGCCTCGAGAAGCGGCTGTGGTTTGTCCGCGATCATCTGGCGATGGCGCATGCGCTCGGCTGGGGTTCGGTCGCGCCGTTCTACATCGACCTGGAAAGCCCGGTGCCCGACAACGGCATTCCGAAGCCGGGCCCGCTCTCGGTGCATCTGCGCGACGAGCACATGCAATATGCCGTCACCTGGTTTTCGCTCGCCGCGGTGGTCGCGGTCGCATTTTTGCTATGGTGGCGGCGGCGAGCGGTGGCTTGAGGGAATGGCGATGCGGATGACGGCGAGAGCATGGCTGAATGGCAGGGCCTCCGGCATCGCCGTGGCTTTGCTGCTGCTGCCCGCAGTGGTGCTCGCCCAGGATGCGTCTCAAAAAGCCGCCACGCAGCCGGCCGCATCGGCAAAAGTTTCCTGGCAAATGACCACCGAATACCCGCAGTCCAATATTTCCGGCGTCGGGCTCACCACCTTCGCAAGGCTCGTCGCGGCGCGGACCGACGGCTTCGTCACGGTGACGGCATCGTTCGACAACGCGCTAAAGATCTCCTCCGGCGAGATGCTGCGCGCCACGGAGACGGGGCGGATCAGCGGCGGCGATGCCTTTGCCGGGCCGCTGGAGGCCTCCGACCCGATCTTCGGCCTCGCGTCGCTACCCTTCGTCGTGCAGTCGGTCGAGGCGGCGCGCACGGTCAATGCGAAAGCGCGTCCGCTCTACGAAAAGGCGCTCGCCGCGCACGGCTCGAAACTTCTCTACATGACGATCTGGCCGTCGACCGGCCTGTGGTCGGAGCGCGCGCTCGTCAGCACCGATGATCTCCGTACCCTGGCGGTGAGGACCTATGACTACAATTCGGCCGAGGTGATGCGCGCGGCCGGCGCGCGCGCCGACTATCTGCCGTTCAACGACGCGATCGCCAAGGTCAGGGATCATCAGCTCAACGCGATCCTCACCTCGGGCGACGGTGGCGCGGGACGCAAGCTCTGGGACTATCTCAGGCATTTCACGCCGATCAACTACGCGGTCCCGATCTCGCTCGCCTTCATCAGGACCGACGCGTTCCAGGCGCTGCCGAACGACGTCCAGGCCGAGGTCATGGCCGCGGCGGCGGAGACGGAGAAAAGCCAGTTCGATCTGCTGGCCAACCGCACGGCGGAGAATTACGCGCAGATGCGCGCGAACGGCGTAACCATTGCCGACTCGGTGCCGTCGTCGATCGCAACCGCGCTTCGCGAGGCCGCTCACGCCCCGGTCGACGCCTGGAAGGCCAAAGTGGGCGCGGAAGCCGCCGCCATCGTGGATGGGGCAGGGCGGCACTAGTGTGGTGGTTCGGAAGTTCGCTTCGTTAGTTCGCCTAGGAGGTTGCCGCGAAACGATGCGAACTTCGGGTCCGGGACACTAGCGCGCGCACCCCTAAATCGAGCTTGATTGCTGCTCGACGTCCGATATGCGCCGATAGCGGACCCCATTCGGCACCGCAGCAAAACGACGCTGAGGGCCAAATCCGGACTTCCGGGGGAGTAGACTTTCAATGCGAGCTGCCAACGGGACGTGCTGAAGTCTCCCGAATTGCAATGGCGGCGGGTGCCGACGGCGGGCGAGCATTCCGGAATTCAATCGAAATCGATTTGCTGGTTCGACGCGCACCCGAAAGGAGGACCACGCGTCGCAATCCTGCCGACCATGACGGCGGCACCGATCACGTCGGCGGGGCGCTTCTCGCCTTTAGGGCCTCGGGGCATGTCTACTTACCTTCCGCCATCGCATTATAGACCTTCAGCACCGCCTCACTGAGGCTCATGAAGGGCTGCCCCTCACAAACCTTCTTGACCTCTGCGACAATGCCGTCACCATCGGTGCGCGACCCGACCATACGGTTCTGGGTGTTGTGGATATTAAGGCCTGTCCAATTGCCGTATATCCAAGCTTCACCTTCGCCGCTCGTTGCGGGGGATGACTGCCAATAGGAACAGCTCTTCAGCCCAATGCCAATAATATAGGTCGGGGCGCCCTCGGCTGAGGCCAAGCAACCAGGGTAGCAAGTCAGGCAAACGCCTGCAATTAAGGACAACCTAATCATCTCCCAAGAATGATGCTTAGGTGAAGGTCCCATGACTAATACCCGAATAAAGATAGCCGAACGCGCCACCAAGCCGTCACGCCCAAAATGAATTGAGTCGGGAGGCGAATGTGAGTCCAAAAATTGAAGCGCATGGGGCAAGCCAAGGACGCCGCTATGGTGCCGAAATGCCATCGTATTGACGCTTGCTACTATCGAAGTTCTCTTCCGCGGCACGATCTATGAACGGCCAAAATCAACGGCAAATCAAAAACCGGCTGAGTGAGGCGGTCGCCGCGAGCGGGACCCGGACGGTGGAGCTCAAGTAATGCTCAGAGGCGCAAAAGGGTGAGAAGCGGCCTGTTGATGGCGGCCAATGTCGCATATGGGTCATTCGCTATAGGGCGACCCGGCTGCAAGTTCAGCCATGTCCGCTGTGACGCCGAAACCGGAGGTCAATCCGAATTTGGCTGCGCGCTAATGAGGCCCACACGACTCGACGCCGTCCGTTCAAGCGCGAAGCGTCCGAAATCGAGGCAATCGCGTCGTTTCGGAAGGCGCGCGGATGTGCGAGTCTTGGCTTGCCGTGCTTTGAGTCCGTTTAGGGAGCGAGGCCATCCATTGGCACGAAGCCCGCCCCTCGCAACGCACCCGGCGATGCCGATGATCGAGGGCGCCGGCGATCAACGCAGCGCGATCCTGGCGTCCCCACCGACGCCCTTGAGCTCTGCGCAGCTGGAAGTATCATGAGCCGTTGCTCGTTGATTTGCCTTTGTGGCAAGGAGGCCGAGGCATGAGGATAATCACCGCAGCGTTCGCTCTCGGAACGGCCCTGGTGCTGTCTAACCTGGGGACGTTTGGTTCCGCAGCCCATGCGCAGGAAGCCCAACCACGGCAGAGGCTTGTCGTCAGGGTGCCTGTCGTAAGGCCAACTCCTTGGGATTATTATATTGTTCCGCGATATCGTTATCGCCCTGAGGACGACCGGGTCGATCCGTGCGGCCCGCCCGTCGTCCCGGTGATACGCTATGGGGCTCAAGAGGCAACGGTCCCGTTGTGGTTGAGTGAGGCTTTGGGTCTTGGTCGTATCCACGGTGTGTCCTGGCCATGCGCAGGGCCAATGCGCCATTGAGCAGAAGATTTCAGCTTGTCGCCACAAGCCGAAACTGGTGTGCGCGCGCTGGAACGGTTTGACAGAACCGCGGTCTAACGCATGATCCGGAAAAGTGTGTAGCGGTTTTCCGAAAAGATCATGTGCAAACAAAGAGCTAAAGCGCGATGACGATTCATCCCAATCTCATCGCGCTTTGGTGACGCAAGCCGTTTTCGTGATCGTGGCCGAAACTCACATCAGGTGGGGGCCGGTGCCCTCTGCTGCCTCCAGCACGGCCGCTCGCCATTCGCGTTTGACCGGAAGAATTGGCGGCATTGGCGCTACGTTCGGCTCTGCGGTCGGCGCCGCGACGGACTCGATGTTTTCGGTTCGAGACGCTCTACGCATGAACAGATTGTAGATCATCCATTGCGCGCGATTCCGCTTGCCGCGGAAAGGAAAACGGCTAGCGATCGACGGCGTTGAATAAAATCCCGCATAGGCGCTGTCCTGACCGACGCGAAGCTCGTCCGCCAACATTCCGCCCGGGCGATACACCACGTGGCCCTGATCGTACATCGTCCAGTCGAATGAAACGATGCGACCGGCCTTCTTCATCTCGTACCAGGTCAGCGTTCCCGGATACGGTGTCAGCACCGAATAGGCACAGGCGTCGTATTTGGCCGCAATGTTGAACTTCACGGTATCGTCAAAGACAGAAGTATTGTCGCCATCAAACCCGAACATGAACAAGCCGAACACCATTATTCCGTATGAATGAATCTTCTCCACCAGGGCCAGGAAATTTTCGGGGTGATTGACATGCTTGTGCACGCTTTTCAGCGTGTCGCGCGAGATCGATTCGAATCCGATGCTCAGCATCGTGCAGCCGCTCTCGGCGGCGAGCTCGAGCATGCGGTCATCATAGGCAAGCTTCGAGGTAACGCCGGCCTGCCATCGAATGCCGCGCCCCTTCAAGGCTCGCATAACTTCTTTTGGACGTTCGGGGGTACCAAAGAAGTCGGCATCGTTCACGGAGATGGTGCGCGCGCCACAGTTCTCCATTTCATGGATAACTTCATCGACCGGACGGTATCGAAACTTGAGTCCATTCATCAGCGGCTCAGCACAGAATGTGCAGCCTTGATGGCAGCCGCGTGAAGTCTGGACAAAAGTGCGGTTCACGTAACGGCTTTTCTTTAGCAGATCGTAACGTGGCATCTTCAAGCCAACCATCGGATGCAGCTTGTCGGACTTGTAGGTCCCACGCATCGTACCCTGCTCCAGATCGTCGAGCAGTTTGTCGATCACGAGTTCGACCTCCCCGATCACAACCGCATCCGCATGCTGTAGAGCCTCTTTGGGCATGAAGCTGGGATGTACGCCTCCCATCGCCACCGGTACGCCCTTGGCGCGGAACCGATCTGCGATTTGATATCCACGATTGACGTAGCTGGTCATCGCGGAAATTCCGACGAGATCGACTTTCAGATCGAAGTCGATCTCTTCGATGTTCTCGTCCGTGAGCACCACCTGATACTGGTCTTTTGGAATGCAGGCGGCGACGGCCAGCAGACCAGCAAGAGGAGAATATAGCGCTCGATTGAAATAGATCGGGCGCGTCGTTAGCGAGTCGGTCTTCGGATTGATGAGGTGGATGAGGCGAGTACGCACTGGAACCTCCTGCTGCACGATCCGATCCTTGGCACCACGCGCGGCGATTCAGGTGAGGTGCTACCCGACCTCCACCACCAACTAAACGCAGTGCCGGGAGTCCATCTTCGCATTCCTCGAAAGCGAGTACGTCCTTGGCATTCCAGGTTCGATACTCAAGCCTGAAAACAAGAAAGGTTCCAGAACAATTCCCCAAAAACATGATGGGAGCGGCCGTTTCGGGCGTTGCGCGCCTGGGTTCGGTCGCTCCCGGCGCATGCCGGCACTGGTGAGCCGAATGGCCCGTCAAGGGCTGTCGGCTAGCAAGGTCGCACGCGCGCCAGGCACGTCTTCGAAGGCTCCAAGATACTTCGTTGCCTGCGGATCACCTTCCAGCAACCCCATAAGAACGCCTATTTGTGGCTTGAAAGCAGCGGAATGGCAGCCGTTCGCCACCCGGCGACCTGGACAAACTATTCGATCACCTCGTCAGCGAACGCGAGCAAAGTCGCCGAAACCTTTGATGCAGAGCACTTTTGCGGCCCTCTGATTGATCGCGATCTTGAATTTGGTGGGCCATAACGGGCAGACCGGCCGGCTTTTCGCCGTTCAGAATCCGGCCGGCGTAGATACCTACTTGACGATATCCGTCCAAACATCAGCCACCATTGCGCCCGATTGTCCCAAGCTCGGGGTGCTGGTCGAGCCGACACCCTGTCGGCGCATACAGCACCTGGTGCAAAGTCCCGAACCCGCGCTCACTTTGGGTTGGTTGATCTGAGTTATGTGCCGCTAATAGCAAGGTTGCGCCATGCTGAAACACTTGCTCAATAGTGTTATTGGTCACGTTGCCGGTCTCAGCGATGCGCAACTTGAACAAATTGAGCAGTCATTGCCGGCGACCAAGGCGCTGATCGAGCTTCTCAGTAAGGCACATCCGATCATCGAACAGGCACAAACGCTCTATAACGAAGCGCAGCCACTGATCGAGCAAGCCGGGAAAGAGTGGCAAACGGTCGGCCCTGCCGCGCAAATCCTGATTGATGTGATCTCACATCATCTCAACAAAGGCAGTTCGACGGCGGAGGCCACGGAGGCAGTGCGCGCGGCGCTCGGCGGGTCAATAGAGAACGTCGCACGCGATCGTGGGATGGACCGAGCAATGAACCGCGTGACCGTGTTTGGGGGCACTGGCTTTGTTGGTCGTCGCATCGTGCGCCAGTTGAGCGGCTCCGCCGTTACGGTGCGCGCAGCATCACGGCGTCCCGCGGGGGTCGAGGGCGATAACGTGGAACACTTCGTCGCCGATGCGCATGACGAGCGCTCGGTAGAGGCCGCTGTTGCCGGTGCCGACGGCGTCGTCAACGCGATCAGCCTATACGTCGAGCATCGAGGCGACACATTTCACTCGGTGCACGTCGAAGCGGCCGCCAGCATCGCTAGGGTGGCGCGGCGGGCCGGGATCAAACGGTTTGTGCACCTATCAGGAATAGGCGCCGACGCGGCCTCGCCCTCGCCCTATATTCGCAGTCGCGGCCAAGGAGAAGCAGCCGTGCAAGCCGCATTCCCTGGCGCAGTCGTTATCCGCTCGGCGGTAATGTTCGCGCCGGACGACGCCTTTCTCACGACAATTCTTGGGCTGCTTCGAACCTTGCCGGCTTATCCGCTATTCGGCGACGGCAGAACGAGGCTTCAGCCGGTGTATGTGGGCGACGTCGCCGCAGCGATCGCAAAAGTCCTGCAGCAAACACAGAGACCCTATCCTATCTACGAATTGGGTGGTCCCCGCGTTTACTCATACGAGGAGTTGCTGCGGACGATTGCGCGTGCCGCAGGATTACGGCCGATGCTGGTGCGAATACCCTTTGCTTTCTGGAATGCCGTCGCTGGTTTCGCTGAGATCCTGCCGCACCCGCCGCTCACGCGCAATCAGGTCGAGCTTATGCAGATCGACACAACGGCCTCGGACAACCGGCCGGGATTTGGCCTGCTCGGAATTTCACCGCGATCGCTCGAACAAGAACTCGAAGCGATGCTCAAGCATACGAACGAGGAAACTCAAAACGCAAAAGAGGTTCGCGCCAAGCAGAGGTGATGAGACTTCGGTGCCGCGACACCCGCGACAGTATCAACGATGTGCCGGAACTCGCCGGTAAGCCACCGCGGTTATGGCCGGTTTGGGTCATTCGCTGCAGGAGCAAGCCAGCGGCAAGTTCAGCTATGTCCGCTGCGACGCCGAAAGCGGAGGTCCATGAATTTGGCTGCGCGCTAATGAGGTCCACACTGCTCGCCGCCGTCCCTTTAGGCACAAAAACGTCCGAAATCGAGGCCAATGCGCCGTTTCGAAGCGCCCGCGGATATGCGAGTCTCGCGCAGGCAAGTCCGGAGGCGGATCGACATGGCGGATTCATCGCGCACGGCTCTCATCGTCGTGGATGTGCAGCGCGCGTTCGACGAGTGGGAGGCGGCCGGAAAGCGTCGCAACAATCCCGATGCGGTGATGCGGATCGCCGATCTGCTCGGGGCGTTCAGGCATCGTGCCGCGCCGATCTTCCACATCCGTCATGAAGGCACCAAGCCGAACTCGTCCTTTTTGCCCGACCGCAGCGGCTATGCGGTCAGGGACGAGGCCCGCGAGCGCGCAGGCGAACCCGTCATCGTCAAACGGGTCAACAGCGCCTTCATCGGCACCGATCTCGAGGCGCGGCTGCGCGCGGCCGATATCACGCGGCTCGTGATCTGCGGCGCCACCACCAATCACTGCGTCGAGACCACGACGCGGATGGCCGGCAATCTCGGCTTCGACGCGCGTCTCGTGCGCGACGCCACCTGGACTTTCGACCGTATCGGCCCCGACGGTGACGCGCATGCGGCCGAGGCCATCCACGCCATGACGCTCGCGAACCTCAACGGCGAGTTCGCCACCATCGTGACGTCGGCGGAGGCGATCGCGGCGCTTGCCGGCTAGCGCGCACGCACGTAAACGCGCTCGCCGCTTGCCGGATGAAACCAGACCACAAGCGTCTCGCCGGAGGTCGGATCGACGAAGCGCTCGTCGGTCTTGACCCATTCCGGCCCCGGCGGAGCATCGAGTGGCGTGCGCTTGTAGCCGCCCTTCCGGAACAGGAGCCAGATCAATACGACGAATGCAATGCCGCCGAGCCAGATGGCGAGCCCGGTCATGCCACAGGCTCAATCACCGCGGCTGTGCCATAGGCCACGATCTCGCTCATCGTGTTGCCGATCTCGGCGCTGTCGAAGCGCATCATCAGGATGGCATTGGCGCCCATGGCGCTGGCGTTCTGCACCAGCCGATCCAGCGCATGGCGGCGCGCTTCCTCCAGCATCTGGGTATATTCGTGTATCTCGCCTCCCACGATCGAGCGAAGCCCTGCCACGAGGTTACCGCCGATTCCTCTGCTGCGGACGACCACGCCGAAGCATTGCCCCAGCATCCGGATCGTTCGGTGCCCGGTCACGTTCTCCGTTGTTACCACGATCAATTGCGCCTCCCGCTCAGATTGATTTCTCGTTTGGTATAACCCTAGCTCAAGACCGTTCGATGCGGGTAGGACCCGCGCGTCCCCGTCTGATCAGTGGGCCGATCAATTTGATTTTGACATGGCGCTGATCTTGCCATCTCGAATTGCGGCTAAATCACATGCGCCGAAAAACCAATTTCGCGAGGCGATTCAACGTGATTTGGGTCGTCCAGTCCTTGCGCGAAAAATATTCCGCTTGGTTTGTCGGGCAAATCAGTGGCTTCAATCGGCGCGTCCCGCCTCCGCCAGGAGGGGCGTTTCGCGATCGTCACGAACGTTGGGTGCGGGATGCGATGGACGCGATGATGCCACGAGACGAACGGCATCACGCGGACGGCGAAGTCGTGTGGTCCTGATCCCCCGACGCTGGGATCAAGTTTGTGAAACGACAATTCGCAAATGACGGTGGCAAGAAAGCCCGGTCACCGGGGAGAGCACGAAGGAAACCGTTAAAACCACTCGCGCAGGGGATGCCGGTGATTGCGGCTGTACCTGTGGTGACTAACTCGTGTGCTTTTCTTTGCTGCACGCGAGGCTGCGGGTGCGCCAAGACACCCGGCATTCCCTGCGCCCTCCGTTTTCGAGGACGCGATGTGAGGCAAAACCCGGACGCGATCCGCCGCGGGAATGTGCAGTCATATCTCACGGTCATGCCCGGCGCATGCGGGGCATCCAGTACGCCGCGGCCACTCACGGACGTCTCTGGAATACTGGGTCGCCCGGTCGAGCCGGGCGACGACAGCTGCGAGGAAGCCAGAACAAGCCCTTTCCCCTCGATGGCAAAACGCTCTATGGTGCCGCCCTTGGGCTCCGTTGCGTCGGAGCAAAGAGATCAATCAAATCAAGGGCTTGGATCGTTGGCCGGCCTTTGGAGGGCGGCTTGGCGCGGTATGTTTCCACACGGGGCGAGGCTCCGGAACTCTCGTTCTGCGACGTGATGCTGACCGGGCTCGCGCGCGACGGCGGCCTTTACGTGCCGCAGGCCTGGCCGAAGCTTGCGCCCGAAACCATCGCCGGCTTCTTCGGCCGGCCGTACTGGGAGGTCGCGGTCGACATCATCAGGCCCTTCGTCGGTGGCGAGATTTCCGACGCCGATCTCGGACGCATGGCGAACGAGGCCTATGCCACCTTCCGCCATCCCGCCGTTGTGCCGCTGCGCCAGGTCGGCCCGCACCAGTTCCTGCTCGAGCTGTTTCATGGGCCGACGCTCGCCTTCAAGGACGTGGCGATGCAGCTGTTGTCGCGCCTGATGGACCACGTGCTGGAAAAGCGCGGCGAGCGCACCACCATCGTGGTCGCAACCTCGGGCGACACCGGCGGCGCCGCGGTGGAAGCCTTCGCGGGCCTTTCCAATGTCGACCTCATCGTGCTGTTCCCGCATGGACGCATCTCCGACGTGCAGCGGCGGATGATGACGACGACGGCCGCCGGCAATGTCCACGCGCTCGCGATCGAAGGCACCTTCGACGACTGCCAGGCGATCGTGAAGGCAATGTTCAATCACCACGCCTTCCGCGACGAGGTTTCACTGTCCGGCGTCAACTCCATCAACTGGGCGCGCATTGTCGCGCAAGTGGTCTATTACTTCACCTCCGCAGTCGCGCTCGGCGCGCCGGCCCGTCCGGTCGACTTCACCGTGCCGACGGGCAATTTCGGCGACATCTTCGCCGGCTATGTCGCCAAGCGCATGGGCCTGGCCGTGCGCTGGCTGCGCATCGCGGCCAACGTCAACGACATCCTGCCGCGCACGCTGAAGACCGGCATCTACGAGGTGCGCGAGGTGCACGCGACCACCTCGCCCTCGATGGACATCCAGGTCTCCTCGAATTTCGAGCGCCTGCTGTTCGAGGCGTCAGGCCGCGACGCCGCCGCGATCCGCCGGCTGATGGGATCGTTGAAGCAGTCCGGCCGCTTCGTGCTGCCGGATGCGATGCTGGCTGCGATCCGCGAGGAGTTCGATGCCGGCCGCGCCGACGAGACCGAGACGGCGGCCGCGATCCGTGCCGCCTGGCGCGAGGCCGGCGATCTCGTCGATCCGCACACGGCGGTCGCGCTTGCGGTCGCCGACCGCGACTACCCGGATTCGAGGATCCCCAACATCGTGCTGTCGACTGCGCATGCCGCCAAATTCCCCGATGCGGTGGAAGCCGCCTGCGGCGTGCGGCCGCCGCTGCCGGCGTGGCTCGACGGGCTGATGACCAGGCAGGAACAGCTCACAGTGATGAAGAACGACCAGGGCGAGGTCGAGCGCTACGTCAAATCGGTCAGTCGGGCTGCGAAGCAGGCCAAGCAGGGAGTTGCCGGATGAGCGTCGAAATCACGAAGCTGCCGTCCGGACTCACGATCGTCACCGACACCATGCCGCATCTGGAAACCGCCTCGCTCGGGGTGTGGACCGGCGTCGGCGGCCGCGACGAGAAGCCGAACGAGCACGGCATCTCGCACCTCCTGGAGCACATGGCATTCAAGGGCACGGCCAACCGCTCGTCACGCGAGATCGTCGAGGAGATCGAGGCGGTCGGCGGCGACCTCAATGCCGGCACCTCGACCGAGACCACCGCCTATTATGCGCGGGTGCTGAAGGCGGACGTGCCGCTCGCGCTCGACGTGCTCTCCGACATCCTCGCCAACCCCTCCTTCGTGCCCGACGAGCTCGAGCGCGAGAAGAACGTCATCGTGCAGGAGATTGGCGCTGCGCAGGACACGCCCGACGACGTGGTGTTCGAGCATCTCAACGAGCTCTGCTATCCCGACCAGCCGATGGGCCGTTCGCTGCTCGGCACGCCGAAGACCTTGAAGCGGTTCGACCGCGACATGCTGCGCGGCTATCTCGCCATGCATTACCGCGGGCCCGAGATGGTGGTGGCGGCGGCCGGCGCCGTCGACCACAGGCGCGTGGTCGAGGAGGCGGCGCAGCGCTTTTCGAGCTTCGACGCGCAGCCGGCGCCGAAGCCGCAGGCGGCCCGGTTCGGCAAGGGCGGCTCGCGCGTGGTGCATCGCGAGCTCGAGCAGGCGCATCTGACGCTGGCGCTGGAGGGCGTGCCGCAGACCGACCCGTCGCTGTTCTCGCTGCAGGTGTTCACCAACACGCTCGGCGGCGGCATGTCCTCGCGGCTGTTCCAGGAGGTGCGCGAGAAGCGCGGCCTGTGCTACTCGATCTATGCGTTTCACGCGCCCTACACCGACACCGGCTTCTTCGGCCTCTACACCGGCACCGATCCGGCGGACGCGCCCGAGATGATGGAAGTCGTGGTCGACGTCATCAATGATGCCGTGGAGACCCTCACCGAGGCCGAGATCGCGCGCGCCAAGGCGCAGATGAAGGCGGGGCTGTTGATGGCGCTGGAAAGCTGCTCGTCGCGGGCCGAACAGCTCGCGCGCCATGTGCTCGCCTATGGAAGGCCGCAGACGGTGGAGGAACTGGTGGCGCGGATCGACGCGGTGAGCGTCGAATCGACGCGCAGCGCGGCGCGCGCGCTTTTGGCCCGCAGCCATCCCGCGGTGGTCGCACTCGGCAGCGGAAGAGGGCTGGACACCGCGGTCGCTTTTGCGGAAGGATTGACGCGGCCGACCGTCAGGTCGCGGTTGCATTAGGATGTCGCGGTTGTACTAGGATCGCGGCAAGGAGCCCCGGGGAGCATCTCATGGCCCTGTTTCGTTTGCCATCCGCTGGCCCCGCCGCGCTCGCGCCGCGCGGCAACGGCCTGCTGCTGCGCTCTCCATTGATGTCCGACTACCTGCAATGGGCGCATTTGCGGGATTCGAGCCGCGACTACCTGACGCCGTGGGAGCCGATCTGGCCGTCGGACGATCTCACCCGCTCCGGGTTCCGGCGCCGGCTGCGCCGCTATGCCGAGGACATCGCCGCCGACCGCTCCTATCCGTTCATCATCTTCCGCGAGGCCGACGGGGTCATGATCGGCGGCATCACGCTCGCCAATGTCCGTCGCGGCATCGTGCAGGCCGGCACCATCGGCTACTGGATCGGCGAGCCGCATGCCAGCCGCGGCTACATGACCGCGGCGCTGCGGGTGCTGCTGCCGACCCTGTTCGGCGAGCTCAATTTGCATCGCATCGAGGCGGCCTGCATCCCCTCCAATTCGCCCTCGATCCGGGTGCTGGAGAAATGCGGTTTCACGCGTGAGGGGCTGGCGCGGCGCTATCTCTGCATCAATGGCGTCTGGCAGGACCACCTGCTGTTTGGCCTGCTGCACGAGGATTTTCGCGGCTGATGAACACAGGAAGATGCCTTGTCTGGTGTCTTGCCAAGGGGCTCTTTGGCAAGGGGCTCTTTGGCAAGGGGCTTGCCGGCGCCTTGGGTTCGCCGTCATCGGCCTGTTATAAGGCCGGGAACTGGCGGTCGGCTTGAGCAGGTCAAGGACGATGGGTGACAAGGCGCATATGAAAATCGTGGGCGTAGCCGCCCTCTCGCTGGCGTTGGCGGGCGGCCTCGCGGCCCCTCCGGCGGCGGCGCAGTCGCTCACCGACCGTTTCAAGAGCCTGTTCGGCGGCAAGTCGGACGAGCCGCCGCCGCAGGCGCCGGCGGTTTCGTCCGAGCCGCAGGCGGAAGACAACTGCCCGCCGGTCTCGATCCGCGCCGGCGCCTCGACCTATGCGGTGGGCGCGCAGGGCAAGGCCGCGGTCGGCAACGACTTGCGCTACCAGGCCTCGATCGCCAAGACCGCGCGCGACTGCACCAAGGCCAATGGCGAGATTACCGCCCGAATCGGCATCCAGGGCCGGGTCATTGCCGGGCCGGCCGGCGCGCCGGCCTCGGTCGAGATCCCCCTGCGCGTCGCCGTGGTGCAGGGCGGCGTGACGGAGAAGGTGATCGCCACCAAGGCCTACCGCACCACGGTCGAGATGTCGGAGGACGGCAGCGTGCCGTTCACGATGGTGATCGACGATCTGGTCTATCCCGCCCCGGCGGGCGCGGTTGCCGATTCCTACATCTTCTATCTCGGCTTCGACCCGCAGGCGCTGGCGCCCGAGCCCAAGGCCAAGCCCTCGAAAAAGAAGAAGCCGTGAGGCTGTCGCGGCTTTGCCGGCGCCGCCGGCGGCCATGAAAAAAACCCGGCGCGGAAGCCTGCGCCGGGTTTTTTGGAGAGGGAGTCGGCCCTGGTCGAGCTTCTCAGTTCAGCTTGGCCTTGACCTCGTCGATGCCCCTGGCAAGCAGCTTGTCGGCCACCTCGCCTTTCACCGACTGCGACAGGATGGTGGAAGCGGCCTGGATCGCCGCCTCCGCCGCCGCGGCGCGGACATCGGCGAGCGCCTGGGCCTCGGCCAGCGCGATCTTGCCCTCGGCGGTCTTGGTGCGGCGGGCGACGAAGTCTTCCATCCGCGCCTTGGCCTCCGTGGCGATGCGCTCGGCATCGGCCCTGGCGTTGGTGATGATGTCCTGCGCTTCGCGCTCGGCGCTGGCGCGCCGGTCCTTGTACTCGGCGAGCAGCTTGGCGGCCTCTTCCTTTATCCGCTTCGCGTCGTCGAGCTCGGCCTTGATCCGCGCGCTGCGATGATCGAGCGCGGTCAGCATCGTGCGATGGACACCGAGATAGGCGAACACGCCCATCAGGATGACGAATGCAACCGCAACCCAAAACTCCGGCTCGGCGAACATCAGACCTGTCCCTTCAAGGAAGCGTCGACCGCCGCGTCGACGGACTTGCCGTCCGGCGCGATCCCGACCAGCCGCTGCACGATCGTGCCGGCGGCGTCGGCGGCGATGCCGCGGACATTGCTCATTGCCGCGCTGCGGGTCGCCGCGATGGATTTCTCGGCGTCCGCAAGCTTGGCCGCGAGCTTCTGTTCCAGCGACTTGCGCTCGGCTTCGGCGGCCGCGTTGAGCTTTTCACGGGTCTCGCTGCCGATGGCCTGCGCCCGCGAGCGCGCCGCGGCGAGCTCGCTTTCATAGGCCTTCAGCGCTGCGTCGGACTCGTCCTTCAGCTTCTGCGCCTGCGCGAGGTCGCCGTCGATCGCGTTTTGGCGCGCATCGATGATGCCGCCGACCCGCGGCAACGCGATCCGCGAGACGATCAGATAGAGCGCGACAAAGGCGACCGCCAGCGACACCAGCTGGGAGGCGAAGGTGGACGAATCGAACGGCGGAAATCCGCCGCCGTGGCCACCATCGGCCTCGGTGTGGGCGCCCGTCTTCGGGCCCTTTGCTGCGCCATGACTCTCAGCCATGGGTTTCTCCTGTTGCTGTCAGGCGCGCCGCCTCGGCTCGAGGCGGCGCGAAGGGGCAGCTCAGAGCGGAACGAACAGCAGGAGCAGCGCGATCAGCAGCGAGAAGATGCCGAGCGCTTCGGTCACGGCGAAGCCGAAGATCAGGTTGCCGAACTGACCCTGCGCGGCGGACGGATTGCGTACCGCCGCGGCAAGGTAGTTGCCGAAAATGACGCCCACGCCGACGCCCGCACCGCCCATGCCGATGCACGCGATGCCCGCGCCGATAAGTTTTGCTGCTGCCGGTTCCATTTTAGCTCCTTAGGAAAAAGACGAAGGGTGGGTGGAAATTCCCCGGACCGCTTAGTGTCCCGGATGAATGGCGTCGTTGAGGTAGATGCAGGTCAGGATCGCGAACACATAGGCCTGCAGGAACGCGACCAGGATCTCGAGCGCGTAGATCGCGACGGTGAGCGCGAGCGGCATCACCCCTCCGACCCAGCCGATGGCGCCGAGCGAGACGCCGAGCATCGCGACGAACCCCGCGAACACTTTCAGCGCGATGTGGCCGGCCAGCATGTTGGCGAACAGACGCACGCTGTGCGAGACCGGCCGCAGGAAGAACGACAGGATCTCGATGAACATGACCAGCGGCAGGATGTAGATCGGAACGCCCGACGGCACGAAGATGCCGAAAAACTTCAGGCCGTTCTTGTAGAGGCCGTAGATCAGGACGGTGAAGAACACCAGCAGCGCCAAGGCCGCGGTGACGATGATGTGGCTCGAAACCGTGAAGGTGTAGGGAATGATGCCGACCAGGTTCGAAACGCAGATGAACATGAACAGCGAGAATACCAGCGGGAAGAACTTCATGCCTTCCGCGCCGGCGGTGCTGCGGATCGTCGAGGCGACGAATTCATAGGTGATTTCGGCGACCGACTGCAGCCGCCCGGGAACCAGTTGCCGACCGCTCGCCAGCATCAGCGCGCCGATCAGACCGACGGCCACGAACATGTAGAGCGAGGCATTGGTGAAGGCGATCGTGTGATTGCCGATATGGCCGATCGTGAAGAGGGGCTCGATGTTGAACTGATGAATCGGGTCGATTTTCATCCGCGCGGCCTTGGTTCGCCGGCCTTTGCCGGCAATCGAATTGCAAACGTCTCTACTTCCCGCCAGCGCTCAGTGCCTGCCTCGAGCCACGCCCGCAGACCTCACCACGTTGACCACGCCGGCGACGAAGCCGAGCAGAAAAAACACGATGAGTCCCCACGGCGACGTCGACAGCCAATGGTCGATGCCCCAGCCGATCACTCCCCCGACAACGACGCCGGCGATCAACTCCGAGGAAAGCTGGAAACCGCGCGCCATGGCCGATGCCCTGGCAGCCCCGTTTCCGCTTTCATGGGCGGTTTGATCAGTCCTGAGCTGGCGGCTGCCGCGAATTTCGGACAACCGCTGGTCGAGACTTCCGAGCCTTGCGGAAAGCGCAGCTTCGTCGGACTTGTCGCGATCCCCATTCTCACTATCGTCCGTGCCTTCAGCCATGCTGCAGAGCCCCGAAACGAAGCGGGTGAATGAAAATAACGCCCGTCGCCCTTAAAAGCCGCGCGGACCATACTGACCACGTCCAACCAAGTCAAGATTGCGGCTCTACTACCTAAAACCTTGACCTGATTGCGAAAATTGTGCGCGCCGGCAGCTGGCCGCGATGCTGCCGCCGCATCGCACAGCGCAGCGGCATGGAATCGATCCGGTCACCTGCCGACGGCCGTTCCGGCCGTGTCGCGGCCGGCCCCGGTGCGGTCCGTCGCGAGCGAGGACAGCGGCGATTTTTCGCACCGGGTGGTCCCATCGCAAGGCGGGACGCGCGGCTTTCCGTCGCGTCGGCAGTCTGTGGCAGGGCCGCTGCCGGATCGAACGTCCGCTTTCATGCGTTGAAGGTGAGCCGTGCGCCGCAGGGAGCGCAGGTATAGGATCGGGGAAGGGTTTTGCGGAGCAACGTCATGAGCACACCGTCCTCGAAGTTTCCCGCCGCTCTCGTCGCGGTGGTCGCGGTGGCCTGCTGTGTGACGGCGAGCGCGATGCGCGCCGAAGAGGGGCTGCCGGACAATGAGAACGGCCGCTATACGCTGTCGCTCGTGACCGGCGGCGTGATGCGGCTCGATACCCGCACCGGCGCGGTGTCGAGTTGCACCAATTCCGAGCAGGGGTGGGCCTGCTATGTGGTGCCGGACGAGCGCGCGGCGTTCGATGCCGAGATCGGCCGGCTGCAGGCGGAAAACCAAAAGCTGAAGGCGCGGCTCGCGGAGCACGATTCCACGGTAACCGGCAAGATCGACGAGCCGCTGCCGAAATCCGACCCGCTGAACAAGGCCGAGCCGAAGGTAGCCGACGGCGCGCGCAAGATCGAGATTCCGTTGCCGAGCGACCAGGATGTCGACCGCGTGATGTCGTTCCTGGAACGCGCGTGGCGGCGGCTGATGGAGATGGCCAACCGGGTGCAGAAGGATGTCTCCGGCAAGATTTGAGACACGCTCGTGAATTCGATCTCGCGTTCCGCGCCCTCGATCGTCGGTGCGACCCGCATCGCCTCGTCGCAGCTCGTGGTCCAGACCCGCGGCCGCGGCTTTGCCGATCTGACAGGCGAGGTCACGGCTTTCGTGCGCGAGATCGGCGCGAAGGAGGGGGCGTTGACGCTGTTCATCCGCCATACCTCGGCGTCGCTGACGATCCAGGAAAATGCCGATCCGACCGTGCTTGAGGACCTCACGACGGCGCTGGCGCGGCTGGCGCCGGAAAATGCCGGGTGGCGCCATGACACCGAAGGTCCCGACGACATGCCGGCGCATGTCAAAACGATGCTGACGGCGACCTCGCTGCACGTGCCTGTCATCGGCGGCAGGCTCGCGCTCGGCACCTGGCAGGCGATCTACCTGATCGAGCACCGCGCCCGCCCGCACCGGCGCGAAATCGTCTTGCAGTTCACGGGCGGCACTGAATGACAAACCGGCCGCGGATTGCTCCGCGGCCGGTTGTGTTGCGAGAAGCGTTTGCGCCGGGCGGCGGCCGCCCGGCGATTCCTCAGGTCGACTTGATGTCGACGTCCTTGGTTTCCGGCAGGAAGAAGAAGCCGACCACCGCGGTGATCGCGGCGAAGATGATCGGATACCAGAGACCGGAATAGATATCGCCGGTCGAGGCCACGATCGCGAAGGCGGTTGCCGGCAGCAATCCGCCGAACCATCCGTTGCCGATGTGATAGGGCAGCGACATCGAGGTATAGCGGATCTTGGTCGGGAACAGTTCGACCAGCATCGCCGCGATCGGCCCGTACACCATGGTGACGAAGATCACCAGGATGAAGAGCAGTCCGATGATCGCAGCCACTTGTGGACGGAAGATGTCGAATGGGTTGGACATCTTCACGATGCCGGCGTCTCCCGCCTTCGGATAGCCGGCGGCGGCAACGGCCGCAGCGACGGCCGGGTTGCCGGCCTTGGCGTCGGTGTACGGCACTTCCTTGCCGTTCACCGTCACCTTGACCCCTGAACCTGCAGGTGCTGCGACGGTCGAATACTTGACCGACGACTGCGCCAGGAAGGCACGGGCGGTGTCGCAGGGCGCGGTGAACACGCGGGTGCCGACCGGGTTGAACAGGTCGCCGCAGCCTGCGGGATCGGCCACCACCTCCACCTTGGTCGCTTCGATCGCCTTCTCCAGCGCCGGGTTGGCGTTGGTGGTGATCATGCGGAAGATCGGGAAGAAGGTCAGCGCCGCGATCAGGCAGCCGCCAAGGATGATCGGCTTGCGTCCGATCTTGTCCGACAAGATGCCGAACACGATGAAGAAGCCGGTGCCGAACAATAGCGACCACGCGATCAGGAGGTTGGCGGTATAGCCGTCGACCTTCAGGATCGATTGCAGGAAGAACAGCGCGTAGAACTGGCCGGTGTACCAGACCACGCCCTGGCCCATGGTGCCGCCGAGCAGCGCCAGCAGCACGAGCTTGCCATTGCTCCAGTTGGCGAAGGCTTCGGTCAGCGGCGCTTTCGAACTCTTGCCCTCATCCTTCATCTTCTGGAAGATCGGCGATTCATTGAGGCGGAGCCGGATCCACACCGAAATGCCGAGCAGCAGCACCGATACCAGGAACGGAATGCGCCAGCCCCACACCGCGAAGTCGGCTTCGCCGATCGCGGTGCGGGTGAACAGGATCACCAGCAGCGACAGGAACAGGCCGAGCGTCGCGGTGGTCTGGATGAACGAGGTGTAGTAGCCGCGCTTGCCGTTCGGCGCGTGTTCGGCGACATAGGTCGCCGCTCCGCCATATTCGCCGCCGAGCGCCAGGCCCTGCGCCAGGCGCAAGGCGATCAGGATCACCGGCGCGGCAAAGCCGATCGTGGCCGCGTTCGGCAACAGGCCGACGATGAAGGTCGATAGACCCATGATCAGGATGGTGACGAGGAAGGTGTATTTGCGGCCAACGATGTCGCCGATCCGGCCGAACACGATGGCGCCAAACGGGCGGACCAGGAAGCCGGCGGCGAAGGCGAGCAGCGCGAAGATATCGCGGGTTGCCGGCGGATAGGCCGAGAAGAATTGCGCGCCGATGATTCCGGCGAGCGAGCCGTAGAGGTAGAAGTCATACCATTCGAAGACGGTACCTAGTGACGAAGCGAGGATCACGAAGCGTTCGTCCTTCGTCATCCCTCCCGCACCGGTATGAGTTGCAACCATCGTAGACATCTGGATTTCGCTCCCCGAAAACGTTGATGCAAAGCAATCCCCATCCGGACTCTGCCGGATCCACCCTGGGGTTCGCCCCAAGGTAACATCGCTGTGAAGGCCCGCCATATAAGACTTTTGGCCTTTTCCGCACGCGTCGCGTGCAATTGGTAGCGATCAACCGCAGGCCGGCGGCGCCGTGCTATTGCGGCGCACAAGGCGTTGGATTAACTGCGTTTTTGCAAACATACGCAAACATACATTGTGTGCTTGCATGCCACGTTTCGGAAGGGGAGAATCCAATTCCCTTTGGGCTCGTGAGTTGCGCGATCCTGCCGGCCGTCACAGCATTCAGAAGGAATAAATGACTGCAGCCAGCACCCGTCTCGTAATCGCCGACGACCACCCGCTGTTCCGCGACGCTCTGCGGCAGGCCGTCACCGGAGTCGTGCCCCAGGCGAAGATCGATGAGGCCGGTTCGTTCCAGGACCTGACGGCGCTGCTCGAGCAGGATTCCGACGTCGACCTGATCCTGCTCGACCTTTCGATGCCGGGCATCTCGGGCTTCTCGGGGCTGATCTATCTGCGCGCGCAATATCCGGCCGTGCCGGTGGTGATCGTGTCCGCGAGCGATGACAGCGGCACGATCCGCCGCTCGCTCGACTTCGGCGCTTCCGGCTTCATCCCAAAACGCTTCGGCGTCGAAACGCTGCGCGATGCGATCCTCAAGGTGATGGAGGGTGACGTCTGGGTGCCGCCGGACACCGACCTGTCGTCGGCCGCCGATCCCGAAATGACGCGGCTGCGCGACCGCCTGGTGACGCTGACCCCGCAGCAGGTGCGGGTCCTGATGATGCTGTCGGAGGGCCTGCTCAACAAGCAGATCGCCTATGAGCTCGGCGTCTCCGAGGCGACCATCAAGGCGCACGTCTCGGCGATCCTGCAGAAGCTCGGCGTCGAGAGCCGGACGCAGGCGGTGATCGCCGCCGCCAAGATCGCCGGCGGCCAGTGGCGCCAGGCCACGCCGACGACCTGACCTCAGGCGGCCGGCGTGATTCGGTACGCGCAGCGCCGCGCACCGGCAAGGATGTGATCGACGCGCTCGATCATGACGTCGGTGCCCAGCACAGCGCGAAACACGGCAAGCTCGGAACGGCAAAGGCCCTGACAGGCCGCCGCCGCCGCGCAGATCGGGCAGTGGTTCTCCACCAGAAGAAAGCCGTCTGCGTCCTTGACCACGCTCGCCATGTAGCCTTCCTGGCTCCGGATCCGGGCGAGCGCTGAGAGTTTCTGTCGAAGCGAGCCCCGCGTTCCGACCGCCTTGCGGTAGTCGGCAATGCTGGCGCGTTCGCGATGCGCGATCAGCGTTTCCAGACCGCGCTCGCCAAACACCTCGTGCATCGACCGCAGCAGATCCAGCGTGAGGTCGGAATGGCGGTCGGGGAAGCGCCCGTGGCCGCGCGCTGTCAAACGCCAATACTTCCGCGGCCGTCCGCGCCCTTCACGCTGATCGTCGCTCTCGACGAGGCCCGCCGCTTCGAGCTTGAGGAGGTGCTGACGCGCGCCGGCAGGGGTGATGTCGAGGCGCGCGCCGACACCGGCGGCGGTCTGTGGGCCGCGCGCCTTCAGTTGGAACAGGATGCGATCCTGGCTGCGGGTGTCGTCTTGACTCACGGGCATATTTTAGAAACAAGATGCTATTTAAAATAACATGATTTCTGTCGCGGGCAACTGCCGGAGCGTCAGTCCGGAAGGAGGCTTCCGCCATGAAGCAGGATGTGGTCCGGGAGGGGTGGCGGTCGCTCCTCAAGCGGGAATGGATTCCGACGCTCACCATCCTGCTCGGCGGCGTGCTGCTGCAATCCATGAACGTGCTGATGTTGACAACGGTGTTGCCGTCAATCGTCGGCGAACTCGGCGGCGTCACAATGCTGAGTTGGCCGACCACCGCCTACCTGGCTTCCTCCATTGTTGCGGCAAGCTGTGTCGGCGTCCTCTCGACTGCGCTTGGCGCTCGGCGGGTCTATTGCGTGGGGGTTGCGATCTTCGGTATGGGCGCTGCGCTGTGTTCGCTGGCGCCGGCGATGGGTTGGATCGCGGCCGGCCGGCTGATCCAGGGATTCGGCGGCGGTCTGGAGGCCGCCGTCGCCTATGTGCTGGTCCGGGGCACGTTCCCGGAGCACATGTGGTCGCGAACGATCGCGCTGATGTCGACGAGCTGGAGCATGTCGGTGCTGATCGGCCCGCTGGTCGGCGGGACGTTTGCCCATTTCGCCAGCTGGCGTGGTGCCTTTGTCGCCAGCGCCGCGACCGCCGTGGTGCTGGCGACCGCAGCCTTCTTCGTCCTCTCGCCGGTCACGGCGGCGCGGCCCGCTTCGTCGGCGCGCGTGCCTCTCGGCCGTGTTGCGCTGATCTGCCTTGCTATCGCCGCGACGTCGGTCACCTCTGCTGTCGGATCGTCATTCTTGAAGCTTGGCCTGATCGTCACGGCGATCGCCTCGTTTGTCGCGATGCTGCGGCTTGATCGTCTGGCATCGCCCCGGCTGCTGCCAAGCGACGCGTTCTCCTGGCGCACGAGCACCGGCGTCGGTCTGTGGCTCGCGCTGCTGCTCTGCATCAACTTCAGTCCGCTGCAGATCTACGTGCCGATGTTCCTGCAGCAATTGCATGGCTTCGATCCGCTCTCGGCCGGCTTCACCGTCGCGAGTGCCTCGCTGGGCTGGAGCGCCGCCTCGCTTCTGACGGCCGGAGTGTCGGCCCGCTGGGCGGACCGCCTGATGTTGATCGGTCCTGCGATCATGGGGGCGAGTCTTGCCGCGATCGGGCTGCTCGGTCCGAACGGCGCGGCGCCCGTTGTGCTGCTGGTCGTGGCGATCGCTATGCTGGGTGCCGGTATCGGCCAGTGCTGGCCGCTCGTCGCGCATCGCATCATGGACAGCGCCAAGGCGGGCGATGAAGTGGTTGCGGCCTCATCGGTGCCGACCATCCAGCAAATGGGCTTTGCGTTTGGCGCCGCGATCGCGGGATTGATCGCAAGTGCCAGCGGCCTGTCAGCCGCGACCGCGGATGCAACGATGGTGCAGGCCGCCTTCTGGGTGTCCGCGAGCTTCGTGGTGTCGGCCATGCTCGCCCTTGCGGCCGGGCTCCGCCTGCGTGCGCTGCGCAAGGCTCAAGCCGGCCTGTCGTAAGGCTTATTCCGCCGCGACCATCTGCTGGCTGCGCCATTGTCCGATCAGCGCGCGCAGCGAGGCCGGTTTGACCGGCTTGTTGAGCACGGCGATCTTCTCGTCACGCGCGGCAAGGCGCACATGCGGGCTGCGGTCGGCCGTGATCAGGATTGCCGGGATCGTCTCGCCGAACCGGCGGCGGATTTCGCGGATCGCGGCGACCCCATTGCCGCGGTCGAGATGATAATCGACCAGCAGTCCCGTGACCCGTCCGCCGGCGGCCTCGATCGCCTCCATCGCGGCCTCGGGCTCGCTGACCGCGATCACCTCGGCGTCCCAGGCCGTGAGCAGCGTCCGCATGCCGTCGAGGATCGCCGCGTCGTTCTCGATGCATACGATCAGCGCGCCGCTCATCGGCGCGCGCGCCAAGGGCGTCGCGCTGGTGACGGCGGCGGTGTGATTGACGCCCTTCGCGGTCGGCACGGTCACCGAGAACACCGAGCCGCCCCCTGAATTGGCGTCGATCGCGATGCCGTGGTTGAGCACGCGTGCCAGCCGCTCGACGATGGACAGACCGAGCCCCAGCCCGCGCGCGATCCGCGCGCCCTGCTCGAGGCGATGGAACTCCTTGAAGATCTCGCCGCGCTTGAGGATCGGAATGCCGACGCCGGTATCGTAGACGCCGATCTGCAAGGACTGGCCGCGCCGCCGGCAGCCGACCAGGACGCGGCCCTGCGGGGTGTATTTGATGGCGTTGGAGATGAAGTTCTGCAGCAGCCTGCGCAGCAGCGAGCGATCGGATTTGACCGGCAGCGAGCAGGGCACGAAGGTGAGCGCAAGGCCCTTGGCGCGCGCGATCGGCGCGAACTCGATCTCGAGCGAGCGCATCAGGTCGCCGATCTTGAAGCTGGAGATCGACGGCGTCATGGCGCCGGCATCGAGCCTGGAAATGTCGAGCAGCGCGCCAAGGATCTCCTCGATCGCCTCCAGCGAATCGTCGATGTTCTCGACCAGGCGCGAATCCTCGCCGCCCTTCTGCCGCTCGACCAGGCTCGTGACATAGAGCCGCGCCGCGTTGAGCGGCTGCAGGATGTCGTGGCTCGCCGCCGCGAGGAAGCGCGTCTTTGAGATGTTGGCGTCCTCGGCGGCGCTCTTCGCCAGCGCAAGCTCGGTGTTGAGGCGGGTCAGCTCCTCGGTGCGGTCGCGGACGCGCTTCTCCAGCGTCGCGTTCGCCCGCTCCAGCGCCTCGGCTGCCTCGAAGCTCGGCGTCACGTCGGAGAAGGTGATGACGAGGCTGCCGCCGGGCATGCGGTTGGCGCGCACCTCGATGACGAGATGGCGGTCCGGCAGGCGCTCCAGATAGGGCTCGCCCTCGG
Organism: Bradyrhizobium sp. NP1; assembly: GCF_030378205.1. Lineage (NCBI taxonomy): Bacteria > Pseudomonadati > Pseudomonadota > Alphaproteobacteria > Hyphomicrobiales > Nitrobacteraceae > Bradyrhizobium > Bradyrhizobium sp. NP1. The sequence goes on from NZ_CP127385.1 coordinate 948,425, forward strand.
TGGTGTAGGCGGCGAGGCGCCGCTCCAGCACGGCTTCGCCGTCGCCGGGATCGGCGTTCCTCACCGCCATGAATTCCAGGATCTCCTGCAACGGCATGCCGAGCTGCACCAGTTGTGGCGGCAGTCCCAGCAATTCACCGAACTGCCGGTTGGAGCAGATCAGCTGCAGGTCGGCGTCGAACACGACGATGCCCTGGCGGACGTGGTTGAGCGCCGTCTGCAGGATTTCGCGGTTGAAGTGCAGCGCGGCGTGGGAATCGTCGAGCAGCTTCAGCGCGGCCTTGGCCGAGACGGTGCGCTTGCGCAACAGCAGCGACATCACGAGCCGCGAGGAGGCCGCGCCGATCGAGGACGCGATCAGGTGTTCGGCATGCTGCAGCAGCTCGAAATCGGCGGGCGCGGCCGGATCGAGCCGGATATGGCGGCTGGTCGCAAACGCCTCGAAGGACTGCCGTGCGCGGTCGGGACCGAGATATTGCGCGACCGTGGTCTGGATGTCCTGCACGGTGACCGTGGTGCGCCAGCGGCGGAAGGTCGGCGCGATCGGCGCCAGCGTGTTCGGCACGAACAGGTCGGCCTGCACCAGCTCGATCGAGGACGGCCGGCGCGACAGCGAGAGCAGCACATAGGTCACGAGGTTGAGCGCGAGCGACCACAGGACGCCGTGCAACAGCGGCGACAGGTCGGCGCCGAACAGCGCCTGCGGCCGCAGCGCCTCGATGCCGAACGGGCCGTGCTGGAGCAGCATCAGCCCTTCCGTGCTGCTGTCGAGGAAGCTCGGCAGGAACAGCGTGTAGACCCACACGGCGAAGCCGACCAGCATGCCGCCCATCGCGCCGCGCGCGGTGGCGCGGCGCCAGAACAGCCCCCCGAAGAAGGCCGGCGCGAGCTGCGCGATCGCCGCGAACGACAACAGGCCGATCGCCGCGAGCTGGGTGTTGCCGAGCGCGCGGTAGTAGAAATAGGCCATCACCATGATGGCGAAGATCGCGACCCGGCGGGACTTCAGCAGGAAGTCGCCGAAATCGGCGCCCTCATGCGCGTTGCCGCCGCGCTGCAGCACCAGCGGCACCACGATGTCGTTGGAGACCATCACCGAGAGCGCGACGCATTCCACCATCACCATGGCGGTCGCAGCCGACAGGCCGCCGACGAACACGGCAAGGCTGAGCCAGGTGGCGTCGACCTCGATCGGCAGCGCCAGCACATACATGTCGCTGTCGACGGCGCCGAACGGGAAGGTGACGAGGCCTGCCAGCGCAATCGGGATCACGAACAGGTTGATGGCGACGAGATAGAGCGGAAACAGCCAGCGCGCGCGGCTGATCTCGGCGTCGCTGGAATTCTCCACCGCACTGACGTGGAACTGCCGCGGCAAGAGCACGATGGCGAAGAACGCGAGCGCCACCATGCACAGGAAGTTGCCGACCGAAGGCGAGTAGTCGAGCACACGGACCGCCTCGGGGGTCTTCAGCGCGCGCTGGATCAGTTCGTGCGGATCGAACATCCAGAAGGTGACGAAGGCGCCGGCAGCGAGGAAGGCCACGAGCTTCACGATCGATTCGGTGGCGACCGCGAGCATCAGGCCGTGCTGATGCTCGGTGGCGTCGGTATGCCGGGTTCCGAACAGCACGGCGAAGGCGGCCATCGCCAGCGTCACCATCAGCGCGATGTCGCCGACGATCGGGATGTGGGAGACCGCCTGGTCCTCGCTCAGGATGGTTTCGAGCGACGAGGCCGCCGCCTTGAGCTGCAGCGCGATATAGGGCACCGAGCCAATGATCGCGATCAGCGCCACGGTGGCGGCGACCGCCTGGCTCTTGCCGTAGCGCGCCGCGATGAAGTCGGCGATCGAGGTGATGCGCTGCGACTTGGCGAGCTGGATCACGCGGCGGAACAGCGGCGTGCACAGCCCGATCATCACGATCGGGCCGATATAGATGGCGAGGAAGTCGACGGAGGTGCGGCTGGCGAATCCGACCGAGCCGAAGAAGGTCCAGGACGTGCAGTAGATCGCGAGCGACAGCGGGTAGATCCAGCCGCTCGCGCGCTCGCGCTGGACCTGCGAGCGGCGGTCGCCATGGCTCGCAACCAGGAACAGGAACCCGATGTAGCCGAACGCGGCTGCGATCACGCCCCAATCATGCAGCATCGCTGCCTGGCTCCTTGTGCCGCCGCCCCGAAAAACTCCGTTTGGCTGAAATCTAACGCCTCGCGCGCGCAGGCAACAGCCAAATTCCCGTTTATTTTCGGGAATTTGGATCGTCGTTAAGGCGGTGTGGGAGCGCGCCTATTCGGCTGCCAGCGACTTGCGCTTCAGGGGCAGGCCAAGCTGTTCCCAGACCTGCAGCAGCGCCTCGGCGAGGCCGTCGATCAGGCCGTCGTCATGGTAGGGCGAGGGCGTGATGCGCAGCCGCTCGGTACCCTTGGCGACCGTCGGATAGTTGATCGGCTGGATGTAGATGCCGTGCTGCTCGAGCAGCAGGTCGGAAGCGCGCTTGCACTTCTCGGGGTCGCCGACGAACAGCGGCACGATATGGGTTTCGCTCGACATCACCGGCAGGCCGGCCGAAGTCAGGATCGCCTTGACGCGGGCGGCGCGATCCTGGTGGCGCTCGCGCTCCCAGTTCGAGGTCTTCAGGTGACGGATCGCGGCGGTTGCGGCCGAGCAGATCGGCGGCGGCAGCGCGGTGGTGAAGATGAAGCCCGGCGCGTAGGATCGCACGGCGTCGATGATCTCGGCGCTGGCCGCGATATAGCCGCCGAGGCAGCCAAAGGCTTTCGCGAGCGTGCCTTCGAGCACGTCGATGCGGTGCATCACCCCGTCGCGCTCGGCGACGCCGCCGCCGCGCGGGCCGTACATGCCGACCGCGTGAACCTCGTCGACATAGGTCATGGCGCCGTAGCGCTCGGCAAGGTCGCAGATCTTCGCCAGCGGCGCGATGTCGCCGTCCATGGAATAGAGGCTTTCGCAGGCGATCAGCTTCGGCCGGTCGGCCGGAATGGCGCGCAGCAGCTCCTCCAGGTGAGCCATGTCGCTGTGGCGGAAAATGATCCGCTCGCAGCCGGCCTGGCGGACGCCCTCGATCATCGAATTGTGGTTGAGCGCATCCGACAGGATGACGCAGTTCGGAATGAGTTTTGCGATGGTCGCGATGCCGGTCTGGTTCGAGACATAACCCGAGGTGAACAGCAGGGCTGCTTCCTTGCCGTGCAGGTCGGCGAGTTCGGCTTCGAGCTGCACCAGCGGATGATGGGTGCCGGCGATGTTGCGGGTGCCGCCGGCGCCGGTGCCGACGCGGGTCGCGGTCTCGACCATGGCGCCGACCACCTTGGGGTGCTGGCCCATGCCGAGATAGTCGTTGGAGCACCAGATCACGACATCGCGGCGCCCTTGCGGGGAATGCCATAACGCATGGGGAAAGCGGCCTGCGATCCGCTCCAGGTCGGCGAAGACGCGATAGCGCCGCTCGTCATGCAGGCGGTTGAGGGCATTGTGAAAAAAGCTGCTGTAATCCATCGCGGAACCCAGGGAACCCCTTAAGCGGCGGGTCCCTTTTTAGAGCCTTTCCAGCTTTGCTGTCGAGCCGGAATCCCAACCCCGCTAAGCCGTTGACGGATGAAAGGGATACCCGAAACGAGGGGCTGCGGGTTGACAAGGATCAACGGGCGAGATGCGCGCTCACGTGGTCTTGAAGCGCAGCACGCCGTCCTGCTCGCTCGCGGTCAACCTGCCCTCGACCAGCATGTAGTTGACATGGGCGATCAGTTCGCCGGCCGCGAAAGCCCGCGGCCAATTACCATCTGCCTGGCGCGTGCGGCGGCCTTTCGGACGTGGCCATCGCAGTCATCTGCGAACGATGACAGGGCCGGTAGGATCTTAGGGCCGCCAAAGGCCTCGGCCAGTTCGCAGGCCCATGTACGATGCCGTGGAAGTGCGTCTACGCAAAGGGCATCGAAAAGCACCTGCCAATTGTCAGCATGGGGGTTCTGTCTTAGGGTCCAGGCGGCTTCCCTGCGAACGCCAATTTCGGGGTCTTCCTTGTAGATTTCGAAGACCAGCTGAAAATCAGCGTCAGTCCAAATCTTAGCCAAAGCGCGAAGTGCGCTCTCTCGCATGGACGCCGCTGGCTCTGCCAGCAATGGCCGCACCAGGTCGTGCGCTTCGACCAACTTCCATTGTTCGATGACCTCGCAAGCTGTACGCCTGACGTAGTCAGAAGGGTCACGAACGGTGTCCAAAACGCTTGCGATGAGCTCACGACCGCGTTTGTGCTTGCCGATGACTTCCAAAGCGGTTCGCCGTAGAAATTGATCGCTCGCTCCAGACAACCTACGAAGAGCGTCCAGGGCCTCGTCATCGTCGCGCGAGACCAGTCTACGAATAGCCTCATGCGTTATTGGTGGTTCTGGTTTGGCGGACAGCTTGCTCGCCTCTTGGAAATCAGGTGGTGCGAAATCGCAAAACGCCGTCCTGCTCGCTCGCGGTCAACCTGCCCTCGACCAGCATGTAGTTGACATGGGCGATCAGTTCGCCGGCCGCGAAGCCCATCTGGTGCGGGTCCAGCGCATGGCGGTGGAACACCACCGGCACGAGTTCCTTGGAGGTTTGCGCCGTATCGCGGCAGGCATCCGCGATCATCCGGCAACGCTCCTCGTGATGGTCGGCGAGCTGCTTGATGCGGGTCTTCAGCCCGTAGAACGGCACGCCATGGCCGGGCAGCACCAGCGCGTCATAGGGCAGCGTGGTGGTGAGGCTCGCGAGCGAGGCCAGATATTCGCCGAGCGAGTTCTGGTCGGGCTCGACCGCCCACACGCTGACATTGGGCGAGATCTTGCTCAGCACCTGGTCGGCGGAGAGGAACAGCTTGTCGGCCGCGCAGTACAGCATCACCTGGTCCAGTGCGTGGCCGCCGCCGGTGATGACCTTGAAGCGCCGCGTGCCGATCGAGATCTCGTCGCCATGCGAGATGCGCCGGTAGGACGCCGGCAGCACCGAGACCCGTTTCAGATAGTCCTGGCCGCGGCCGAGCAGCAGGTCGGTCAGGCCCTCGTCCATGCCGTGGCGACGGAAGAACAGCCGCTGGGCGTCGAGGCGCTCCTCGGTGCCGCGGTTCTGGTGATAGACCGACTGCAGATATTCCACCTGCGACATGTGCAGCGCGCAGCCGAAGCGCTCGATCACCCAGCCCGCGAGGCCGACATGGTCGGGGTGCGAATGGGTGACGATCAGCCGGCTGACGTTCACGCCCTTGAGCGGACCGTCGAACAGCGCGGTCCAGGCGGCGATCGATTCCTCGTTGCCGAAGCCGGAATCGACCATGGTCCAGCCGTCGCCGTCGGCGAGCAGGTAGATGTTCACATGGTTGAGGCGGAACGGCAGCTTCAGCCGCACCCACAGCACGCCCGGCATCACCTCGACGACCTGGTCGGGACCGGGATGGTTCTCCCAGGGGTATCGCAATGCCTCCGCCGAGGACTGCGCGCTGTCTGTCTTCGAATGCATGGTATCGGCTTAGCTGCACCGGCCGCGCAGCGCCAGCCGAAAAAGGCATGTCAGGGCATCATCCCCCGTTCACAGCGAATCGGACGGGAGCCGGAGGGGCGGATTTTCCGGGTCCCGGAACGGGACAGGAGCATGATCCGGAAAAGTGTGCACCGGTTTTCCCTCGCGACCAACGCGGAACGCGTTTGCGCGGAGATCATGCTCAATCAAAAACCGAAAGCGCGATGACGATTCAACCTAATCTCATCGTGCTTTAGGCCGCGCGGATGTTGGTGAGGAACGCGTCGATCTCCCCGCGCAGCGTGTCGGCCTCGCGGCGCAGCGCCTCGGAGGCGCCGAGCACGTCGGAGGCGGCGCGGCCGGCCTCGGAAGATGCCGCGGCAACGCCGACGATGTTGCTGGAGACGTCCTTGGTGCCGGCGGCGGCATGCTGGATGTTGCGGGCGATCTCGCGGGTCGCCGCGCTCTGCTCCTCGACCGCGGCGGCGATCGCCGTGGTCACCTGGTTGATCTCGCCGATGGTGCCGCCGATGTTCCTGATGGCGCCGACCGCCGACGTCGTCACCTGCTGCATGCTGGCGATCTGGGCGCGGATCTCGTCGGTCGCCTTGGCGGTCTGGTTGGCGAGGTTCTTCACCTCGGCCGCGACCACGGCAAAGCCGCGGCCGGCTTCGCCGGCGCGCGCCGCCTCGATGGTGGCGTTGAGCGCGAGCAGATTGGTCTGCGAGGCGATCACCTGGATCAGGTCGACCACGACCGAGATGCGGCCCGCATTGTCGGCCAGCCCCTGCACCGTGGTGTCGGTGGCGCTTGCCTCCTCCACCGCCTTGCCGGCGACCGCGGCCGAGGTGACGACCTGGCGGCCGATCTCTGCTATCGACGACGACAGCTCTTCGGTGCCGGTCGATACCGTCTGCACGTTGACCGAGGTCTCTTCCGCCGCGGACGCCACCGCGCTCACCAGGGCGCTCGACTGGTCGGCGGTCGCCGCCATGCTCTGCGCCGTGGTCTGCATCGAATCGGCGGACTGCTGCAGATTGTCGAGCGCGGCGCGCACGGTGCGCTCGAACTCGACGATGCGCGCCTCCATGCGCGAGGCGCGCTCAGCCTTGGCGGCGCGGTCCTTGTCCTGCGCGGCGGAGAGCGCGCGGCCCTCGATCATGCTCTCGCGGAACACCTGCAGCGCGTTTGCCATCGAGGCGATCTCGTCGTGCTGGTGGCTCTGATAGATCTCCGATTCGAGGTCGCCGTCCGACAACAGCTGCATCGAGCGCTGCAGGCTCTTGATCCGCCGCAGGATGTTGCCGCCGACGTAGCGCCACACGAACAGGATCGAGCCGAGCAGGGTCGACGCCCCGAGCGCGATCATCACCAGCGTCGCCAGGGAAATCTCCTTGCGCGCCTGGAAGGTCGAGGTGTTGGTGTCGCCCTGCACGCCGTCGACGAGCTGCTGCACGCTGATGCCGAGCCCGACGTTGAGCTTGCGCGTCTCCTCCAGCACGGTCTGGCCGTAGTCGCTGGCGTCGAGCTCCTTCTGGCGCACCTTGAAGATGCGGTTCTTGCCCTCGCCGAGCGCGAGCAGCTTCATCGCGGCCTCGCCGAGCGCGCGGTTGCTGCTGTTCTTCGGCAGCAGCTCGAGGTTCGACTTGACCTGCGCCTCGGTCTCCTTGAACTGCTTCTCGATCGCGTCCAGCGTGTCGCTGTTGTTGGCCGAGAGCGCCGCGGTCATGTCGGCTGCGGCCAGGTTGCCGTTCGCGATCACGTTGCCGAGCTGCTCGACCATGCGCGCCGCCTCCGTCGCGTCGTCGGCGGAAAGATTGGCGGAGCCGAGGATGGCGTTGAGCTGGGTCTGGACGTCGAGCATCGCGGGGCTCGCGGCGGCGACGAAGGCGGCCTGCGCCGCGCGCAGCGCCGCGTAGCGCCGGTCATGCTCGGCGGCGGCCTCCAGCCGCTCGCGGGCGGCCGACACCAGGCTTTTGGTCGCCTCGTCGATGCTCTTGACCGTTTCGCCGAGCGCCGCGGCGACGTTCCTGTCGGCGCCGAGCTCGATGATCTCGCCGAGCTTGTCCAGCGTGCCCTTCTGGATCTCCTCGATCTTCTTGACGCGCTCATTCAGCGCGTCCGCGCCCGGCGCGGCGAGCAGCGCCGGTCCCTGGGCGGCGAGGCCGGCGCTCTGCGCCGACAATTGCAGGCTGGCCGCAAGGCGGGGGATATCGCGCCCGGAGAGGTCGAGCATGGTCTCGCCGATATGGCGCAGCTCAAGGCCGGCGCCGGCGGAAATGATGATGGCCATGCCGGCGATGACGGCGAAGGCGGCGAA